>JBFXES010000072.1:0-13343 GCA_050179875.1 Thiohalomonadaceae bacterium
CAGAAGAAGGCGTCGTAGGAGCCCACACGGTGGGCTAATGCCTTTCACCCGCCGCGGTTTGACAAACCCGCGCATTCGCCGACGATGTCTTCTCCTACAAGATGAATGCCGTGTGAGCCCCAGCGACCGGCCCGCGAGGGCCGGTCGCCGTTTCTCCCACACCTCAATGGCCCGGCAGGGCCGACCAACCCGGATGGGAGAAGTGCCGGGGATAATCCCGAAGGGCGGCATGAATACTCGCAATACCTTCGGGGGACGCCGGGTCGGTTCGCAGCACGTGCGCACCGTGCTGCAACTGCCCCAGCAGGACATGCAGGGCGGCGTCCGCCTGTGGCGTCAGCGTGCAGTTGGCCACGAGGTAGGCCACGTTGTCTTCGATGGATCGCGCCAGTGCGCCGGCGGTCTCTCGCGTCAGACGGCCTTCCGCCGAGGACGTCAGCGCCTGCGCCACTGCGTCACGGATGCGGCCCATGCCTTCGCGCAGCGCCGCATCCGTGGCCCAGGGCCCGGCACCCGGCTCCAGCGTCAGTCCGGCAGGATGATCCTCCGGGCCGTGAGAATGGCCCGCATGATCGGCCGCCACCGCCGCGCCGGGGCAGGCGAGGGCGGCCGTGGCGAGCCATGCGAACACCACCTTCAAAGCAATACCAAGCGATAGGTGATTTGGCATGTCGTCTCTCCTCCAGGTTGGATGTGTCCTCAGGCCAATGCCCTTCCTTCGCCGCGCTCTTCGTGAGTCACGCCGTCGCGGATGTGGTAGATGCGCCGGAAGGTGGGGATGATCTTCTCGTCGTGGGTGACGACGATGACTGCGGTCTCGAACCTGAGCGCCATGTCGTTGAGGATGCGGATGACGGCCATGGCGCGCTGCGAATCGAGAGGGGCGGTGGGCTCGTCGGCCAGGATGACCGGCGGACGGTTGACCAGCCCGCGCGCGATGGCCACGCGCTGCTGTTCGCCGCCGGAGAGCTGCGAAGGCATGGCGCGGGCGCGGTGCTGAACATCCAGCGCGGTGAGCAGTTCCAGCGCCCTGCGGCGGGCCTCGCCCGTGGGCACACCCGCAAGCATGGGCAGGAGCGCCACGTTATCGGTGACGTCGAGGAACGGGATGAGGTACGGGGCCTGGAACACGAAGCCGATCTTGTCGCGCCTGAGTGCGCGCAGGTCATGGACCTTCCAGCCGTCGTCGTAGATCACCTGCTCACCCAGGGTCATGCGCCCGGCGGTCGGATCGATGACTGCGCCCAGGCACTTGAGCAGCGTGCTCTTGCCGGAGCCCGATGGCCCGATGAGTCCCACCACCTCGCCGGGAGCGACGACCATGTCGATGCCCTTCAGGGCATCCACAGCGGTGTCCCCCGCGCCGTAGCGTTTCTTCAGCCCCGTGATGTGGATGCCCTTGCCGCTCATGTCAGCCTCCGATGGCTTCGGCCGGGTCCACGCTCAGCGCGAGGCGTATGGCGATGAGGCTCGCCAGGACACAGATGATCATGACCGCGAAAAAGCCGGCCACCGAATCCAGGGGCATGAGCAGGACATACTTGGGAAACAGCGGCGCCGCGAACGTGGCCGCAATCTTGCCGACCACGAATCCGATCACGCCGAGGGCCAGCGCCTGCTGCAGGATCAGGGCGACGATGGTGCGGTTGCGCGTGCCGATCAGCTTCAGCACGGCGATCTCGCGGATCTTGTCCATGGTCAGCGTGTAGATGATGAAGGCGACGATGGCCGCGCTCACCACCGCGAGTATCGCCAGGAACATGCCGATCTGCCGCGCGGATGTGGCGATGAGTTTGCCGACCAGGATCCGCTCCATCTGGACGCGGTCGTAAACCTGCAAGCGCTTCCAGCGCCGGATGGTTTCTGCCACCTCCTCCGCGGCATGGCCCCGCTTCACCTGCACCAGGATGGCGTTGACGAAGTTGTTGGCCGTTTGCGCGGCGACCACGGCCTCGACCAGGCCGGGCAGGGCGGGTTGATTGAACGCGGGATTTCCCGCGGTCCGCCGCCGCTGCATTAGGATGGCAGCGTTGTCCTTGAGGAATTGCGCCTCCTGCGCATCCTTCAGCGGAATGAACACCATCGGATCGCCGCCGGACGAGACCATGCGGCGGGTCAGGCCCACCACCGTGTAGTCATTGCGGCGGATCCGGATGCGGTCGCCCAGTCGAAAACCGGTGGCGATGTCGGCGACCGCCTCGTAGTGCCCCCGCGTGATCTGGCGCCCCGCCACGAGATAGGGGGGCCAGCCCGGGCTGCCCGGGTCGCCCGCGACGATGCCGCTGACCATCGCGCGGACGTCGGTGTCGCCCTTGCGGACCTGCATGGTGAGGTAGGTGACGTTGGCGGCCCGCGCCACGCCCGGCAGGGCGGCGATGCCGCGCCAGAGATCGTCATAGACGCTCGATGACTCGGCATAGGGGCCGAGGGTGTCCTTCTGCACCACCCACAGGTCGGCCCGGCTGTTGTCGAGGAGGGCCTTGGCATCATCGACCATGCCGCGGTAGACGCCGGCCATGACCAGGGTGACGCCTATGAGGAGCCCGAGACCGAAGCCGGTGAAGACGAACTTGCCCCACGAATGCAGGATGTCGCGCCCCGCGAGGCTGATCACGGCGAGGCCCCCGTGAGACGCTCGGTCACATGGATGCGCGTGCCGGCGCTCAGTGTCTTGCCGCTGTAGACCACCACCCGATCGCCGCTCCTCAAACCGCGCCTGACCTGGACGCGACCGTCGAGGTCGCCGGCGCCGAGGGACACGGGGGCGAATGCCAGGCCGTCGTCCGTTATGAGCCAGACCCCGAGTTCACCGTCGATGCGCTTTATGGCGGCGTTGGGAATGACGGGCGCGGCGGGTAATGCCGGAAGCGCCACCGTCACCTCGGCCAATTCGCCCAGCGGCGGCAGGACCTGAAGCGGCTCGGTGAACACCACCTTTGCCAGGATTTCCTCGGTAATCGCATCGGCGCGCGGCTCGATGCGGAGGATCCGCCCGGGGAGGCGTTCGTCTGCCCGTGAGCGCAACACCACTTGGGCGTCGAGTCCGGCCCTGAGACCGTTTGCGCTGATCTGGTCGAAGCGCGCATCGATCCAGTAATGCCGTGGGTCGATGATCTCCACCACCGGCTGCCCGGCCACCACGGTCGTGCCGGGATCGGCGTCACGGGCTACCACCAGACCGTCCACGGGGGCCGTCAGGCGCAGATTCGCCCGCTGTGCCAGCAAGGCCTCGCGTTCGGCGCGCAACCGGACGATCTCCTCGCGCGCCCCGGCCAGGGCAGCCTCCGCGATCTGTCGTTCCTGCGCCCTGGTGGCGATCATCTCCTCGCTGACCGAACCCCGTGGGCGCAGTTCCTCGTAGCGTCGGGCCTGCGCCTGGGCGAAGGCGCTGCGCGCCTCGGCCTCGTGCAGGGCGGCCTCGGCACGCCTCAAGCCCGCCTCCTGGGCGCGGATGCGCTCGTCGAGATCGACCGGATCCATTTCGCCGAGCACCTGTCCGGCGCTCACCCGATCGCCCACGTGCACGTCCAGCCGCAGCACGCGACCGGCATAGGTCGGACCGATCCGGTAGGTATACCGCGCTTCCACGGTGCCGGTGCCGAACAGGGCGGGCGCGATGGCCTCGTCCTTCACCGTGACCGCGGTCACCGGTACCGGTGCCAGCGGGCCCGAGCGCAATGCGACGTGAGCGAAAAGCGCGAGCAGCGGGACGATGACGGCGAAGAGTGCCAGAGTGCGTCGTTGAAGGGGCAATCGCTTCATGGCTGGACTCCGAGGCCGCGGCGATAGATGGCGAAGACACCGGGTGCCTGGGTACGGATGCGTCCGACGTCGCCGGCGAGCAGCGACTGCATCACCAAACCCTGGACGGTGCCGATGAACAGCACGACGGCGCTGTCCTCATCGAGATCGGCCGCCAGCTGGCCGCTTTCCTTGCCGCGAGCCATGAGGGTCCTGAGCTGGCTGCCGTAACGCTGGAGCAGGCCCATGGCCATGCGCTTTGCCGGAGTCTCCCCGGCGCGCTGCAACTCGCCGAACAGCACGCGCGGGACCCCCGGGTGCTCGGTGACGAACTCGATGTGCGCCATGAACATGGCTTCGAGCGCGGTCGGCACATCCGGCGCGGTCGCCGCGGCCCGCTCGACCCGCGCCAGCAAGCGCGCGGCCACCCAATGCATCACGGCCTCCAACACGGCATCCTTGCTGGGAAAATGGCGAAACAGCGCGCCCTGGGTCAGGCCCATGCGCTGGGCGATGGCGGCGGTGGTGATTTCACTGGGGTTCTGCTCCGCGGCCAGTTCGATCACCGCCGCGACCGTCACTTCGCGGCGTTGTTCGGCGGGCAGGTGCTTGGGACGTCGGTTCATCGGGAAAGCGTCGGACGAAAGTAATTGATTACTAGCTTATGGCTGGCGCGGCGGCTGTCAAGCTTGTGGCGCAGTGGGGCCTGCCGCCATTTCGCCGCCGACCGCGCCCATCCGGGGACGGGCTTGGCCAAGTTGCTGTGTTGACAGGAAATATTCGTTAGGGGTGCGGTGCCGGGCGATCGGGTACCATACGCCCCCATGTTCTTCGCCGACGGCCGCCAGCACTTCTTCCGCCCCCTCACGGGCAAATACCGCGAACAGGTGGTGGCCTGCCTGCGCGCCCTGTACGCCCGGCTGTTCAGCGACCTGGCGGACTATTCCCGCAGCTTCAACCGCGATCAGATCATCGAGCTGTTCCAGGAGACCCTGACCCGCACCCCGTTGCTGGACGACGAGGGCGAGGAGGCGGCGGCGCCCCGCTCGGACCGGGAGCAGGCGGGCTGGGTGCTGAACCTGCTGCTGGAGCACGGCTGGCTGGAGAAGCACATGGACGAGGCCACCCTGGAGAGCAGCTACGCCTTCTCCCGCGTGGGCCGGCTGTTCACCCAGCCCATGGTGGAGCTGGCCGGCGGGCGTTTCCGCACCCGCCACCGCAACACCCGCAACACCCGCAACGCCTTGCAGTCCTTCCTGGACAAGGGCGAGGTCTACGACCTGCTGGATGCCTACGAGTATTCCGAGCGCATCGTCAGCGACTTCTCCGACATCATCGCCGAACTGGACGAGCGCAAGCGCCAGCTGGTGCGCGAGGTGGAGGCCCAGCAACTGGTGCAGCGCGCCTCGGACGAGTTCTTCGATTTCATGGAAAAACGCTTCATGCCGGACCTGGCCATCCGCCTGTCCGCGGACAGCGTGGAGAAATACCGCGACGAGATCGCCGACCTCATCAAGAAGGCGCGCAGCAAGCGCAAGGAGTTCCGCGCCAACGCCGAACGCGAACTGCGCCGCGCCGCGCCCGAACTGGTGAAGGACGAACGGGTCTCCCTGTTCCTCACCATCCTGGACGGCATCGACAGCCGCGTGCACAACGCCGCGGAGGTCATGCTGCCGGCGCTGCGTCGGGCCTTGCACGGCTTCACCCGCCGCGCCGACATCATCATCCGCCAGCTCACCTTCACCGGCAGCGGCAGCAACGCGGTCATCGATGCCTGCCAGACCCTGGCCGCCCTGGACGATGCGGAATTCGACGCGCGCCTGGCGCGGGCGGGCGACATCCTGGCGGTGCTCAACGTGGGCTTCGTGGACCCGGACGGTGCGCGCCTGCAGACCGGCCCGCGCAAGCGCGTGGTGAGCACCCGCGTGGAGGAGTTCGGCCCCGAGGCCGACGACCCGGACACGCGCCGCCAGTTGTTCATCCAGCGCGCCGTGGAGCAGGCCTTCAGCATCAACAACAAGGCCCTGCGCGAATACCTGGCCGCGGCGCTCACGGCCAACGGCAGCGTGAGCACCGCGGCCCTGCCCGTGAACGACGCGCGCGATCTGCTCTACCTGGCCCACGCCATCGAGGCAGGCGCCGAGGGCGCGGGCGGCGAATACCGCTTCAAGGTGACGCGCGTGAAGGAAGAAGAGGGCGGGGTGCGCTATCGCAACGACTATTTCGAGGGCGATGAATTCCTCATCGAGCTCGTGGAAGCCGAACATGTCCCTGAGTGATTACCTGGAAGAGCGCCTGTCCGCGCGCGGCGTGGCGCTGGACGAATTTCGCGAACTGCTGGTGCGCCTGATGAACTACGGCGTGCTGTGCCGCGACGAGAACCAGACCGAGCGCGAACTCTACGACCGTTTCCTGCGCGTGGAGGACGCGGCGCGCGAATACCTGGACATGCTGGGCATCGGCGTGCACCACGACCGCCGCTTCGAATACCTGCGCCTGTATCCGCCCGCCAGCCGCCTGCCCGGCATGGACGGCGCCGAGGACAACGCCTTCGCCGGCAGCCTGCGCGCGCGCCTCACGCAAAACGAAGTGGCCCTGCTGCTGGTGCTGCGCGCGCAATACGACAAGGCCCTGCGCGAGGGCAAGGTGGACGAGCACGGCTTCGTCGCCGAATCCATGGAGGCCCTCGGCATCGCCATCAAGAACCTCCTCGGCCGCGGCCTGCCCGACAAACTCACCGAGCGCAAGCGCCTGTTCCAGCGCCTCAAGACCCTGCGCCTCATCGACTACCGCCAGGACGAAGACCTGGAAAACGGCGAGGCCTGGCTGCGTATCCATCCCATGATCGTCGACTTCGTCTCGCCGGAGGCGTTGTCGGCCTTGGGTGAGGCGGAGGCGGAGACTGAGGAGGGGGAATCAGGTGAGGACAACGCGGAGGACGCGGAGGCGCGGAGGACGCGGAGGGGATGAATGTTATGACGTTTGAATGCGGGTGCGTGGACGGGGTTGTGTGCGAAATGGAACCGAAGAACGTGAGCTGGGGTGTCAGTGTGCACGCTCATCGAAGGTCTTTTCTCCGCGCCCTCTGCGCCTCCGCGCGCTCCGCGTTCGACCCGTCTGTTCTCCGCTGGAGAACGGAACCGAAGGATGGGCGCCGCGGTGTCGCTGTACACCGTGAGCCGTCATACGCCTTTTCTCCGCGCCCTCCGCGCCTCCGCGCCCTCCGCGTCCAACCCCTCGGATAAAAGCACAATGTTCCTCAAGCGGTTCGTGTTCGTGAACTGGGGCAACATCCCGAACCTGGAGTTCGAGATGGGCCCCATCAATCTGTTCTCCGGCGGCAACGGTTCGGGCAAGACCACGGCGGCGGATGCCATCCAGACGGTGATGACCGCCGCCCACGAGAACCTGTTCCAGTACAACCCGGGCCAGGACGAGACCACCCAGCGCGGGCGCGGCGGCAAGAAGGTGCGCACCCTCGCGTCTTACGTGCTCGGCTGCGACGACGGCAGTTTCGCGCGCCTGGAGCCCACCGACGGTTACCTCGCCGCGGTGTTTCATCCCACCCAGGGCGAGACCGCCAAGCCCTTCACCGCCATCATCGCCGTGCGCGCCTGGCTGGATCAGTCCGGCAGCAACGCCACGGCGCGTCAGGACGAGTTGCAGTTCTTCATCCTGCCCGACACGGAGCTGACCCTCGGCCATTTCCAGCGCGAGGACAAGGGCGGGCGTTACATCGTCCCGCTCGATAAGCTGCCGACCCTGCTGGTGGCCGAATTCGGCCAGCGCCGCGTGGAGCGCTACGACACCAAGAAGCCCTATCTGCGCCGCCTCTACGCCGCCCTGCGCGGGCGCGATGACTCGGTGAGCGAGCGCGAGGCGGTGGCCGCGGCGCGCGCCTTCTCGCGCTTCATGGCCTACAAGCCGGTGAGCAGCATCAACCAGTTCGTGGCCGAGGAGATCCTGGAGCGCAAGGACCTGGGCGAGGCCATACGCTCCATCTCCAGCCAGCTCAAGACCATCCATTCCATGGAAGGCGAGGCGCGCCGCCTGGTGGAGACCATCGGCCTGCTGGAAGGGGCCATGGCCCAGGCGCAGAACTACATCGATCAGTGGATTGCGCTCAACACCCTGGACTACACCCTGGCCAAGCACGCCTATGACGTGCGCCAGCAGGACTACCTGCACGCCAAGCGCGTGCAGGAGGACCTGCGCCGGCAGATCCAGGAAAACGGCGGCGAGATTGCCCTCGCGTCCCAGCGCTACGTGCAGGTGCACGAGACCATCGTCAGCCTGGAGGCGCAGCGCCTTGGCGTGGACGCCCTGCGCCAGAAGGACGAACTGGAGGGGCGCCGACGCGAGGAACAGGCACGACTCGTCGACCTCGGCAAGCAACTGCTGGTGCAGGACAACCGCCTGCAACAGAACGCCGCGCGCGTGAAGGTCCTGGCCGAACGCCTGCAAGGGGCCGACCTGGCCCGCGAACTGCCCGAAGCCACGGACCTGGAGACGCGCAACCTCGTACGCGAGGCGCTGGAAAAGGGCCGCCGCGCCGACGTGGATCTGCATTCGCTGTTGCAGTGCGACATCACCGGCGATCTCTCCGCCCTGGAACAACAACTGGATCAGGCGCGCATCGCCCAGCGCCTGCACAACCGCCTGGTAGACCACTGGCGCACCCGCACCGCCAACGGCGAGAGCCTGCGCGACAGGCTGGCGGGTCTCGGCCAGCAGCGCCGCGCGCGCCACGACCAGCTCAAGGCCCAGCATCGCCAGAAGGAACAGGAGATCGAGCGCCTGGAGACGCGCCAGGTGAGTTATCCGCCGTACGTGGAGCGCGCCCTTGCGGCCATCCGCGCCCAGTGTCCGCAGGTGGACCCGCGCGTGCTGTGCGATCACGTGGAGGTCACCGACCCGCGCTGGCAATCGGCCATCGAAGGTTATCTGGGCGGCGCGCGCTTCGGCATCGTGGTGGAGCCGGACCACGAGGCCGAGGCCATCCGCATCGTGCGCGCCATGCCGGGCCGCGACAACAAGGCGCGGGTGATCCAGGGCTCCAAGGCGCGGCGCGATGCCGAGCGTTTTAAACCGTCTACCGATTCCATCGTGCACGTGCTGTCCTTCACCCATGCCGTGGCGCGCGACTACTTCATCGCCAACTACGGCACCGTGGTGCGCGTGGAAAGCGCCGAGGAACTGCGCCACACCGCCCGTGGCATCACCGCCGACGGCATGGGCTCCGGCGGCTATTCCATGTTCCGCTGCGACCTGCCGGACGGCGAACTGGTATTCGGCGCCGCCGCCCGCGAGCGCGCCCTGGCCGCCAAGCGTGCGGAACTGACGCAGCTCGCCGCCGAATGGCAAAGCGCCCACGCGCGCCTGGAAGAAGCCGCGCAACTGCTGGCCGCGGTGGACGGCCTGGAGCCGAGCACCTACGCGGACACCCTGGCCGGGATGCTGGCAGCGCAGCGCGAACTGGGCCGCCTGGAAAGCCTGCTGGGCCAGCTCGATCTGGGCGAACACCGGGCGCTGGAAGAAAAGCTGGACAAGCTGCGCCAGGAAGAGCGCCAGTGGCGCGAACGTCAGGAACAATTGCTCAAGGCCAGCGGCAAGTTCGAGGAACAACTGCGTGAGGCCGACAAGGCGGTCACCGCCCTGGCCGACGCCCAGGAAGAGACCCAGCTACGGGTGGAGCAGTGCGAGGCCAACCTGCGCGCCATCACCGCGGACTGGCCCGACTTCGACCTGGACGCGCGCCTCGACCATCTGGACGCAGAGGCGAAGGAGCTGGACGAAAAGCGCGCGCGCAACGAACGCGCCGAGATCGAGACCAGGCTGCGCGCCGCCGAACGCCACATGGACGGCGTCATCCAGGAGCACAACCAGCACTGCCGCCCGGGCGACGCCATCGTCTACACCGGTTTCGACGGCGCCTACGACGCCGAGCTGTTTGGCAAGGTATGCGCCGTGCGCGGCGAGCTGGACCGGGTGTACAACCTGCTCAAGAACAACATCCTGGTGGAGAAGCACGATAACCTGGCGCAGCTCAAGGCCAGCTTCAACAACGCCTTCGTGACCCACCTGTGCCACGCCATCTACCAGGCCATCAAGGACGGCGAGCGTCAGGTGGAACTGCTCAACCGCGAGCTGCAACACCACCGTTTCGGCGCGGACCGCGAGACCTTCCGCTTCGCCAGCGAATGGATCCCCGAATACCGCGACTACTGGCGCTTCTTTGAAGAGGTGGTGAAGAACCCCGCCCTGGGCGACGAAGTCACGCTGTTCGAACTGGAGCTGAGCGGCAAGTCGAAGAAGGTGCGCGACGAGATCATGGCCATGCTGCTCGACGAGGACGAGCACAAGGCCCTGCGCGAGCTGGAACGCATCGCCGACTACCGCAACTACCGGCGCTACGAGATCTTCAAGGAAGTGGAGGGCAAGGCGCCCATTCCCCTGTCCGAGTACGGCACCGGCTCGGGCGGCCAGCTGGAGACGCCGGCCTACATCATCCGCTCCGCGGCCATCACCTCGGCCTTCCGCTTTGCCGAGGGACAGAACCACCTGCGCATGGTGCTGGTGGACGAGGCCTTCTCCAAGATGGACGAGACCCGCTCGCGCGAGGTCATCGCCTACCTGACCGATTCGCTCGGCCTGCAACTGGTGTTCATCATGCCCACCAGCAAGTGCGGCCCGTTCATGGACCTCATCAGCCACGAGTTCGTGTTCGCCAAGGTGCCGAGCGCCCAGCCGCGCGGCCAATTGCACACCCGCGTGCTGGTGGACCGCAAGTGCTTCGAGCAGGAGCGCGTGCAGGCGCTGTGGGCGAAACACCGCCGCGCGGTGTACGACCAGGCGGAACTGGATTTCATGCAGGAGGTTCTGGCAGGCTGATCGCCTCCGTCCGATGACGGGAAACAACGGGCAGGGACGCCGTGAGAGACCCGATGAAACAGCAAAGACCCCAATGGCTGGACGGCGATCCCGAAGTGCTCGCCTGGCTCCATGCCGTACTGGATCGCCTGGAACGGCAGCCGGGCGAGACACGCAAGGAACCCCTGCGCTTCACGGTGGACGCCAGGTCCTTTCCGAGCCTGTTTCATTTCGGACCGGAAGCAGACGCGCGCTGGGCGCTCATCGCCGGTCTCGGCGAGCACGGGCTCCCGCTAAAGATCACCCTCAAGCGCCAGCGTGACGAGCGCGATCCTGAATACGTGGGCGCCCGCCTTGCAGTGGACCCGTCCGGCGAGAACCTGTTGCGCGAATGGCTGTTGCGCCCGCGCATCACGCCCGAGGCGCAGGCCTGGCGCCAGGCCGTGGATGCGGCCCGTGCGGATTGGCCGGAGGCGGCGCGCGCCAGGCTGCGCGAGCGCCGCCTGGACATCGAAGGACGCACGCCCGAACAGGTGGTCGCCGGCTTCGTGCGCCTCGGCACCCTGCAGGGGCGCGGGCTCACGCTCAGGCAACTGAGCGCCGCCGCCTTTTTCGGTGATTCGAAGTTCCTGGAGCGGCGTTGCGCCGCCCTGGTGGAAGAACTCTATCCGGCCCTCAACCCTGCGCCCCGCCCGCTGGTGATTGACGTGCACCTGCCGCGGGAAATCCAGGGTGTGTTGTTCATCGAAAACCAGGATACCTACGTGCGCGCTGCGGCGGGCGACATGCCCACGGAAGGCCTTGCGCTGGTGTTCGCCTCGGGCTTCAAGGCCGGCGCGGCACGCATCCGCGAGCCGGGTTGCGCCGTGCTGCACTATGCCGGCAATGTGGAGGCGAAGACCCGCTTCGAGCGCTGGTGGTTCAACTTCCAGAGTGCCCCCTGGCCGGTCCATTTCTGGGGTGACCTGGACTTCGAGGGCATGGGCATCCTGAAGCAATTGCGGCGCGTGTTCGGTGCGGAGGCCTGGCAGCCCGGCTATCTCCCGCTGCTGCACTGGCTGCGCGCCGGTCGCGGCCACATGCCCGAGGCGGCCGACAAGGTGTTGCAGAAGGACCCGGAAACCACCGGTTGCCGCTATGCCGATCAGGTGCTGCTGCCCGCCCTGCGCCAATGGCAGGCCTGCGTGGACCAGGAGGTGTTCGCGGCGGCCACGGGCGCCGGTGCGCCCCCGCCGGCGCGTACTCCATCACAGCCCCGGTGAGCGGGTGCGCCGGCGCGCAAGGCCCGGTGGTATAGTGGCGCCGCTGCCGTGAGGCAACGGGGCAACAGCAACAACGACCGGTGCCGGCAGTTACGGAATCCATCGAGGGAAGTTCATCGTGTCCATCGCCGCAGTCGTCTTTCTCGCCGTCCTGCTCGTCGCCGTCATCTACGTGGTGACCATCTACAACGGCCTGGTGCTACTCAAGCACAACGTTGCCAAGGCCTGGGCCAACATCGACGTACTGCTGAAACAGCGCCATGACGAACTGCCCAAGCTCGTCGAGGTGTGCAAGCAGTACATGAAATACGAGCAGGACACCCTGGAGAAGGTCATGAAGGCGCGCTCGGCGGTGGCGACCGCCCGCGAGCGCGGCGACGTGGGTGCCCTGGGCCCGGCCGAGACCCAGTTGCGCCTCGGACTCGGCAACCTGTTCGCCCTGGCCGAGGCTTATCCCGATCTGAAGGCGAACGACAACTTCCAGCACCTGCAATCGCGCATCAGCGGCCTGGAGAACGCCATCGCCGATCGGCGTGAGTTCTACAACGACAGCGTGAATCTCAACAACGTGCGCATCGAGCAGTTTCCCGACGTGATCGTCGCGCGGCTGTTCAACTTCGGCCCACGGCCGTTGCTGGAATTCACGGAAGAGGAAAAGAAGGACGTGGATCTGGCGGCCCTGTTCCGCTGAGGCCATGGACCGCGCCGCCGCGGAAGTCCTGGCGCTGGATCCGTCCGAGTTCTGGTTCATCGCCGTCCTGATCGCCGCTGCGGCGGCGGGTGCGCTGTTTTTCGGTTTCCGCGCACTGCACCGCGCACGCGTCATTGCCGACATTCCCACCTCGCGCATACGCTCGGCGGCACAAGGCTATGTGGAACTGGTGGGCGAGGCGGCGCTGCTGCCCGGGGAGCCCATCGTATCCCTGCTCACGGGGACCGTCTGCACCTGGTTTCACTGCCGCGTGGAGGAGCGCGTGACCACGCGCGACAGCCGCGGCAATACCCAGACCCGCTGGCGCACCCTGCGCGACGAGCGCAGCGGCGCGCTGTTCCTGCTGCGTGACGATACCGGCGAATGCGTCATCGACCCGGACGGTGCCCACGTGCTGCCTTCGGTGTCCCACGTATGGTTCGGCGGTTCCTCGCTCTGGCACGGCGCACCGGCGAAACGCACGCTGTTTTCCTCGGGCCGTTACCGCTTCACCGAAAACCGCATCGACGTGGGCGACCCGCTCTACGCCATCGGCGAGTTCCGTACCACCGGGGGCGCCTACGAAAGCGGCGGCCACCTGGGTGACGAGGTGCGCGCGGTGCTCGCGGAATGGAAACGCGATCAGCCGGCCCTGCTGGCGCGCTTCGATACCAACCGCGACGGCCGCATCGACCTGGAGGAATGGGAAGCGGCGCGGCGCGCCGCCGAGCGCCACGTGGTAAAGGCCCGCGCCGCCCGTGCGGCGGAGCCCGGCGTGC
>JBFXES010000073.1:0-13300 GCA_050179875.1 Thiohalomonadaceae bacterium
TGCGAAAGACAGCGTTGGCATGCGCGGTGTTGCTGTGGGCCGGCGCGGGCGCGGCACAGCCGCCCCCCGAACTCCAGCAGGCCATGACCCAGGCCCGCATCATCACCCAGTCGCTCGGTGACATGCTGCTCGGCGAACGGCTGGACGAGCCCACGCGCATGCGTGACCTGGCCGAGGTGATGAACCTGCTCACCTTCGCGCTGCGCGACATGGCGGTATACGCCGAGTACGGGACCCTCACGGACGCCCAACGCGCGCAGTTGTCGGCAACCCTGGAAAAGGCGCAACTGATGACCCAGCAACTGGCGCAGCAGATCCGCGCCGAGCGCTTGCAGCAGCGCTGAACGAACTATTCGGGCCGGGCTTCGCGCGCCTCGAAGGCGCTGAATTCACTGCGGCTGAGCACGCCGTCGCCGTCCTGGTCGTAGATGCGGAAGCGGTCGCGCAGGGAAATCAGTGAATCCACCTCGGCCGGCGTGAGCTGGCCGTCGGCGTCCGTGTCCAGACTGGCGAAGTCCGCCACGCCCGCGGTGGCGCGGCGCATCCGGTAGTAGCGTTCCACCCGCGCCATCCAGCGTTTGTCTCCGCCCTGCCAGACCTCCGGATCCAGGGTGGGCGCGTCCATCAAGGTCTCGCGATTCAGCGCGAGCACGAGGTAATCCTTGCCGAGAGCGGGCCGCGCCACCTCCCACGGTACGGCGGTGAGGCTGTCCCCCATGTGCAGGAAGCCGCCATAGGCCACGATGAGATATCGCACGCGCCCCGAGGCCTCGATCACGATCTCGCGCACCTGCCCCAGCCGTTCCCCTTCCGGGTTTTGCACCTCCTTGCCGATGAGTTCGGTGGCGCGAAACGGCCCCGCCGTATCCGGTCCCTGTGACTGTGCCGATGCCCCATTCCACACGAGCAAACTCAGGGCGAAGACCACAGCATGCCTGCGCATACCGTCCTCCCTCCTCGAGGCCCGCTGCAATAGTCGGCGTTTTTCCTTGGCCCTGCCCTCGCAGCCACCATTAACTTCGCTCATCCAGAGTGTTAACCACGAAAACCACAGCGACCACGGAGAAAAAGCATTGGTTCCCTTCTCCGTGGACTCTGTGGTTATTGCTTTCCCCTACACTGAAATCAGCCGTATCCCAGAGGATGGCCATGCCCCGCGCCCTGCTGGTCGCCAACACACGCGCCCGCGCCGGCACCCGCGGCGTGGGCAGCGCCGTGAACCGGCTGCTGGAGCGCGGGTTCGCAGTGGATTCCATGATCACGTCCGACGCGCGCGAGGTGCCGAAGCTGATCGGCGAGCATTGCCCGGCGGCGGACGTGGTGGTGGTGGGCGGCGGCGACGGCACATTGAACGTGGCGGCGCCCGCCCTCATGGATTGCGGCCGTCCGGTGGGCATCCTGCCGCTGGGCACGGCCAACGACCTGGCCCGCACCCTGCTCATTCCCTTCGACCCCGCCGAAGCCATGGAGGTGGTGGCGCAGGGCCGTACGCGGCGCATCGATCTGGGCCGCGTGAACGGCGTGTATTTCTTCAATGTCGCCAGCATCGGCCTGAGCGTGCGTGTGGCGCGGCGCGTCACGCCGGAACTCAAACAGCGTTTCGGCGCCCTGGCCTATGCGCGTGCAGCAGTAACCGAAATCATGCGCCTGCGCCCGTTCCGCGCGCGCATCGACAGCGACAACGAACACCTGGAAGTGGAGGCCATCCAGATCGCGGTAGGCAACGGCCGCTATCACGGCGGCGGCACCCCCGTGGCGGCGCAGGCCGAGGTGGACGACAGGCAGTTGTTCCTGTACAGCATCCCGCCGCAGCGCCTGCTCAAGCTGCTGCGCCTGGTGCCCGTGATCCGCCGCGGCGGACACGGCGAAACGCCACACGTGCTGCTGTTGCACGGCAGGGAAATGACCTTGCACACCGCGCACCCCATGCCTGTGGATACGGACGGCGAACTCACCGCGCACACGCCCGCACGCTTCGAAGTGCTGCCCGAGGCGTTGCCGGTGTTCGTGCCCGAAGCCTACGTGATCGAACGGGCGCGCCGTGCTGCGCACTGAAACCCAGGCGCTGCTGAACGAGTTGCGAGCCGCGCTGCTCGCCACGGCGCACTACCGCCGAGCGCTGGCGCCGCACCTGTCCGCGAGCGGAGAGGCCTTGCGCGCACAGGCGACCGAACGCGAGCAATGGAGCGAGCGGCTCGCCGCGCTCATTCGTGCTTCTTGCGATCTGCCCGATGCGCCGGACCCGGAACGCGAGGCCGCGCGCGCATTGGCCTTGCGCATGCGCGAAGTGTTTTTGGGCGATCAGTCAGCGCTCGCTGCGCTCGCCCGCGAGGATGAACGCCTGCTCACCCTCGTGCGTCGCACGCGCGCCGCGGCGCTGCCTGCAGAGGCGCAGGCCTTGCTGGATGAGATGGCACAGGCGCTCGCTTGAGCGCCTGCCCTTTTTCAAGGTTTCGGAAGGCGGTACTCGGCGGAACGCGCGTGGGCAGTGAGGCCTTCGCCGCGCGCCAGGGTCGATGCGGTCTTGCCCAGCGCCGCAGCGCCCTCGGCCGAGCAGAAGATCAGGCTCGAACGCTTCTGGAAATCGTACACGCCGAGCGGCGAGGAGAAACGCGCCGTGCGCGAAGTGGGCAGCACGTGGTTGGGACCGGCGCAGTAGTCACCCACCGCCTCGGCGGTGTAGCGGCCCATGAAAATGGCGCCGGCGTGACGGATGCGTGGGGCCATGGCCTGGGGGTCTTCCACGGAGAGTTCGAGATGTTCCGGTGCGATGAAGTTGGCCACTGCCACGGCTTCATCCATGTCCTTCACCTTGATGAGCGCACCGCGGCCGCCGATGGATTTCTCGATGATGGCGCGCCGCTCCATGGTGGGCAGCAGCTTTTCGATGCTGGCGGCAACCCGATCGAGGAACGCGCCGTCGGGGCTCACCAGGATCGCTTGCGCATCCTCGTCATGCTCGGCCTGGGAGAACAGGTCCATGGCGATCCAGTCCGGGGCGGTCTTGCCGTCGCACACCACCAGAATCTCGGACGGGCCTGCGATCATGTCGATGCCCACGGTGCCGAACACCATGCCCTTGGCGGTGGCCACGTAGATGTTGCCGGGGCCGACGATCTTGTCCACGCGCGGGATGGTTTCAGTGCCGTAGGCGAGCGCGGCTACGGCCTGGGCGCCGCCCACCGCGAACACGCGATCCACGCCGCACACGTGCGCCGCGGCGAGCACCAGTTCGTTCACCTCGCCGCCCGGCGTCGGCACCACCATCACGAGTTCGCCCACCCCCGCCACCTTGGCAGGCAGCGCGTTCATGAGCACCGACGAGGGATAGGCCGCCTTGCCGCCGGGGACGTACAAACCCGCGCGATCCAGCGGCGTCACCTGCTGGCCGAGCACAGTGCCGTCCGGCTCGGTGTAGCTCCAGGAGGACTGCTTCTGGTGTTCGTGATAGGCGCGGACGCGTCGCGCGGAGGCTTCCAGCGCCTCGCGCTGGGCAGCGGGGATGGCGGCAAAGGCCTCGGCCAGGCGCGCCTTCGGGATCTCCAGTTCCGCCATGGACGCGGCATTCATGCGATCGAAGCGGTTGGTGTACTCGAGCACGGCGGCATCGCCGCGGGTCTTCACCGCATGCAGGATCTCGCGCACCGTGGCGTTCACCTTGTCGTCGGACACGCCCTCCCAGGCGAGCAACTGCTCCAGCTTCTGCCAGAAATCGGCACTTTGGGAATCGAGTCGGGCGATCATCGGTGCTCCTGAATCGAAAAAAAAAGCATTAACCACGGGGAACACGGGGGACACGGGGAAATCCGGTTTCTTAACCCCGTGTTCCCCGTGTCCCCCGTGGTTATTCTTCTTCAGTCCTTCATGCCGCGGCGCTGTTCGACCGCATCGGCGACGGCGTCGATGAAGGCCTTCACGCGGGCGTGTTTCATTTTCATGGCGGCGCGGTTCACCACCAGGCGCGAGCTGATGTCGGCGATGTGTTCCAGCGGTTCGAGGCCGTTGGCGCGCAGGGTGTTGCCGGTGTCCACCAGATCCACGATGCGATCGGCGAGGCCCACCAGCGGCGCCAGTTCCATGGAACCGTACAGCTTGATCACCTCCACCTGCTTGCCCTGCTCGGCGTAGTAACGGCGCGCGATGTTCACGAACTTGGTGGCAATGCGCAGGCGTCCGCGCGGTTCTGGCCCGGGGCGGCCGGCGACCATGAGCCGGCAGCGCGCGATGTCCAAGTCGAGCGGCTCGTACAGGCCTTCGCCGCCGTGCTCCAGGAGCACGTCCTTGCCGGCCACGCCCAGGTCGGCGGCGCCGTAGGCTACGTAGGTGGGTACGTCGGTGGCGCGGATGATCACCAGTTTCACGTCGTCCTGGTTGGTGTCCAGGATGAGCTTGCGGCTGGTCTCCGGATCGTCCTTGGGGACGATGCCCGCATGGGCGAGCAGCGGCAGGGTTTCCTTGAAAATGCGGCCCTTGGACAGGGCGATGGTGAGCTTGTCCGTCATGGCATCACGTCGCGCATGGCGTTGCGTTTGAACAGGCGATCGGGCACGCGGCGGATGCGCGCGCCGAGCTGGCCCAGCTTTTCTTCGATGCTCTCGTAGCCGCGGTCGATGTGGTAGATGCGATCCACCACGGTCTCGCCTTGCGCCACCAGACCCGCCAGCACCAGGCTCGCGGAGGCGCGCAGATCGGTGGCCATGACCGGCGCGGCGGTGAGCCGCGGCTTGCCGTTGACGATGGCGGTGTTGCCCTCGACGCGGATGTCGGCGCCCATGCGCTGCAGCTCCTGCACGTGCATGAAGCGGTTCTCGAACACGGTCTCGGTGATCACCCCCGTGCCCTCGGCCACGGCGTTGAGCGCAGTGAACTGCGCCTGCATGTCCGTGGGGAAGGCGGGATAGGGCGCGGTATGCACGCTCACCGCCCTGGGACGACGGCCTTTCATGTCCAGGGAAATCCAGTCCTCGCCGGTCTCGATCTCCGCGCCCGCCTCGCGCAGCTTGAGCAGCACCGCGTCGAGCAGGCTGGGGTCGGTGTCCTTGAGCTTCACGCGCCCGCCGGTGAGCGCCGCGGCCACCAGATAGGTGCCCGTTTCGATGCGATCGGGCAACACCGCATAGCGGCCGCCGTTCAGGTTTTCCACGCCTTCCACCGTGATGGTGCTGGTGCCGGCGCCTTCGATGCGGGCACCCAGCGCCTTGAGGCAGTTGGCCAGGTCCACCACCTCGGGTTCGCGCGCGGCGTTCTCGATGATCGTGGTGCCCTTGGCCAGGGTGGCGGCCATGAGCAGGTTCTCGGTGCCGGTCACGGAGACGATGTCCATGACGATCTTGGCGCCGCGCAGGCGCTCGGCGCGCGCCTTCACATAGCCGTTCTCCACCGTGATGTCCGCGCCCATGGCCTGGAGCCCCTGGATGTGCAGGTTCACCGGGCGGGTGCCGATGGCGCAGCCGCCCGGCAGCGAGACCTCGGCGCGGCCGTAGCGCGCCACCAGCGGCCCGAGCACCAGGATGGAGGCGCGCATGGTCTTCACCAGCTCATAGGGCGCCACGAAATCGCGGATGGTGGCGGCGTTCACCTCGATGTTGAGCTTTTCGTCCACCACCAGGTACACGCCCATCTGGCCGAGCAGTTCCATGGTGGTGGTGATGTCCTGCAGGTGCGGGACGTTGCACACGGTCACCGGTTTGTCGGCCAGCAGCGTGGCGGCGAGGATGGGCAGCGCGGCATTCTTCGCGCCCGAAATGCGCAGCTCGCCATGCAGCGGACCGCCCCCGGTGATGATCAATTTGTCCATAGAACGATGGCTATCCCACCGGCGCCGCGGCAGCCGGGCACGAAGAAAGAAATCAGGAGACTTTCAGCTTTCGGGCCTTTTCCCACTCATCGGGGGTGTAGGCCTTGATGGAAAGGGCATGAATGGCGCCGCTGGTGATGTACCCGGTAATGGGGCCATAGACCGCCTGCTGGCGCTTCACCGGCGACATTCCGGCGAACATCTCGCCGATCACCACGGCCTCGAAATGGCTGCCGTCGCCGGTGACCTGGACGGTGACTCCGCCGAGTCCCTGCTGGATGAGATTCTGTACCTCGATCGGCTCCATTCGCGCGCGTCCGCTTACTGAAGGGACCGCAAATCATACCCTCCGGCACCGCGTTTGTAACCCGCGGCGCGGCGGTCCGAACAGACACCGCTGAAAAGACAAACACGGGGGACACGGGGAACACGGGGGATTTCTCATTGGTAGGAGCGGCCTCAGGCCGCGATTGGCCGGTTTTGGACCCCGTAATCGCGGCCTGAGGCCGCTACTATGGCACTGATAGGCCCCGTGTTCCCCGTGTCCCCCGTGGTTAATCTCTCAACCCGCCGCGGCCTCTACAGGGAGAATGCCCTCGAGGTCGCTGACGCGGGCGATGGCGCGGAGCTGGTCGGGGACGGCGCGGAAGACGATGGTCTTGCCGGCGCCGCGGGCGCGGCGCATCCATTCGATGAGCAGGGCGAGGCCGGCGCTGTCGGCCCTTGTCACGCCCGCGAGGTCCACCTCCAGGGCCTCCCCCGCCTCGGCAAAGGCCGGCAGGCTCGCGGCCAGCAGGCCGCTGACCTGGGCAAAGCCCATCTCGCCGACCACGCGGCAGCGGCCCGGGGCCACGGTCTCGAACAGGGTTTCAGCCACCCTCCCCTCCCTGGCGGTTCATGGACTCCAGCTTGGCGATGAGCTGATCGATGCTGCCCGTGCGGATCTCGCTGGCGAAGGACGAGCGGTAGTTGGTGACCAGGCTCACGCCGTCGACGCTGATGTCGTACACCTTCCAGCTGCCATCCTTGCGCCGGTACATGTTGTAGTAGATGGGGATGGGATAGGCGCTGCCCTTCTGCACGATCTGGGTGCGGACCACCACGCGATCGGCGCCGGGCTCGGCCTGCAGGGGCAGGTACTGGATCTCCTGATCGGTGTATTCCAGCAACGCCTTGGCGTAGGTGCGCACCAGCAGATTGCGGAACTCGATGGTGAAGCGCTCCCGCTGGCGGGCATCGGCGGTGCGCCAGTGCTTGCCCAACACCCACTGGGACATGCGCGCGAAATCGAAATGGGGCAGGACCAGGTCCTCCACCAGCGGATAGATGAGATCGGGGTTGGCCTTCAGGCGCTCCCGGTCCTCGCGCAGTCGCTCGATCACCTTCTCCGAGGTGTCCTTCACCAGTGCCTGGGCCGCTTCGGGCCCCTGCGCCTCCTGCGCCCACGCGGGAACGGCGATCGCCATGGCCAGCATCACGCCGGCGCACGCCTTCCAGAGACTCATCACTCCCCTCCTTCCGAAGCCTTGCTGAACAGGAACTGGCCGATGAGCTGCTCGAGCACCAGCGAGGACTGGGTGAGTTCGATCTCGTCGCCGCCCCTGAGCACCTCGTCCGAGCCGCCCGGCTCCATGCCGATGTACTTCTCGCCCAGCAGTCCTGCGGTGAGGATGGACGCGCTGGTGTCCCGCGGCAGGTTGTCGAAGCGATCGTTGATGCGCATGGTCACGACCGCCTGATACGTGCGGGGATCAAAACCAATTTTAGTCACGCGCCCGATGTTCACCCCGGCCATGGTCACGGGTGCCCGTTCCTTCAGGCCGGCGATGTTTTCGAAACGCGCCGTGAGCAGATAGCCGCCATCGTCCAGGGCCGCGCTCAGGTTGCTCACGCGCATGGCGAGCATGAACAGTGCGGCGATGCCGAGGGCCACGAACACACCGACCCAGACTTCCAGGGTACGCGGGTTGGCCATGAGTCAATCTCCAAACATCAGTGCAGTCAAAATGAAATCCAGGCCGAGGACGGCGAGGGAGGTGTGGACTACGGTGCGCGTGGTGGCGCGGCTCACGCCTTCCGACGTGGGCACGGCGTCGTAGCCCTCGAACACGGCGACCCAGGTGGCCACGATGCCGAACACGACGCTCTTGATGACGCCGTTCAACACGTCGTCCCAGAGGTCGACGCTGGCCTGCATCTGCGACCAGTAGGCGCCCTCGTCCACGCCGAGCAGGCTCACACCCACCAGGTAACCGCCCAGCACGCCCACGGCGCTGAAAATGGCGGCCAGCAGCGGCATGCTGATGAAGCCCGCCAGGAAGCGCGGGGCGAGCACGCGGCTCACCGGGTCCACCGCCATCATCTCCATGCCGGAGAGCTGTTCGGTAGCCTTCATCAGGCCAATCTCGGCGGTGAGCGCGGAACCGGCGCGACCGGCATACAGCAGCGCCGTCACGACCGGCCCCAGTTCGCGAATGAGCGTGAGCGCCACCATGGTGCCGAGGGATTCCTCGGCGCCGAAGTCCACCAGGATGTTGTAGCCCTGCAGGCCCAGCACCATGCCCACGAACAGGCCCGACACCACGATGATGAGCAGGGACAGCACGCCCACCGAGTAGATCTGCGCGATCACCAGGCCGAAACGCGGCACCAGCGCGGGCTGGCGCAGCAGGATGGAAAGCAGCAGCAGATGGCCGCGGCCGAGCCGCTCGAAGAAATCCAGGGCGCGGCGCCCCAGCTCGCCCAGCAGGTTCCTCATGGGCGGTCACCTCCGGCGAGCAGGTCGTCCACGTAGTCGGGCGCCGGGTAATGGAACGGCACGGGGCCGTCGGGATGGCCCTTCAGGAACTGCTGCGCCCAGGCGGACGAGGAACGCTGCAGTTCCTCGGGCGTGCCGTGGGCCACCACGCGTCCCTCCGACAACAGATAGATGTAATCGGAAATGGCCGCGGTCTCGGCCACGTCGTGGGATACCACGATGCTGGTGAGGCCGAGGCTGTCGTTCAGGTGGCGGATGAGCTTGAGCAGCACGCCCATGGAAATGGGGTCCTGCCCGGTGAAGGGCTCGTCGTACATGATCATCATGGGGTCGAGGGCGATGGCGCGCGCCAGCGCCACGCGGCGCGCCATGCCGCCCGAGAGCTGACTGGGCATCAGCCGGCGCGCGCCGCGCAGGCCCACGGCCTCCAGCTTCATCAGCACCAGGTCGCGGATCATGCTCTCGGGGAGATCGGTGTGCTCGCGCAGCGGGAAGGCCACGTTCTCAAACACGTCCAGATCGGTGAGCAGGGCGCCGCTCTGGAACAGCATGCCCATGCGCTTGCGCAGGTCGTAAAGCTGGCGGGTCGACAGCTTCGGCACGTCCTTTCCGGCGATGCGGATGGTGCCGGCCTGGGGCTTGAGCTGGCCACCGAGCAGGCGCAGCAGGGTGGTCTTGCCGGTGCCGCTCGGCCCCATGATGGCGGTGATCCTGCCGCGGCGGATGTCGATGTCGACGCCGTCGAAGATCACGCGTGCGCCGCGCGCGAAGCGCATGCCCCGGATCTCCGCCAGCATCTCGTTGTTGTTAGGATTTTCCATGCGTTGTTCTTGTGGGGACGCCGCACAGTGTCGGGAAGTTGATTCCCGGCGTCAACTTGGCAGGCCCAAGAGCTGCGCCAGGGTGCGCGCCGCGCGCAGGGCCGCCAGGGAGGGCGGATTCCCCGTGAAGACCAGCAAGGCATCGCCGCGCCGGGCGAGCGCGGCCATGCGTTCGCGCAGCGCGCGCAGATCGGGAGCGGCGCCTTCATGGACTTCGACCGTGAGGCCTTCGGGACCGGGCACGCCGCGGGGCAGACGCGCGCGCCAGCCGGCGAGGTCGGCGGGCCCGAGACCCGGCGCGGCGATGAAACCGGCCAGCCGCGGACCGAGCCGCTCTGCCGCGATGAGCAAGGGCGCGCCGTCGGCGCCGGGCCCCGGCAGTTCAATGAAAAAGCGCGCCGAGGGCGGGCTGTCCTCGCACCACGCCGCCGGGTCCGGCGCCTCGGCCCAGATCGCCGCCGGCACCACTACCGCATCGAACTCGTTGAAAAAATAAGCGAGCCGCCAGGCGGGCGGGAGATCATCCGGGTAGAATTCGCCGACCCAGCCGGGGTGGTCCCAGCCATGGGGAGCAATGTAAAGTGCCATGCTTTTCGGATTTGGATGCGGTCGCGAGGGCGGATGATAGCCCAGGGCACTGCCAGGCGAGTTTACGGATGGGTGAAATCGTTCCATTGAAACGTCCTTCCGCCCAGGAGCGGCACAAGGGCAAGTTCCTTTGCGCGCGCGGTTTCCACAAGTGGGAAATCGTGAACGAGCGGCCCTTCGACGTGAAATCGGGGCGGCTGGTCACGCAGCAGCGCTGCGCCCGCTGCGGCGCCACCCGCACGGAGGCGCGCTGATGCGAATCCCGTCCCTGTTGTGCGCGGGCCTGCTGCTGTCGGGCTGCGCCACCCTGAATGCGCCGCCCGAGGAGCACGACCCCTACGAACAGTTCAACCGCTCGGTCTATCGCTTCAACGACGCCCTGGACCGCAACCTGCTCAAGCCCGTGGCCGAGGTCTACGACAACGTGGTGCCCGACTTCGTGAGCACCGGCGTGAGCAACTTCTTCTCCAACCTCGACGACGTGCTGGTGCTCATCAACGACGTGCTCCAGGCCAAGCCCCAGCAGGCCCTGTCCGACTTCTCGCGCATCGTGTGGAACACCACGGTGGGCCTGTTCGGCCTCATCGACGTGGCCACGCCCATGGACCTGCCCAAGCACAACGAGGATTTCGGCCAGACCCTCGGCTACTGGGGCGTGAGCCCCGGACCGTACCTGGTGCTGCCCTTCCTCGGTCCGAGCACGGTGCGCGACGGCAGCGGCACGGCATTGTCCTGGTACGTGGATCCGCTGGCCGAGGCCAGCCCCGACTACACCACCTACTGGAGCGCCGTGGCCGTGAATGCCGTGGACACGCGCGCCGACCTCCTCGGCACCACCGGCCTGATCGAACAGGCGGCGCTGGACCCCTACGTGTTCACGCGCGAGGCCTATCTGCAGCACCGCCGCAACCTGGTCTTCGACGGCAAGCCGCCGCCGCCCGAGTTCGACATCTTCGACGAGGAATTCGACGAAGGACTGGACGAGGCGCCGCCCGACGAGGAAGCGGCGCCGGAAACGCCGTGACAACGGATTCCGCGGAGACACGAGGAATCTGCGCCACGGTGTCGGGCTCTTGGGCGAAAAGCGGCGGCCACGGCGCAAAACGAGGCGCCGGTGCTGGCGCCGGCCGGGGGCTTTCAGGACAATAGGCCGCCGACGAAGGCCGGGACTCGCGGCCGGCACGTGTCATCTACCGTTTTTCATTCGTGATTCGAGTGAGCTGCCATGGAAACCGAAACGTTTACCGTGAAGAACATCAAGTGCGGCGGCTGTGTCGCCAACGTGCAGAAGGGCCTCAAGGAACTCCCGGGGGTGGAGGACGTGCAAGTCACCATCCAGGGCGGTCAGGTCACCGTGAGGGGACAGGGCCTTTCCCGCGTGCAGATCGCCGCGCGCCTGAACGAACTCGGATATCCGGAAGCCTGATGACCCGCACCGTCGACAACCAGCGGCTGTGCGAACTCGGCCGCGCCGTCATCGAAACCGAGGCGCAGGCGGTCGCCAGCCTCGCGGACCGCATCGGCGAGGGCTTCGCCCGCGCCTGCCGCTTCATGCTGGCGTGCGAAGGCCGCGTGGTGGTCACGGGCATGGGCAAGTCGGGCCACATCGGCGGCAAGATCGCCGCCACCCTGGCGAGCACCGGCACCCCGGCGTTCTTCGTCCACCCGGGCGAGGCCAGTCACGGCGACCTCGGCATGATCACCGCCAAGGACGTGGTACTCGCCCTGTCCAACTCGGGCGAGACCGAGGAGATCCTCACCATCCTCCCCATCATCAAGCGCCTGGGCGTGCCGCTGGTGGCCCTCACCGGCCAGCCCCGCTCGCGCCTGGGCCAGGCCGCCGACGTGGTGCTGGACGTGAGCGTGGCCAAGGAGGCCTGCCCGCTGGGGCTCGCCCCCACCTCCAGCACCACCGTGACCCTGGCCATGGGCGACGCCCTGGCCGTGGCCCTGCTGGAGGCGCGCGGCTTCACCGCCGAGGACTTCGCCCTCTCCCACCCGGCCGGCGCCCTGGGCCGGCGCCTGCTGCTGCGCATCGACGACCTCATGCACACCGGCGAGGGCGTGCCGCGCGTGGGCGAGTCGGCGCCGCTGTCCGCCGCCCTGGTGGAAATGAGCCGCAAGGGCCTGGGCATGACCGTGGTGGTGGACGCCGAGGGGCGCGTGACGGGCATCTTCACCGATGGCGACCTGCGCCGCCTGCTGGACCACGGCGAGGTGAACATCCAGAACATCGTGGTCGGCGAAGTGATGAAGCGCGGCTGCCTCACCGTACAGCCCGGCCTGCTCGCCGCCGAGGCCCTGCAGATCATGGACAGCCGCCGCATCAACGCCCTGCCCGTGGTCGACGCCGACGGCCGCCTGGTCGGCGCCCTCAACATGCACGACCTCCTGCGCGCGGGCGTGGTCTAACCCGAACATGGAAGAAAAAAGCTTAACCACGGGGGACACGGGGAACACGGGGAAACCGTTTTTTTCCGTAGGAGCGGTCTCAGGCCGCGATGATGCGGTATCCGACGACGATCGCGGCCTGAAGCCGCTCCTACGGGTGGAAGTAACCGTTGATGGATTTCCCCCCGTGTTCCCCGTGTCCCCCGTGGTTAACGCTTTTTCCCCGGATTCTCGCGAAACAGGTTGGGACTAGCCGATGCAAGACCTCATGCAGAAAGCCGCCGCCATTCGCCTCGTCATCTTCGACGTGGACGGTGTGCTGACCGACGGCAGCCTGTTCATCGGCGATGACGGGCAGGAGTACAAGGCGTTCAATTCCCGCGACGGCCACGGCATGAAGATGCTGCTGTCCACGGGCGTGGAGATCGCCATCATCACCGGCCGCACCTCCCAGGTGGTCCGCCACCGCATGGAAAACCTGGGCATCCGGCACGTCTACCAGGGTTGCGTGGAAAAGCTGCCGTTCTTCGAGGAACTCATGGCCAAGCTGGGCCTGTCGCCCCACGAGGTGGCCTATGTGGGCGACGACGTGGTGGACGTGCCCGTGATGCGGCGCGTGGGCTTCGCCGTGGCGGTACAGGACGCCCACTACCTGGCGAAGCGCCACGCCCACTGGATCACGCCCAACGGCGGCGGCCGCGGCGCCGCCCGTGACCTGTGCGAACTGATCATGGAAGCCCAGGGCACCCTGTCCGGCCAGATGGCCAAATACCTCCAGTAATGCGCCGCCTCCTGCCCCTGCTGCTCGCCGGCCTGGTACTCGCCCTGGCCTCCGCCCTGCTTACCCGCGAGCCGGACCGGGCGCCGCCCCGGGACGCGGCCGCGCGCGGGCCGGACTACTTCCTCACCGGCGTGGTGGCCACGGAGACCGGGCTGGACGGCCGC
>JBFXES010000074.1:0-12968 GCA_050179875.1 Thiohalomonadaceae bacterium
CACCTGACGCTCATGATGCTGTTCGACGCCATGGTGCCGAACGTCGCCTCGCTGCTGGATGAACTCTATCTGCGCCTCGCCAACCGCGTGCATTACATGGGCGCCAACGCGGGCAGCGAAAGCTTCCAGCCCATGCCTTGCCTGTTCGACAACGAGCGTCTGGTGGAACACGGCGTGCTCACCCTGCTGCTCGGGCCGCACGAGGGCGCCATCCTCCATCACGGCTACGGCGTGCCGCCCAAGATGACCGCCGCCACCTCCACGGACGGCAACCGCATCCTCCAGATCGACTGGCGTCCCGCGTTCGAGGTCTACCAGGAAATGGCGCGCGCGCAGTACGGGGTGGAAATCAATCGCGAGAATTTCTACCAGTACGCGGTGCACTTCCCCTTCGGCATCGTGCGCGCCAACGGCGTCATACTGGTGCGCATCCCGGTGGCGCTGGAGGAGGACGGCTCGCTGTTTTGCGTGGGCGAGGTGCCGCCCAATGCCATGCTCACGCTGCTGGAAGCGCCGGAGGTGGACTCGGTGCATACCATCGAGGCGCTGGTGCAGGGCCTGACCGAACTGAACGGTGAACTGAAAGATCGCGAACTGCTGCTGTTCGGCTGCGCCGGACGGCGCCTGCACCTGGGCATCGAAGCAGCGTCGCGGGAGGTGAAGAGCTTCGTGCAGCTCAGCGGGGCGCAGGTCGCCGGCGCGCTGTCGCTGGGCGAGATCGGCAGCACCACGCAATGGGGTTATCCGCTGTTCCACAACGCGGCGCTGGTGGCGTGTCTTTGGGGCGAGGTCTGAGTGAACCGCGAGCACATCCTGTCGGTCCTTTACGACCTCACCATGATCATCGGCGGCGAGGTGAGCCTGAAGCCGCTGCTCACGCGCACGCTGCAGCGCCTGCTCTATCACACCTCCTTTCCTACGGGGCTGGCGTTTCTTGACCTGCCCGACCCGCAGGGCGACAACATCACGGTGCGTGTGGATGCGGCCGTGGGCGATTTCGAACTGGCCGGCCTCGTGGGCCAGCCGCTGACGCTGCCGACGAAGCTGGTGTGCGGCGGCCCGGAACTGCTCGAAGGTGCGGAGCTGTTCCACGACCTGCCGTGCTCGCGCAACGCCTACGCCGTGGGTGTGCGCCTGCCCATCGATCACTGTGGTGTGATCCTCCTGCTGGCGCCGCGCCAGCCCCATACCGAACTGCCGCTCACCAGCGTGTTTCAGCCCGTGCTGGCCAATCTGGCCAAGGCCATCCTGCTGTGCCGGCGCAACGACGCCTACACCGCCGGGTTGTTGGCGGAACGCGATGTGGCCAAGGAGGAACTGGCCGACAGCGTGGCGCGTCTGCAACGCGCGCTGCTCGGCACCATCCAGGCCATTGCCACCACGGTGGAAAAGCGTGACCCGTACACGGCAGGCCACCAGCAGCGCACTTCGCGCCTGGCCAGCGCCATCGCCCGCAGGCTGGGTTGGGACGAGGGGCGCATCGAGGGCCTGCGGCTCGGGGCCATGATCCATGACATCGGCAAGATCTATGTGCCTGCGGAGATCCTCAGCCGGCCGGGCAAGCTCACCGAATCCGAGTTCCGCATCATCAAGGCCCATGCGCAGGTGGGCTACGACATCGTCAAGGACATCGAGTTTCCCTGGCCGGTGGCGGAAATGATCCTGCATCATCACGAGCGCCTGGACGGCAGCGGCTATCCGCAGGGGCTGGTCGGCGACGCCATCTGTCCCGAGGCGCGCGTGCTCGCCGTGGCCGACGTGATCGAGGCCATGAGTTCGCATCGCCCCTATCGTCCCGCCATCGGCGTGGAGGCGGGCCTCCGGGAGATCGTCGCGCAGAAGGGGCGGTTCTTCGAGCCGGATGCAGTGGACGCCTGCGTGGCCGTGATGACCACCGACGGTTTCCGCTTCGACGCGTAGCATCGTCAACAGCGCATTCTCTTTCTCGTGGGCGCGGCCTGAAGGTGTCACGTAGCTTCGCAACGTGACCTGCGAGGACGTTGTTGACGCCCTTGGTCCCGTTGAATTCCCGATCCCGGATCGCACTACAATTCCGTCACACGCCTTTGGAAATCACCCTGCACCGTGACCGCTCTCCAATGGAAACTGCTGCGCGACGTCTGGCAGATGCGCGGGTCGGCCGTGGCCATCGCCATGGTGCTGGCGGCGGGCGTGTCCACCTTCATGATGTTTCTCACCACGCTCGATTCCCTGCAATTGAGCCTGGAGAGCTTCTACCGCAATTACCGCTTCGCCGAGGTGTTCGCACCGCTCAAGCGGGCGCCCGAGAGCCTGCGCGCACGCATCGAGGAACTGCCGGGCGTGGCGCGGGTGGACACGCGTGTCGTCACCTACGTGACCGTGGACATCCCGGGCTTCCGTGAACCGGTCACGGGCCTCATCACCTCCATCCCCGACGAAGGCGAGGCGCCGCTGAACCGGCTCTATTTCATGAGCGGCCGGAGTGTGGACCCGGACCGTGACGACGAGATCGTGATGAGCGAGGCCTTCGCCGAGGCGCACGGTTTCCGCCTGGGTGACCGGCTTGCCGTCGTTCTCCGCGGTACCCGCAAGGAGTTCGTCGTCGTGGGCACCGCGGTGTCGCCCGAGTACATCCACCAGTTGCGTCCGGGCGGACTGTTTCCGGACTACGAGCGCTTCGGCGTGTTCTGGATGGCGCGCACGCCGCTCGCCGCGGCCAACGACATGGAGGGGGCGTTCAATCATGTCGTGCTGGGCCTGGCCCCGGGGGCGCAGGTCCTGGACGTGATCGATCGTCTGGACACGCTGCTCGCGCCCTATGGCGGTACCGGCGCCATCGAGCGCGAGGACCAGCAGTCCCATCGTTTCCTGGTGCAGGAATTGCGCACGCTCGCCAGCCTGGTGGGCGTGTTTCCCTCCATCTTCATGGGCGTGGCGGCCTTTCTCCTGCACGTGGTGCTCAATCGCCTGGTCGGGACCCAGCGCGATGAAATCGCCGCCCTCAAGGCCTTCGGCTACGGCAACGCCCGCATCGCCGCGCACTACGTGCAGATGGTGCTGTTGATCGTCGCCTGCGGGGCCGGTCTCGGCGTCCTGGGTGGTGCGGTGCTGGGTTACTGGTTCAGCAACATCTACCGCGACCTGTTCGAGCTTCCCTATCTGAACTTCCACGTGGCGCCGGGATTCGTGCTGGCCGCATTCGCCATCAGCGCGGGCGCGGGACTGCTGGGTGCGCTGGCCGCGGTGCGCGCGGCGGCACGCATGCGCCCGGCCGAGGCCATGCGACCCGAGGCGCCGGCGCTCTACCACACCACGCTGGTGGAGCGCCTGGGCCTGCAGCGGATCATGGGCGCGCCCACCCGCATGATCCTGCGCCACCTGGGCAACCGGCCGTACAAGTCCCTGATGTCGGTGATCGGCGTGGCCTTCGCCGTGGGCATCCTGATGACCGGCCGCTTCCAGGGCGATTCGATCACCCATTCCATGTACCTGCAATTCGGCCTCGGCCAGCGCGAGGACGTGTCGCTCACGTTCATCGAGCCGACCTCGCGCCGGGCGTTGTACAGTCTGGAGAGCCTGCCGGGCGTGCACTACGGCGAGGTGTTCCGCTGGGTACCGGTGCGCGTGCACCACGGGCACCGCCGCTACCGCACCGCCATGGTGGGACTCGAGCCCGGCGGCGAGTTGCAGCGTGTGATCGACGAGCGTGCGCTGCGGCCGGTGGCGCTGCCGCCGGAGGGTATCGTCATCAATGATTTCCTCAGCCGGCAGCTGGACGTGCAGGCCGGCGACGTCCTCACCGTGGAGTTCCTCGACGGGCATCGGCCCGTGCGGCAGGTGCCGGTGGCGGCCGTGGTGCCGAAACTGCTGGGCGCGTTCACCTACATGAATCTGGAGGCGCTCAACCGCATCCTGCGGGAGGGGCATGCCATCACCGGCGTCATGCTCGCCATCGATCAGGCCCATGCCGGCGAGATCTACGCGCGCATCAAGGAGATTCCGCGCATCTCGGGCATCGGCATCCGCGAACACGAGATCGCGAATTTCCACGAGACCATGGACGAGACCATGCTGTTCTTCACCTTCGTGGCCAGCGTGTTCTCCGCCATCATCGCCCTGGGTATCGTCTACAACGCCGCGCGCATCACCCTCACCGAGCGCAGCCGCGAACTGGCCAGCCTGCGCGTACTCGGTTTCACGCGCGGGGAGATTTCGTACGTGCTGCTGGGTGAACTGGCGCTGCTGGTGCTGGCGGCCATTCCCCTGGGGCTCGCCATCGGCTACGGCTTGTGCTGGTATATCGCCCGCGCCATCGACAACGAATTGTACCGGGTGCCCCTTGTTATCGAGCCGGACACCTATGCCTTCGCGGTCACGGTGGTGCTGCTGGCGGCCGCCGCGTCGGCCTTCGCGGTACGCAGGCGGCTGGATCACCTGGATCTCATCGGCGTTCTGAAAACGAGGGAATGATGCAGGCGCGTACGCGCAGACGAATCATCTGGACCGGGGTGCTGGCGATCATCGTCGCCGGGCTGGTGTGGGGCTACTGGCCGCGCGCGCGTCCGGTGGAGGCGGCCCAGGTCAGGCGCGCGCCCTTGCAGGTGACGGTGGATGAGGAGGGCAGGACGCGGGTCATCGATCGCTTCGTGATCTCGGCGCCGGTGGCCGGCTATGCACGGCGCATCGAGCTGAAGGTGGGCGATGCGGTGGCCAGGGCGGCGCCGCTGGTGTGGATCGAGCCGCCGCGCGCGGACGTGCTCGATCCGCGCACGCGGGCGGCGGCGGAGGCCCGCGTCGCGGCCGCCGAAGCGGCCTTGCGGCGCTCGCGGCAACAGGCCCGGGCCGCGGCCAGCGAGGCGGACTTCGCGCGCCGGGAACTGCAACGCATTCGCCAGCTCGCCGAGACCAATCTGGTGTCGCGCGAGGCGGAAGATCAGGCCCGCGTGCGGCAGCAGACCGCGGAGGCCGCCGAACGCTCGGCGGAGTTCGCGGTGGAGGTGGCGCGTCATGACCTGGAGGCGGCGCGCACCGCCCTGCGTTACGCCGATCCGTCCACCGCGCCGGCCGGCGAACCCATCGCCGTGAGTTCGCCCGTGGACGGCAGCGTGCTGCGCGTGCTGCGGGAAAGCGAAGGCCTGGTGGGTGCCGGGCAGGCGCTCATCGAGGTGGGCGACCCGGCGGCGCTGGAGGTCGTGGTGGACGTGCTTTCCAGCGACGCCGTGCGCATCGCCCCCGGCATGCGCGTGCTGTTCGAGCGCTGGGGCAGCGGCGCGGCGGTGGAAGGCCGCGTGCGCCGGGTGGAGCCCGTGGGCTTCACCAAGATCTCGGCACTGGGCGTGGAGGAACAGCGTGTGAACGTGATCGCCGATTTCACCTCGCCCCGCGCGCAGTGGGAACGTCTGGGCGACGGTTATCGCGTGGAGGCGCGCTTCATCGTCTGGGAGGCGGACGACGTGCTGCAGATACCCACCAGCACCCTGTTCCGCGCAGACGGCGCGTGGGCGGTGTTCGTCATCGAGGACGGCCGTGCCCAGCGCCGCAACGTCACCATCGGCCAGCGCGGCGGCGTCCAGGTGCAGGTGCTGAGCGGCCTGGAACAAGGCGAGGTGGTCATAACCCACCCCGACAACACCCTCGCGGACGGTGTCGCGGTCGCCATCACCCGGCAGTGAACGGGCCGGGTGAGCCGATAAAAGCGCGGAGACGCCTCCTGCGATTGATCGGCAGGTTTGCGCCCGACGGGGGACAGGCGGACAATACGCCGTCCCCGTCTTCGGCTCCCCCCATGCGACTCAACAAGTTCATCAGCGAAACCGGCGTCTGCTCGCGGCGGGAGGCGGACGCGTGGATCGATGCGGGGCGGGTGACGGTCAATGGCGCGACCGCGGGCCTCGGCACGCAGGTGAACGCGGGCGACGAAGTGCGCGTGGACGGGCGCGTGGTGGGCGCCAAGCGCAAACCCGTGTACGTCGCCCTCAACAAACCCGTCGGCATCACCTGCACCACCGAGCGCCACGTGGCCGGCAATATCATCGATTTCGTGGGGCACCCTGAACGCATCTTCCCCATCGGGCGGCTCGACAAGGATTCCGACGGCCTGATCCTGCTCACCAACAACGGTGACATCGTCAACGAAATCCTGCACTCGGAGCACAACCACGAAAAGGAATACGTGGTGACCGTGGACAAGCCCGTCACCGACGAGTTTCTCGCCGGCATGGCGGGCGGCGTGCGCATCCTCGGCACGCGCACCAAGCCGTGCAGCGTGACGCGCATGGGCAGGAACGTGTTCCGCATCAGCCTTACCCAGGGACTCAACCGTCAGATCCGGCGCATGTGCGAGGTGTTCGGCTACGACGTCCGCCGGTTGCAGCGCGTGCGCATCATCAACGTGCGCCTCGGCAATCTCAAGCTCGGCCATTGGCGCAATCTCACGGAGGCGGAACTGAAGGGCCTGCTGCCTGCCCAATCCGCACCGCGTCTGCGATCGCCGGCGCCACGCGCGTCGTCGCAGCAGCAACCGCGCGAGCACAAGCCGGATGCACCGCGCAAGCAGCCAAAGGTCGCGCGCGAGCACAGACCCGGCGAGGCGCCGCCCCGTGACGCACCGCGTGGCGGGCGCACGCGGTCGCGCAGGCCGCGGGGCTGAACATGCATATCTGGGTGGATGCCGATGCGTGCCCGGTGGTGATCAAGGAGATCCTGTTCCGCGCCGCGGAACGCACACAGGTGATGCTCACGCTGGTCGCCAACAAGCCCCTGCGCACGCCGCCCTCGCGCTTCATTCGCAGCATGCAGGTGGACGCCGGTTTCGACGTGGCCGATGCGCGCATCGCCGGGCAGGTGCAGGCCGGCGACCTGGTGATTACCGCGGACATCCCGCTGGCGGCCCAGGTGATCGAACGGGGCGCCCATGCCCTCAGCCCGCGCGGCGAGCGGTATACCACCGACAACATCCGTGAGCGCCTGGCCATGCGCAACTTCATGAGCCAGTTGCGCGACAGCGGCATCCAGACGGGCGGCCCGCCGGCGCTCTCACCCGCCGATCGCCAGGCCTTCGCCAACCAGCTCGATCGCCTGCTGGCGCACAGGCGCTAGAGATTCCTAGTCGATTACATTCCCCCGGTACACGCGCCTGTGGCGCGCCACGGTGGCGGCGGCATCTTGCGCCGGTTGTGATACGGCGGCGCCGCGCGAGGTGGCCATGACCGGCTTTTCGTTGCCGGGACCGCGCGCATGGAGCTGTCGCTCCAGTTCATGCGCCATCTGGCGCAACAGGGTGTTGCGGGAGCGTCCCGCGAAGGCGAGGAGTTCCTCGGCGGCTTCGTCATCGCTGAGCGGCACGGTGACGGCGAACTCCTCCTTGATCATCCGGCGCATCATCAGCATGAGCCGGGCGAGGTCTCGTGAGAGTTCCGGTGCCGTGGTGTCCATGGTGAGCTCCGCGCCGTGGGTTCGTGATGCATAAAGCAAACGCCAGGCCAGGGCCGTATGGCTTGTGTGCGCTTTGAAATCGTGGCTTCGCGATCCGCAGCGGTGCGCCATGACGGCAGAACGGCCCGCGACGGTGCGTCGAGCGGGCGCGAACTCAGGAAGGCTTGTCCTTCTCCCGCTGCGCCAGCTTGGTCCGAAGTTCCTCGGGCGTGCGGGCGATGGGCTCGCCCGCGCGGCGCACGGCGAAGTGGGTTTCGGCGAAATCCCGGGCGGAGAAACGGGCGATGTAATCGGGCAGGCGCACGTCGCTGGGCAGCGGCGCAGGCCGCTTCGCCGGCGGGATCAGCTTCAGGCGATCCTCTTCCATGAGCTTGTGCAGGTAGATGAGTCGCATCTGTCCATCGTCGGCGGCCCGCGCCGGCGTGGACGGGCGGGGCGACGCCGGCTGCGGCGGCGGCGTTTCGGGCGTGCGTGCGGGCCGGCGGGAGAACAGGCCGCCGAGCAGGCCGCGACCGCCGCCCTCGCGTGGCCCGGCTGCAGACGGGGGCGGCGCCGACGGGGCGGTGGCCGCACGTTGCGCGAATTCCTGCAGTGCGTCCTCCACGTACGGGCGCGGGATTTCCGGGGCGAGCAGGTCACGCAGGTAGATCATGCGGATGCGCACCGCATCGTGCTGCTCGGAGACGATGCGCAACGAGCTGGCGTCGGTGGAATAGAGTCCTGCTTCCAGCGCATCGAGCCTCCCGTGAAAAGCGTCTAGCATCTCGTCGGGCAGGAGCACGTGCCGCTCGCCGCTCTCGGCCGCCCGGCGTCCGGCCTCGCGCAGGCATACCACCACTTCCGCTTCCAGTTGTTGCACTGCGCGTTCGATGCGGTCGAGTTCGTCGTTCATTGGGCATCAACCTTTCGGGTCAGGACTTCCTGGAGCACGCGGAACATAGCCCAGTCCGCCGCGCCTAACAATCCGCATCGCTCAGTGACTGTCCACCGGCGACTCCGACAACAGCGTGTCCAGGCGACGCGTCTCGCCGCGGGCGAGTACCACGAAGCTGTCCGCGGGCAGGCCGGCCGTCTCCAGCGCCACGCGCAGCCGCCGCGGTGGCTCGTCCAGGGGTTCGTCGGAAAGGGGGAAGGTGCCCCAGTGGATGCCGATGGCGCGACGGGCGTGCACGTCCCTGGCGATCTGCACCGCCTCTTCCGGATCCACGTGCGATGCCTGCATGAACCAGCGCGGCTCGTAGTGGCCGATGGGAATGGCGGCCAGATCCGTGGGCCCGAGACGTCGGTAGATGTCGCTGAAATCCGTGGAATAGCCGGTGTCGCCCGCGAACAGGATCTGGAACGAACCGTGGATGACCCAGCCGCACCAGAGGCTGCGGTCGCGATCGAAGGTGGTGCGCGCGCTCCAGTGGCGCACCGGCACGCAGTGCAGTTGCACCCCGCGAAAGCGTGTCTCGCTCCACCAGTCCATGGGCGTCACGTCGCCGATGCCCTGGCGTGCGAACCAGGGCCCCAGGCCGTGCGGCGTGAAGAAGCGGGGCGAGCCGCCCGGTTGGCGCGCCAACGCCCGTACGCTGGCCTTGTCCAGGTGGTCGTAATGGTTATGCGACAGCAGCACCGCGTCGATGTGGGGCAGCGATTCGAGTGGCGGCACGGGCGGCACGCGGCGGCGCGGACCGAGAAAGGGCAGGGGCGAGGCGCGGAGACTGAACTGCGGATCGGTGAGCAGGTTCAGGCCGTCGAGCTGGAACAGCAGGGTGGAGTGGCCTATCCAGGTGACCGTGGGCCAGCGGCGGTTTTCCGCCAGGAAGGCGACATCGGGTTCGGCGACGGCGAAACGGTAGCCGTTGGCAGGCTCGTGGGGCAAGCCCGCCCGCCAGCGCTGCCATTGCCAGCGCAGGAAGCCGCCGGCGGGCGTTCGGCGCCGATCCTCCGGGCGGTGGCGCATGTGCTCGGCCTCAGGCGCGCAGCCAGACCCGCTTGAGCCCCTTGGGCAGCATGGCGCGCATGGCCCGGTTCTGCGACGAGGGGATGTTGCGCTTCATGGACGAGAAGATCGCCAGGGTCGCCTTTTCCACCTCCTTGCGCGCCAGGCCGGTCTCGTTGGCGATCTCGTCGAAGAATTCCTCGGCGTCGATGCGTGTCTTGGGCGGTTCGCCCAACGCATAGCCATGGGGCGTCTCGCCGTCGGCGGCCTTGGCGATGGTGCGCGGCAATTGCTCGAACAGCGGCTTGGCCTGGCTGGGCGAGAGACGCCACTTGAGGTGCGCCAGGACCGCGCGCAGGGTCTTGTCCAGTTGCGGGTCCTCCGCGGGCCAGCGGCTCTTCACGTGTTCGATGAAGTTCTCCGCGTGCACGTCGCCGGCGATCACGGTACCGGCACGGACCGGCGGCCTGCTCGCAGCCGTGCGCACGTCGCGGAACTTCTTCCGCCAGCTGGGCGCGGGATTCCGTTCCATGGTGATCGCGCGCCCGCCCTGGAGAACCCGGAATACCCGTTCCACCCGTTCGGCGGGCGCTGTCGGCGCGAGCACGTCGCGGAAATCGCCGCGCAGCAGTCTCAGTCCGAGGATCTCCTGGTCGATCTCCGCGCGGCTGCGGAAGCCGAGTCGGCGCAGCAGGGGCACGGGGGGCGACCAGCCCTGCAGGCCCTGCTGCAGGAGCAGCACGAACACGGTCACCGGCAGCCAGGACCAGGTGAGCCCGCGGGCCCCGGCTACGATCAGCGACGCCAGTCCCGCGAGGGCGGCGTGGGTCTCCAGGGCGTGGTCGAGGTCCCATTCCCGTTTCAGTTGCGTGAGGCGCGCCTCGATGGTGTCGGCGTCGGCCTGCGCGTAGCACTCCAGGACGTCGTGCAACGACGGGCGTCGCCCGCCATGGACAGGGGCCTCGGGCATGGCAAGTCCCTCGCGTGCGGTCCTGAAAGAACCATAGCGCGGCCGGGAGGGCGCATCCGGCTTTGGCGCGCGCCGGAGTTGCGGCAGAATAGCGCCCTTGCGCGAGCACATCGCCGCCGCCCGACCCACCGAACCCGTGAGTGCCATGAGCCGTTTCTGGAGCCCCGTCGTCCATTCCCTGACGCCCTACGTGCCGGGTGAGCAGCCGAAGATCCTCAATCTCATCAAGCTCAACACCAACGAGAATCCCTACGGCCCGTCGCCGCGTGTCACCGAGGCCCTGCGTGCGGAGGCGGCGGACACGCTGCGGCTCTATCCAGACCCTAACGCCGAGCGCGTGAAGGCGGCGGTGGCGGCCTACTACGGCATCGCGCCGAACCAGGTGTTCGTGGGCAACGGCTCCGACGAAGTGCTCGCCCACGCGTTCCAGGGACTGCTCAAGCATGCAGAGCCGGTCCTGTTCCCGGACGTGACCTACAGCTTCTACCCGGTGTACTGCGGCCTGTACGGCATCGCTTACGAAACCGTGCCCCTGGACGACGCCTTCGCCATCGAACCGGACGACTACGTGCGTCCCAACGGCGGCATCATCTTCCCCAATCCCAACGCACCCACGGGGCGGCTGCTGCCGGTGGACGCCATCGAGCGCCTGCTGCAACGGAACCGCGATTCGGTGGTGGTGGTGGACGAGGCCTATGTGGATTTCGGCGGCGAATCCGCCATCCCGCTGGTGCGGCGCTACCCCAACCTGCTGGTGGTGCAGACGCTGTCGAAGTCGCGCTCCCTGGCGGGGCTGCGCGTGGGTTTCGCCGTGGGCGACGCCGCGCTGATCGAAGGCCTGGAGCGCATCAAGAACAGCTTCAATTCCTACCCGCTCGATCGTTTCGCCATCGCGGGTGCGGTGGCGGCCATGGAAGACCGCGCGTATTTCCAGCAGACCTGCGCCGCCATCGTGCGCACGCGCGAACGGCTGGTGGCCGAACTCGCGCGCCTGGGTTTCGAGGTGCTGCCCTCGGCGGCCAACTTCGTCTTCGCTCGCCACCCGCACCACGACGCCGCGGCCCTGCAGCAGAAACTGCGCGAACGCGCCATCATCGTGCGCCACTTCCGCCAGCCGCGCATCGAACAGTTCCTGCGCATCACCGTCGGCACCGACGCGGAATGCGCCGCGCTGGTGGCGGCGCTGGAAGCCCTGGTGTGAAAGGTTGCCGCCGCGCGTTTGACATCCCGCGGTGGTGGGCTAGACATACGGCAAGGCCTGTGAAAAGCAAACTCTCAGAAATGGGAGGGCGCAAAGCCTCCGGTCTAAGGAGATTGGTTCTTCGGGACTGGTTTCTAAGGTAGCGGGGCTGCCAGGTCTTCTTTCCGTTCCCTCGACGAAACATCGTTCCCTCACGCGTCCTGCCCACTTGTTTCGCTCAAACGCGAACGGGCTGAGGTTTCGCCTTTTCGGGAGATCCGTCCGCGCAGCTTCGGCGGAAGCTCGGCGGGACGCAGCTTGTCCAGCACGTGCAGCAGGGTGCGCCAGGGGTGGCGCCACAGCATCCGCGGACCGGCATAGCGCATCACCGCGCGCACCTGCTCCCGTGGGGTGCGCCCGTAACAATGCACGGGGCACTTCGCGCAGGTGGGTTTGGCTTCCCCGTAGGGACAGTTCGCCAGGCGTTGTCCCGCGTAGGCGAGCAGGTCGGCGCATTCGGTGCACAGGCCGTCGCGGCAAGGCGCGCCGCCGTCATGGTGATTCGCGCACCAGATCTGCAGCATGCCCTCGATGGTGCGATATTCCCGCTGAAGCCGTGGGGTGGTGGGCAGTCTTGTTGCATCGCGCATGGGCAGTGTCGCGGTTTTTTCGGCGCGAACAGTGTACCCAATCACCCCGTGATGCGTGGCACACTGTTGCGGCATTTTGCGTAGTGGTTTTCCCTGGCGGACCATCACCACGTCATTGAACGGATGGATTGTCAGGACGACCGGGCGATTGGGAGTCTTCGCATGCAACATTGGCTTTTTCTGGCCGCGGCCATTCTCCTCGAAGTGGCGGGAACCACCTCCATGAAGCTTTCCGGGGGCTTCGCCAGGCTGGTACCGTCGATCCTGATCTTCGTCTTTTATGCCGCGTCCTTCAGTGCGTTGACATTGGCGCTGAAGAAAATCGAGGTCAGCGTCGCCTACGCGATCTGGTCCGGGGTGGGTACGGTGCTCATCTCCCTCATCGGTTTTCTCTATTTCCATGAGCCCGCGTCCGCGCTGAAGGTCGCCAGCATCCTGTTGATCGTCGTCGGCGTGGTGGGACTCCATCTCGCGAGCGGCGCCACGTGAACGGGACATCGGGTGTGGGCCCAAAAGGAACACACGCCATCGAAACGGATGCGCACATGGGTGAAGGCCCTCACCATGCGCTCAACCGTCGGGGCTACGACGCCATTGCACCGCAGTGGGATGCGGCGCGCGCCGTGTTCTCCGGCAGGGAGCGTGCGTATGTGGATGTGCTGCTCGAAGGTCTGGACGGCGGCTCGGATCATCCGCCATTTACCGACATGCAGGAATCCCTGCGGATCCCCGCATCCTGAGCCCGCACGCCGGTATCCGGGCGATTAATCTTTCACAAGAAGCCGGCCCTGTGGGGGAGGGTCCGTGGACATTGCCGTCGTCCTG
>JBFXES010000075.1:0-12833 GCA_050179875.1 Thiohalomonadaceae bacterium
CGGCGCATGCCGCAGCGTATTCGCCGACGATGTCGGCTCCTACAACACAGGCTCATCGACCCACCGGTAGGAGCCCACACCGTGGGCGAATGCCTTTCAAACCGCGGCGCTAGTCGGAGCGTATTCGCCGACGATGTCGGCTCCAACAACACAGCCTCATCGACCCACCGGTAGGAGCCCACATTGTGGGCTAATGCCTTACAAACCGCGGGGCTAGCCGGAGCGTATTCGCCGACTTTGTCGGCTCCTACAACACAGGCTCATCGACCCACCGGTAGGAGCCCACATTGTGGGCGAATGCCTTTCAAACCACGGCGCTAGTCGGAGCGTATTCGCCGACAGTGTCGGCTCCTACGGATGTCGGACCGCATCCGGTGGCGAGATGATTCAACCACGGGAGGAACTTCTCCGTGGCCTCCGTGCCCTCCGTGGTTCATCTTTTCCCACCACTCAGCGTGCAGAGTCCGCCGTGTCTCCGCGCAGATGCCGCGCCTGTCGCTCCGGCGCGGCGCGCTGCGGCTTGCTTTCCTTGTTCAGCGCAGCCAGGTGAGGATGGAGGAAGGCAGGGCAGCCCTTGGGGCCGTGCACGGCGCAATCGGCGGCCAGGGCCGCCAGCACCGTTTCCGGTGCGTCACCGCGCGCCGTCAGGAAGGCATGCAGGCGCTCGAACAACCGCGGCAGGGCGATGCGGCTGGTCTGTCCCGTGTCGGCCCACAACCAGTCGCTGAAGGCCAGGAAGTTGTCGAACGGCGCAGCGCCCAGCAGCAGCGGCAGCGTCCTGGCAAAGCGTCCCGAGTTGCCCACCAGATCCCAGTAACGCGCGAAACGCGCCAGGCGTTGCATGGTGGCGAAGTCGATGTGGGCGGTGGCGAGCACCGTGTAGGGCGGATGGGGATCGAAGCGCAGCCCGAACGCCTCGGTGTGCCGCGCGATGGGTGCGCCGCGCAGGCGCTTGAGCATGCCCACCTGGATCTCGTGCGGGTGCAGCGCCCACAGGCGATCGAAGCCTGCGGCGAAGCTGGCGAGGTCCTCGCCGGGCAGGCCGATGATGAGATCCGCATGCAGATGCGCATGCGTGTGCTCGCGCAGCCAGACCAGATTGCGCTCGCTGGCGGCATTGTCCTGTTTGCGGCTGATGAGCGCCTGCACCTCGGGATTGAAGCTCTGCACGCCCACCTCCAGTTGCAGCGTGCCCGGCGGAAATCGCACCAGCCGCTCCTTGAGGGCTTCCGGCAGGTGATCGGGAATCACCTCGAAATGCAGGAACAGGTCGTCGCTGAGCCGTTCCAGAAAGAAATCGAGGATGCGCTGCGAGGCCTTCACGTTGAGATTGAAGGTGCGGTCCACGAACTTGAAATGACGCACGCCGCGCCGGTGGAGCGCGTCCATCTCCGCGAGGAAGCGATCGAGGTCGAAGGCCCACGCCGTCTTGTCCAGCGCCGACAGGCAGAACTCGCAGCGGAACGGACAGCCGCGCGAGGCCTCCACGTAGACGAGGCGATGGGCGATGTCCTCGTCGGTGTATTCGCCGTAAGGCAGGGCGAGCTTGTCGAGCGCGGGCGGCGCGGCCTGGATGAAGCGGTCGGCACGGGGCCGGCCAGCCAGGAGATCCTGCGCCAGCGCCGCGAAGGCGAGCTCGCCCTGGCCGGCGATGACGTAATCGGCGTGCGCGATCACCGGTTGATCGTCCTGCTCGTGGCTCACCTCGGGACCGCCGAGCACCAGCGTCACCTCGGGCGCGACGCGCTTGAGTATGCCTGCGAGCCGTGCGGTCTCGGCCGCGTTCCAGATGTAGACCGCAAGGCCGATGATGCGGGGCTTCTCCGCGAGCAGCTTCTCGGCGATCTCCACCGGGCGCTGGTCGATGGTGAATTCAATGAGCCGCGCGCGTGCGCGCAGCTCGCCCAGATTGGCCATGAGGCAGCGCAGGCCGAGGGAGGCGTGGATGTACTTGGCGTTGAGGGTGGTGAGGACGATGTCGGCCATGGCGGGATTGTACCTTGGCGGGATCACCGGAGGTGAGGCGCCTCGCGCCGGTCCGCGTCTCTCTCGTGCGCCGGGAAGTCCCCGTGGTAAATTGCCGTCCCCGGTCCTTGCCCGAGCCCTGCCATGCTGATCATCTCCCGCAGCGTCCGCATTCCCGAGGACGAACTGGAGATCACCGCCGTGCGCGCCCAGGGTGCGGGCGGTCAGAACGTGAACAAGGTGTCCAACGCGGTGCACCTGCGTTTCGACGTGCGCGCGTCGTCCCTGCCCGAGGTCTGCAAGGAGCGCCTGCTCGCGCTCAGCGACCATCGCATCACCCAGGACGGCGTCATCGTCATCAAGTCCCAGGAATTCCGCAGCCTGGAGCGCAACCGCGAGGCGGCGCTCGCGCGCTTGCGGAGCTTGATCGAGCAGGTGCTGCGAACGCCCAGGAAACGCGTCGCCACCAAACCCACCCGCGCCTCGCAGCAGCGCCGCATGGACGAAAAGTCCAGACGCGGCGCCACCAAGGCCCTGCGGCGCAAGCCCGTGGATTGAGCAACCGCTCCACGTATTGCGCCCTCCGCCTGCGCGTTGAATCTTTCTCCCATCCGTATCGCGCCCGGGTTCCCTTTCTATACTCATCCGAGGTCGGCTGCGAGGATCGAGGATGGAACCTGCGCTACTTCCCCGGGCGAACTTCGATGCCCTCGTCCAGGCACTGGTCGAGGCCGGCTATCGCGTGTTCGGTCCCACGCCCCGAGCGGGCTCGGTGGTGTTCGACGAAATCGCGTCCGCTGATGAACTGCCGCGAGGCCATAAGAGCGAACAGGTGCCCGGGCGTTATCGCCTGGCGCACAACGGGGATGACCGACTGTTCGATTTCGTGCACGGCCACGAATCCCTCAAGCGCTTCACCTTCGCCGCTGAAGAGACGCTGTGGACCATTCGCCACGACGGCCAGGTGAGTTTCAACGCCAACCTGCCCGACGAGCGTCCCACTGCCGTGATCGGCGCACGCGCCTGCGACATCGCGGGCATGCGCGTGCAGGAACGCACCTTCGTCGAGGGGCCGTACTCCAGTTACACCGATCCGTATTTCGCCGATCGCCGTCACAAGCTGTTCATCGTGGCGGTCAATTGCTCCACCTGCGCCTCCACCTGCTTCTGCGCATCCCAGGGCGCGGGGCCGCGCGTGAAGGAGTCGTTCGACCTCGCCCTTACCGAACTGGACGGGCATTTCCTGCTGGAGTCCGGCAGCGAGGCGGGCGAGCGCATCGCCGCGCGAATTCCGCTCGAAAAGGCGCAGGCCGCCCATCTGGAGCAGGCCTCGCGGCAGATCGAACAGGTGGCGCAATCCCAGACCCGTCGCATCGACAACGACGGGATCTACGAACTGCTGTTCGACAACCTGGAACATCCGCGCTGGGACGATGTGGCCGCGCGCTGCCTGTCATGCGCCAACTGCGTGATGGTGTGCCCCACCTGTTTCTGTCATCGCGAAAGCGAAGTGGCGGCCATGGACGGGCTGTCGAGCCAGCACGTGCGCCAGTGGGACGCCTGCTTCACCCTGGAACACGGTTCCACCCATGGCGCCCGGTTGCGCCCCGAGGTGAAGCAGCGCTACCGCCAGTGGCTCACCCACAAGCTGGGGTCCTGGTGGAAACAGTTCGGTGTGTCGGGCTGCGTGGGCTGCGGACGCTGCATCACCTGGTGTCCCACGGGCATCGACCTCACTGAAGAAGCGGCGGCCATCCGCGCACAACCGGGACTCAAAGCCACATGAGCGCATTGCCCAAGACCAATTCCTACCTGCCCATGCCCGCCGAGGTGGTGGATAACATCGAAGAGGCGCCGGGCATCAACACCCTGCGCCTGCGCCTCACCGATCCGGTGCAGCGCGCCGCCTACACCTTCGCGCCGGGGCAGTTCAACATGCTGTATCTCGCCGACGTGGGCGAGGTGCCCATTTCCATTTCCTCCGATCCGAGCGAGCCCGAGCTCATCGATCACACCATCCGCGCCGTGGGCCGCGTCACCGAAGGCATGGTGCGGGTGAAGGAAGGCGAGATCATGGGCCTGCGCGGCCCCTTCGGCACCGGCTGGCCCATGGAGCAGGCGAAGGGGCGCAACATCCTGGTGATCACCGGCGGCATCGGCTGCGCGCCCACGGCCTCGGTGGTGGGTTACGCCCATGCGCGGCGCGATCAGTACGGCAAGATCACCGTGCTCCACGGCGTGCGCAAACCCAGCGATCTGATCTACGGTGAGCGCTTCGACAGCTGGTGCCGGGCAACGGACACCGTGTGCATGTTCGCCTCCCAGGAACAAGCGCCGGGCTGGGGCGGTCGCACCGGCCTGGTCACCGAATTACTGAACGATCTGGCGCCCGGCGCCGCCGACGGCATGATCATGATGTGCGGACCGGAAGTCATGATGCGCGCTGTGGCGGAGGAACTGCTGCGGCGCGGCCGGCCCATCGAAGACATCTACGTGTCCATGGAACGCAGCATGCAATGCGGGCTCGGCCATTGCGGCCACTGCCAATACGGGCCCGATTTCATCTGCAAGGACGGCCCGGTGTTTCCCTACGCCCGCGTGCGCCGGCTGATGCCGGTGAAAGGGTTTTGATCATGGCCAAGCCGCGCATCGCCGTGCACAAGTTCAGCTCCTGCGACGGCTGCCAGTTGCAGTTCCTGACTCTCGAAGAGGAATTGCTGCAACTGGCCGACCGCGTGGAAATCAGCTATTTCATCGAAGCGACCAGCAACCAGGGCGACGGTCCTTACGGCAAGTACGACGTCTCCTTCGTGGAAGGATCCGTCACCACGCCGGACGAGGTGGAACGCATCAAGCGCATCCGCGAGAACAGCGCCATGGTGGTCGCCATCGGCGCCTGCGGTACCGCCGGCGGCATCCAGGCCCTGCGCAACTGGGGCGACATCAACAGCTACAAGACGTCCTTCTACACACTGCCCGAGCACATCGACGCGCTGCCCACCTCGACGCCGTTTTCCGAACACATCCGGGTGGACGCGGAACTGGCCGGTTGTCCACCGGATCAGGGTCAGCTCAAATACGTGGTCAGCAGCATCCTCAGCGGCGTGCAGGCGCGCATCCCCGGCGAGGCCATCTGCCTCAAGTGCAAGCGCGACGGCAACGTCTGCGTGCTGGTGGCGCAGGAACAGCCGTGCATGGGCCCCATCACCAAGACCGGCTGCGGAGCGCTGTGCCCGCACCAGGAGCGCGATTGCTACAGCTGCTTCGGGCCGGCGGACACCGCCAACATCGATGCCATGGGACGGCGTTTCATGGGCACGGGCATGCCGCCCGGCGGCGTGGTGCACCGGCTGCGGTTCATCTACAGCTGGGCGCCCAAATTCCGCGAGGCCTCCGAGCGCTGGATTGCCCAGGGGGCTGAGTTCCGTGCACTGCCGCCGTCGACCACCGTGACCCCGCCCACCGGAGTGCAGCCATGAACGACGTCAGCGGGCAGGCCCAGGCCGTCGCCGTCGGCCAGCGGCGAGTGGACATCCCCATCCTCACCCGTGTGGAGGGCGAGGGCGCGCTGTACGTGGGACTGGATGGCGATCAAATCACCGATTTGCGCCTGCGCATCTTCGAACCGCCCCGCTTCTTCGAGCACTTCCTGCGCTCGCGCACCTGGCGCGAGGTGCCGGACATCGTGGCGCGCATCTGCGGCATCTGTCCGGTGGCCTACCAGATGAGCGCCTCCAACGCCATCGAGATGGCGTTCGGCGTGGAGGTGCCGCAGCCCATCCGTGACCTCAAGCGGCTCTACTATTGCGGCGAGTGGATCGAAAGCCATGCCTTGCACATCCATCTGCTCGCGGTGCCCGATTTCCTCGGCTATCCCGACGCCATCACCCTCGCCAAGGATCATCCGCACGAGGTCCGGCGCGGCATGCATCTGCAGGGGCTGGGCAACGCCATCCTGAAGATGATGGGCGGCCGCCCGGTGAATCCCGTGGGCGCCGTGCCCGGCGGTTTCTACCGCGCACCCTCGCGCGCGGAGGCCAGGGACATGTTGCAGAAGCTCAGGGAAGCCCTGCCCCATGCGGAAGACCTGGTGCGCTGGGTGGGCAGCCTGAGACTGCCCGACGTGAAGCGCGACGTCGCCAGCGTATCGCTGCGTGCCGATGACGAATACCCCATCAATTACGGCCGCATCGTTTCCAATCGCGGCCTCGACATTCACGTGAGCGAATACCAGCAGCACTTCCACGAATTCCAGGTGCCACACTCCACGGCGCTGCACGCGCTCTTGCACGACCAGCCCTATTGGGTCGGGCCGGCGCCGCGCCTCAACAACAACCTGGATCGACTGCCGCCGTCCACGGCAAGGCTGCTGGGCGAAACGCCCGTTTCGTGGCCCAGCGACAACCCGTACCACAGCGCCCTGGCGCGCGCCGTGGAGATCCACATCGCCATGGTCGAAGCCATCCGGCTGCTGGAGTCCTATTCCCCGCCGCCCAGGCCCCACGTGGAGATCACGCCGCGCGCCGGCGTGGGCTGCGGCTGCACCGAGGCGCCGCGCGGCATCCTCTGGCATCGTTACGAACTGGACGACCAGGGCAAGGTGGTGCACGCCACCATCATTCCGCCTACCAGCCAGAACCAGGCGCAGATGGAGGCCGACATGCGCGCCAGCATCATGGAAAACCTCGCCATGGACGACGACCAGCTGCGCCTGCGTCTCGAATCAGGCATCCGCAACTACGACCCGTGCATCTCCTGCTCTACCCATTTCCTCAAACTCACGGTGGAGCGGCGGTAGAAAGGCAAAAGCATTAACCACGGGGGACACGGGGGTAAAGAAAAGCATCTTGCCGTGGGCGCGGCCTCAGGCCGCGATGGTGCCGTATCGCGACAATCGCGGCCTGAGGCCGCTCCTACAGGTGGGGTAACCATTCGAGGAATTGCCCCCGTGTTCCCCGTGTCCCCCCGTGGTTCAGTCTTTTTTTCCGTTACCATAGGCCCCCATGTTGCGGGTCTATCATTCCAACCGGCTGGAGCGGCTGTGCGAGCGTCTCGTGGAGGTGACGGGGGAGCCGCTGCCCGATCCCATGGCGCCCGAGTGGTTCCTGGTGCAGACCCAGGGCATGGCGCGCTGGCTGTCGCTGCAACTGGCCGAGCGCACCGGCATTGCGGCGAACCTGCGCTTCTTCATGCCCGCGGCCTTCGTGTGGCGGTTGCTGGCCGAGCAGATCCCCGAGGCGGAGGAAAACTCGGCGTGGGATCGCGACACGCTGGTGTGGCGCATCCTCGGCCTGCTTCCGCAATTCCTCGATCGGCCGGGCTTCGCGCCCCTGCGCCAGTACCTCGGCGGTGAACGTCCTGCGTTCCGGCGCTGGCAACTGGCGCGGCGCATCGCCGACGTGTTCGATCAATATCTGGTGTATCGCCCGGACCTCATCCAGGACTGGGAACAGGGCGTGGAACCGCAGGACTGGCAGGCCCAATTGTGGCGCGCCCTGGCGGCCCAGCCCTGCGGGCCCCATCGCGTAAAACTGCTGCAACGCTTTCTCTCTGCGGCGCCGGACACCGCACGCCTGCCCGCGCGCGTGTGCGTTTTCGCGGTGCCGTCCATTCCGCCGGCCTACCTGGCAGTACTCGCCCGCCTGGCGGAGGTGATCGACGTCCACCTGTTCGTGCTCAATCCCTGTTTGCTCTACTGGGGCGACATCCGCGACGAACGCAACCTGGCGCGCCTGCGCCGCCAATGGGCGCGCCTGGGCCAGCCCGACCGCAGCGCGTACTTCAGCGTCGGCCATCCGCTGCTCGCTTCCATGGGCCGTCCTGCCCGCGATTTCATCGAACTGTTGCACGACCACCCGCTGGAAGACGAGGAGCTGTTCGAGATCCCGCAGGGCGAATCCCTGCTCGCGCACCTGCAGCGCGACATCCTGCTGCTCGATGGGGAGCGGGAACACAAGACCCCGCTCGACGATGAAGACGTTTCCCTCCAGGTGCACGCCTGCCACGGCCCCATGCGCGAAATGGAGGTATTGCACGACCAGTTGCAGGCCTTGTTCGACAAGGACGCGAGCCTCAGTCCGCGCGACGTGGTGGTGATGGCGCCCGACATCGACGCCTATTCCCCGTACATCGAGGCGGTGTTCGGCGCCGCGCCGGAGGGCCGCCACATCCCCTGGACTATCGCCGATCGCAGCCGCGCCGCCAGCGCGCCCGTGCTGTCCGCCTTCCTCGCGCTCATCGATCTGCCGCGCAGCCGCTTCACCGCCAGCGAGGTGCTGTCCATCCTGGAAGTGCCGGCGGTGCTGCGCCGCGCCGGCCTGGACGAGAACGACTACGAACAGGCGCGCGCCTGGGTGCGCGCCAGTCACATCCGCTGGGGGCTCGACGGCAAGGCGCGCGCCGCAGCGGGCCTGCCGGAGGATGAGGCCAACACCTGGGCCTTCGGCTTCCGCCGCCTGCTGCTCGGTTACGGCATGGCGCCCGAGGCGGAGCTGTTCAACGGCGTGCTGCCCTATGCGCACGTGGAGGGCACGCAGGCGGAGACGCTCGGTCGCCTGCGCAGCTTCGTGGAGCGCCTCGAACGCTTCGCCGCACGCCTGCAAGGCCAGTACACGGCCGACGGCTGGGTGGCGCTGGTCAACGAGCTGCTGGAGGCCTTCTTCGATACCGACGAGGACGACACCGCGCCCTTGCAGGCGGTGCGCGAGGCCATGGACAGCTTGCGCGAGCAGGCCGGGCAGGGCGGATACAGGGAGGCCTTCGGGCTCGACATCCTGCGCGATCACATGCAGCGCGTCCTGACGGAGAGCGCGCCCGAGCAGCGCTTCATCGCCGGCCCCGTCACCTTCTGTTCCCTGGTGCCGCTGCGCAGCGTGCCCTTCCGCGTGGTGTGTCTCGTGGGCATGAACGACCAGGCCTTCCCGCGCGTGCAGCGACCGCTGGGCTTCGATCGCATGGCCCAGCAACCGCGTCCGGGCGATCGCTCGCGCCGCGACGATGATCGCTACGCCTTCCTGGAGGCGCTGCTCGCCGCGCGCGACGTGCTTTACATCAGCTACGAGGGACGCGATCTGCGCGACAACAATCTCCTGCTGCCCTCCGTGCTGGTGAGCGAACTGCTCGATCACGTGGAGCAGGGCTTTGCCTTCACCACCGGCGAGGTGCGCGAACACCTGGTCGTCGAACACGCCCTCCAGCCCTTCAGCACGCGCTATTTCGGCGCCGACGCGCGCCTGTTCAGCTACGCCGGTGAATGGCTGCCGGGTGCGCAGGCGCAGGCCGGCGAGCGCCGTGCCGAAGCGCCCTTCTGTGCCGCGCCGCTGGCCGAAGCCGAGCAGTCCGAGCCTGTGGTGGAAGTGGCCGACCTGATCGATTTCTTCCGTCACCCCGCGCGCCATTTCCTGCGCAGGCGCCTCGGCATCGTCCTCGACGACACCGAGGCCGTGCTCGAAGACACCGAGCCCTTCGCGCTGGACCGGCTAGCCGGCTATCTGGTGCAGCAGGATCTGCTGATCGATGCGCTGCAAGGCGGCGACAGCGCCCCGCAGCGACCGCGGTTGCTGGCCGAGGGCCTGCTGCCGAGCGGGCATTTCGGTGCGCTCGCCTTCGAGGACTGCACCGCCTCACTGGACGATTACGTGGCCGCCCTGCGGCCCCACCTGGGCACGCCGCTGCAGCCGCTCGAAGTGGACCTGGAACTGGCGGGCACGCGCCTGCGCGGCTGGCTCGACGGGCTCACCGATCATGGCCTGCTGCGTTATCGCCACGGCAAGCTCGGGGCCAACGACGTGCTGGCGCTGTGGATCCGCCACCTCGTGCATTGCGCCATCAATCCCGACGCAGGCACGGCCCGGCACGTCGCCGGCGACGTGCACCTGACGCTCGCGCCGGTGGCCGAGCCCATGGGCGTGCTCGCAGAACTGCTGCGCATTTACCGCAGCGGCAGCCGGCAACCCTTGCCCTTCTTCCCGCGCACCGCCTGGGCCTTCGCCCAGGCGGAGACGGCCGGCAAGGATGCCATGGCCGCCGCCCGCGCCGTCTGGGAACCGAACGAGTTCAGCAATGCGAACGCCGAGGCCACCGACCCGTACAACGCCATGGCCTTCCGCGGCATTGACGAACCCCTCGACGACACCTTCGCGCAACTGGCGCATGCGGTATTCGCACCGGTGCTTGCCGTGGCGAGCCAGGAGGCGCTGTCATGAGGCCTCTCGATCCGCTGACCCTGCCGTGTCACGGCGTGCGGCTCATCGAGGCCAGCGCAGGCACCGGCAAGACCTACACCGTGGCCACGCTCTATCTGCGCCTGCTGCTGGAGCAGCAACGCTCGGTGCGCGACATCCTGGTGGTGACCTTCACCGTGGCCGCGACGGAGGAGCTGCGCGACCGCATCCGCGCGCGCATGCGCGAGGCCATACATGTACTCAACGGCGGCGACACCAGGGATGCGCTGCTGCGTGCCCTGGTCGATGCGCAGTCCGATCCCGCCGCGGCGGCGCGGCGCCTCGCCGACGAGCTCACCTGCATCGACGAGGCCGCCATCTTTACCATCCACGGCTTCTGCCAGCGCATGTTGCAGGAGCACGCCTTCGAGAGCGGCGCGCCCTTCGAGCTGGAACTGATGGCCGACGACCGCGAGCTGCGCCACGAAGTGGTGCAGGACTTCTGGCGCCGCACCTTCTACCAGGGCAGCGCCGGTCTCGCCCGTCTTGCCTGGGAAACCTGGGGCACGCCCGCGGCGTTGTACGACGCCATCAAGCCCCATCTGGCGCGGCCCGATCTGCGCATCCTGCCCGAGACTCCCGAGGGTGAGTGTGACAGCGCGGCATGGCGCGCCCTGCATGCGAAGGCTGCGGCGACCTGGGCGGAACATGGCGCGGCCATCGCTGACGAGCTGCGCACGTCGAAGGCCCTGTCCCGCGACAAGAGCAAGGGGTATGCCGCGGACCGGCTCGATGCGGCCATCGCCGCACTCGATGCGCACTTCGCGGGCGAGGCGGAAGACTACGTGCTGCCGCAGGATTTCCGGTTGTTCACGCGCGCGCACATCGACGGTGCGGTCCTGGCCACCAGCCGCAAGAAGGGATTGCCGCCACCCGACCATCCGTTCTTCGATCAATGCGAGGAACTCCTGCGCCTGCGCGCGGCCCGCATCATGCAGCTCACCGCCGAGGCGCTGCGGTTCTGCCGCGCCGAACTGGCGCGGCGCAAGGCCGAGCGCGGCCTGGTCTCCTTCGACGACCTGCTCACGCGCCTCGCCGAGGCGCTGCACGGCGCGGGCGGCGACGCCCTTGCCCGGCACATCGCCCGGCGTTTTCCGGCGGCGATGATCGACGAGTTCCAGGATACCGATCCACAGCAGGCGCGCATTTTCTCGCGCATCTACGCCGGGCGTGAGGACTGCGCCCTGTTCATGATCGGCGACCCCAAGCAGGCCATCTACAGCTTCCGCGGCGCCGACGTGTTCACCTACATCGACGCCAAACGCGCCACCGACGCCGAAAGCGACCGCTTCACGCTCCACACCAACTGGCGCTCCTGCACCCCGCTGGTGCAGGCGGTCAACGCCCTGTTCGAACCCCACAGCGCGCCGTTCATCTTCGCCGAGGACATCGGCTTCCATCCCGTAGAGGCGGCGGGCGAGGCCGACAAGAAGCCGCTGCGCATCGACGGCGCATCACCTGCGCCGCTGCGCGCCTGGTTCGTGCCGGGAGAGCGGGCGCGTCTGAACAAGGGACGCATCCCCGGCAACTGGTCCGCCGAACATCTCGCGCGCGCCTGCGCCGTGGAGATTTCGCGCCTGCTGGCGCTCGGCGCCGAGGGACGCGCCCGCATCGGCGACGCGCCGCTCGCACCGCGGGACATCGCCGTGCTGGTGCGCACCCACCGCGAGGCGCAACACGTGCAGGCGGCGCTGCGCGAGGCCGGCATCCCGGCGGTATGCCAGGTGCGCGACAGCGTCTTCGCCAGCGAGGAGGCGCAGGAGCTGCTGCGCATCATGCTGGCCGTGGCCGAACCCACCGACGAGCGCCGCCTGCGCGCCGCCCTGGGCACCACGCTCGCGGGGCTCACCGCCGCCGACATCGACGCCCTGGTGCGCGACGAGCTGCGCTGGGAAAACACGCTGGAACAGGTGCAGGCCTTGCACGAACGCTGGCTGGCGCGCGGCTTCATGCCCATGCTGCGCCGTCTGCTGCAGCTGTGGGACGTGGCGCCGCGCCTGCTGTCGCTGCCCGACGGCGAGCGGCGCATGACCAACCTTCTGCAACTCGGCGATCTGATCCAGAACGCCGCCCACGAGCACGCGGGCATGGAGAACCTGCTGCGCTGGTACGCGGATCAGTGCGGCGAGCCCAACGGCGACAGCGAGGAACAGCAACTGCGCCTGGAGAGCGACGAGGCGCTGGTGAAGATCGTCACCATCCACAAGAGCAAGGGCCTGGAATACGCGGTGGTGTTCCTGCCGTACCTCTGGTCCACGCGCAAGGTGAACGAGAAAGGCGCCGTGCTGTGCCACGACGACGCGCGCAGGCCGGTGCTGGATCTGGGTTCGCCCCAGTGGGACGAACACTGGCGCCGCGCCGAGCGCGAGCGCCTGGCCGAGGACCTGCGCCTCCTGTACGTGGCGCTCACCCGCGCCAGGCACCTGTGCTACTTCACCTGGGGCCGCTTTGCCGGCGCCAAGCGCTCGGCCCTGGCCTGGCTGCTGCACGGCGACGGCATGGCGCCGGACACCGACACCTTCGCCGCGCACATGAAGGCCCTGGAAGACGACGCGCTGCGCCGCGCCCTCACCGACTGGGCGGCGCGCGCACCGGGTTGCATGACGGTGGAGGACCTGCCCCCCGAACAGGCGCCGGCGGCCTACC
>JBFXES010000076.1:0-12791 GCA_050179875.1 Thiohalomonadaceae bacterium
TGAGCGCCATCGAGCACGCCTCCGTGCTGGAGACGGCCGCGGCCCTCGGACCCTACGGCTGGAAGCATGCGGTGGTGCCGGTGGGCGAGGACGGGCGCGTAGGCCCGGAGGCCCTGGGCGCGGCGCTCACGCCGGAAACGCGCCTGGTGTCCGTCATGTGGGCGAACAACGAGACCGGCGTGGTGCATGATCTGCCGCCGCTGGTCGACGCCGCCAAGGCCGCGGGGGCCCTGTTCCACACCGATGCGGTGCAGGCGGCCGGGAAGATCCCGCTGGATTTCGCCGCCAGCGGTGCCGACCTGCTGTCGATCTCGGGCCACAAGCTCTACGGCCCCAAGGGCGTGGGCGCCCTGGTGGTGCGGCGCAACCTGGAACTGGTGCCGCTCGTCCACGGCAGCACCCAGGAAAAGGGCCGCCGCGGCGGCACCGAGAACGTGGCCGGCATCGTCGGCCTGGGCGCCGCGGCGGAGATCGCCGCCCGTGAAATGGGCGAGCGCGCCGCCCGCCTGAAGGCCCTGCGCGAGCGCCTGGAAGCGCAGCTGGCCGCGCGCCTGCCCGAGGCCGTGGTGTTCGCGCAGCACACCGAGCGCCTGGCCAATACCGTTTTTCTCGCCATCCCGGGCGTGGACGGGGAGATGCTCCTGATGAACATGGATCGTCGCGACATCGCGCTCTCGGCGGGGGCGGCCTGCGCCGGCGCCCGCGAGCCCAGCCACGTGCTGCTGGCCATGGGCGTGGCGCGCGAACTGGCCCGGGGCGCCGTGCGCGTGAGCCTCGGGCACGACAACAACGAGGCCGACGTGGATGCGCTGGTGACGGCCCTGGTGGCCGAGCGCGATGCGCTGCGGGGCGGCGCCTGGGTGTAATTGAACCGACCGCAGTGCGGTCGCGAGTGGAGAACACGATGAGAACACCGATTTACCTGGACTATTCGGCCACCACGCCGGTGGACCCGCGCGTGGCCGAGAAGATGTGCCGCTACCTGACCCTGGAAGGCGGCTTGTTCGGCAACCCGGCCTCCCGTTCCCATCAGTTCGGCTGGGATGCGGAAGCGGCGGTGGAGGAGGCGCGCGGCCACGTGGCGGCGCTGCTCAATGCCGATCCCAAGGAGATCGTCTTCACCTCGGGCGCCACCGAATCCGACAACCTGGCCATCAAGGGCGTGGCGCAGTTCTACCGCAAGAAGGGCCAGCACATCGTCACCTGCAAGACCGAACACAAGGCGGTGCTGGATACCTGCCGCGCCCTGGAGCGCGACGGCTTCGAAGTGACCTACCTGGACCCGGAGCCCAGCGGCCTCGTCGACCTCAGGAAGCTGGAAGCGGCCCTGCGCCCGGACACCATCCTGGTGTCCATCATGCACGTGAACAATGAGATCGGCGTCATCCAGGACATCGCCGCCATTGGCGAGATGACCCGCTCTCGCGGCATCCTCTTCCACGTGGACGCCGCCCAGAGCGCCGGCAAGGTCCCCATCGACGTGCAGACCATGAAGGTGGATCTCATCTCCCTGTCGGCCCACAAGATCTACGGCCCCAAGGGCATCGGCGCGCTGTACGTGCGCCGCAAGCCGCGCGTGCGCCTGGAGGCGCAGATGCACGGCGGCGGTCATGAGCGCGGCATGCGCTCGGGCACCCTGGCCACCCACCAGATCGTGGGCATGGGCGAGGCCTTCCGCATCGCGCGCGAGGAAATGGCCGAGGAAAACAAGCGCATCCGCGCCTTGCGCGACCACATGCTGGCCGGCCTGCGCGATATAGAAGAAGTCTACGTGAACGGCGACCTGGAACAGCGCGTGCCGCACAACCTGAACGTGAGCTTTGCCTTCGTGGAAGGCGAGTCGCTCATGATGGCCCTCAAGGACCTGGCCGTGTCCTCCGGCTCGGCCTGTACCTCGGCCAGCCTGGAACCGTCCTACGTGCTGCGCGCCCTGGGCCGCCCCGACGAACTGGCACACAGCTCCATCCGTTTCAGCATCGGCCGCTTCACCACGGAAGAGGACGTGGACTACGCCGTGAAGCTCATCCACGAGAAGATCGGCAAGCTGCGGGCCCTCTCCCCGCTGTGGGACATGTACAAGGAAGGCGTGGACCTCTCCAAGGTGCAGTGGGTCGCTCACTGATCTGGTAACATTTGCGCCCCCTCGGGCGAGGAGACGGCTATGGCATACAGCGAAAAGGTTCTGGACCACTACGAAAACCCCCGCAACGTGGGCTCGTTCGACAAGGACGATGCCTCGGTGGGCACCGGCATGGTGGGCGCGCCGGCCTGCGGCGACGTCATGCGCCTGCAGATCAAGGTCAACGAGCAGGGCGTGATTGAAGATGCCTGCTTCAAGACCTACGGCTGCGGCTCCGCCATCGCCTCCAGCTCGCTGGTGACCGAGTGGGTCAAGGGCAAGAGCCTGGACGAGGCCGCCCAGATCAAGAACACCCAGATCGCCGAGGAACTTGCGCTGCCGCCGGTGAAGATCCACTGCTCGGTGCTGGCCGAGGACGCCATCAAGGCGGCCATCGCCGATTTCAAGGCCAAGCGCGGCGACAAGTCCGACGTGGCGTGAGGAACGAGAAATGGCGGTAACCCTGACCGAACGCGCCGCCGAGCGCGTGCAGAAATTCCTTGCCAACCGCGGCAAGGGCGTGGGCCTGCGCCTGGGCGTGAAGACCTCCGGCTGCTCGGGTATGGCCTACGTGCTCGAATTCGCCGACGAGATCCGCGAGGAAGATCAGGTGTTCGAGAGCCACGGCGTGAAGGTGATCATCGACGCCAAGAGCATGCTCTACCTGGACGGCACCGAGGTGGACTTCGCGAAGGAAGGTTTGAACGAAGGCTTCAAGTTCAACAACCCCAACGTGAAGGCCGCTTGCGGCTGCGGCGAAAGTTTCAGCGTCTGATCATGGCCATCGAGCTCGCCCGCAACTACTTCGAACTGTTCGGGCTGCCTGTCAGCTTCGATGTGGACGGCGAGGCCCTGGCGCTGCGCTACCGCGATCTGCAGCGCGCCTTGCACCCTGACCGTTTCGCCAGCGCCTCCGATCAGGAGCGCCGCCTGTCCGTGCAGCAGGCGGCGCAGGTGAACGAAGGCTTTCGCGTGCTCAAGGCGCCGCTGGCGCGGGCGCGTTACCTGCTCGAATTGCGCGGCCTGCCGGTGGACGATCGCGACACCGCCATGGACCCCGCCTTCCTCATGGACCAGATGGAACTGCGCGAGGCCCTCGCCGGCGTGGGCGCGGCCAAGGACCGCTTCCTCGCGCTGGAGCGCGTGCGCGACGAGATCGAGTCGCGCGAGCGCCGGCTCATCGAGGAGCTGCGCCGGCACTTCGCTGATGACGATCCCGCCGCCCTCGAAATGGCTCGCCAGGACGTGCGCAAGCTGCAGTTCATGCAGCGTCTCCTCGATGAGGCGGAGGAACTCGAGGAAACGCTGGTACACGAATCCGAATTGCCGGACTGACAGAAGATTTCCATGGCTCTGCTCCAGATCAGCGAACCCGGACAGTCGGCCGCACCGCACCAGCATCGGCGCGCGGCGGGCATCGACCTGGGTACCACCAATTCCATAGTGGCCACCGTGCGAAGCGGCATGGCCGAGACCCTGCCCGATGCCCAGGGCCGTTATCTGCTGCCCTCCGTGGTGCGCTTCCTCGCCGACGGCGGGCGCGTGGTGGGCCATGAGGCCAAGGCCGAGGCCAGCCGCGATCCCCTGTCCACCATCGTCTCCGTGAAGCGCCTCATGGGCCGCGGTCTCGGCGACATCAAGCGCCTCGGCTCGCGCCTGCCCTACGAATTCGTGGACACCGAATCGGCCGTGCCGCGCCTGCACACCGCCGGCGGCGACGTGAGCCCGGTGGAGGTCTCCGCCGAGGTGCTGAAGGTCCTCAAGGATCGCGCGGAGCAGTCGCTGGGCGGCGAACTCACCGGCGTGGTGATCACCGTGCCCGCCTATTTCGACGACGCCCAGCGCCAGGCCACCAAGGACGCTGCGCGTCTCGCCGGCCTCAACGTGCTGCGCCTGCTCAACGAGCCCACGGCCGCGGCCGTGGCCTACGGCCTGGACCGCAAGCCCGAAGGCGTGATCGCGGTGTACGACCTGGGCGGCGGCACCTTCGATTTCTCCATCCTGCGCCTGAACAAGGGCGTGTTCGAGGTGCTGGCCACCTCCGGCGACTCGGCGCTGGGCGGCGACGACATGGACCGCGTGCTGGCCGAATGGATCATGAAACAGGCCGGCATCGCCGACGACGCCGACCACGCCCAGCTGCGCCGCCTCATGCGCGATGCCTGCGCCGCCAAGGAGACGCTCACCACCTCTGAGGTGGCCGAGCTGAAACTGGAATTGTCGGACGGCAGCCACTGGGAGGGCACGCTCACCCGCGCCCAGTTCGATACGCTCATGGAGCCCCTGGTGCGCAAGACCCTGGCGCCCTGCCGCCGTGCCCTGCGCGACGCAGGGGTCGAGGCCGCGGAGATCCAGGACGTGGTGATGGTGGGCGGTTCCACCCGCGTACCGCTGGTGCGGCGCCTGGTGGGCGAGTTCTTCCAGTGCGAGCCCCTGGTGGACATCGACCCGGACCAGGTGGTCGCCATCGGCGCCGCCCTCCAGGCCGACGTGCTGGTGGGCAACAAGCCCGACAACGAAATGCTGCTGCTGGACGTCATCCCGCTGTCCCTGGGCCTGGAGACCATGGGCGGGCTGGTGGAGAAGGTGATCCCGCGCAACACCACCATCCCGGTGGCGCGCGCCCAGGACTTCACCACCTTCAAGGACGGCCAGACCGCGCTACTGGTGCACGTGGTGCAGGGCGAGCGCGAGCTGGTGAGCGACTGCCGCTCCCTGGCGCGCTTCGAACTGCGCGGCATCCCGCCCATGATGGCCGGCGCCGCGCGCATCCGCGTCACCTTCCAGGTGGACGCTGACGGCCTGCTGTCGGTGAGCGCGCGCGAGATGACTTCGGGCGTGGAGGCGAGCATCCAGGTCAAGCCCTCCTACGGTCTCACGGACGCGGAGATCGAGAACATGCTGCGCGACTCCCTGTCCCATGCCCACGAGGACATGGACGCGCGCACCCTGCGCGAGCAACAGGTGGAAGCCGACCGCGTGGTCGAGGCGCTGGAATCGGCGCTGGCCATGGACGGCGACGCCCTGCTTTCGCCCGAGGAGCGCGCCGAGCTGGAGGCCGCCATGCAGCGCGTGCGCGCGGCGCGCCAGGGCAGCGACCACCGCGCCATCCGGCGCGCCGTGGACGAGTGCAACAAGGCCAGCACCGAATTCGCCGCCCGCCGCATGAACGCCAGCATCCAGAAGGCCCTCGCCGGCCGCGCCCTGGATGAGATTGAAGGGACTTCGAACTGACGGTGGCCGAAAAGCGCAAACACGGGGAACACGGGGAACACGGGGATCGGATTGCGTTGGATGATCGCCGCGTTCAGAACCACAGTGCCGAGGCAGAGCAGCGTGGATTCAACCCTTCATACCCCCGTGTTCCCCGTGTTCCCCGTGTTAAGGCTTTTTAACCATGCCGAAGATTATTTTCCTGCCCCATGAGAAGCTCTGCCCCGAAGGGGCGGTGGTGGAGGCCGAGCCGGGGACGAGCATCCTGGATGCGGCGCTGGAGGAGGGCATCGAGATCGAGCATGCCTGCGAGAAGTCCTGCGCCTGCACCACCTGCCACGTCATCGTGCGCGAGGGCTACGAATCCCTGGAAGAGCCCTGCGAGGTGGAAGAGGACATGCTCGACAAGGCCTGGGGCCTGGAACCCGAGTCGCGGCTGTCCTGCCAGGCCATCGTGGGCGAGCAGGACCTGGTGGTCGAGATCCCCAAGTACACCATCAACCTGGCCTCGGAGAAGCACGGATGAGCCTCAAGTGGACCGACGTCAACGACATCGCCATCGAACTGGCTGAGACCCACCCCGACGTGGACCCCCGGTACGTCCGCTTTACCGACCTCCACGCCTGGGTCCTGGCCCTGCCCGGCTTCGCCGACGACCCCAACCACTCCACCGAAAAGATCCTCGAAGCGATCCAGATGGCGTGGATTTCCGAGCGGGAGTGAAGAAAAAGCATTAACCACGGGGGACACGGGGAACACGGGGGGAAAGAAGGAATCACACGAGGGGCGGCACCATGACAGGACCTGGGCACGGTGTAGAAGCGGGCTAAGCCCGCGATAACCCCGGTGAAGACCTATCGCGGCCTGAGGCCGCTCCTACCCGAAAAAATACTGTCCCCCCGTGTTCCCCGTGTTCCCCGTGTCCCCCGTGGTTAATGCTTTTTTCGGAAACCCCGACCGCTGGCGAGGCCGCCTAAACCCGCGTATGATCGCGGGTTTGTCGCGTTTTGACCCCCGAACAAAGAGCTAACGAACGGAGATTCCGATGGCCATCGAGCGCACCCTTTCCATCATCAAGCCCGACGCGGTCGCGAAGAACGTGATCGGCGAGATCTACGCCCGCTTCGAGAAGGCCGGCCTGAAGATCGTGGCCGCCAAGATGAAGCACCTGTCCCGGGCCGAGGCGGAAGGCTTCTATGCCGTGCACAAGGAGCGCCCCTTCTTCAACGACCTGGTGAACTTCATGATCTCCGGCCCGGTCATGATCTCCGTGCTCGAAGGCGAGAACGCCGTGGCCCTGCACCGCGAGATCATGGGCGCCACCGACCCCAAGAAGGCCGCCCCCGGCACCATCCGCGCCGATTTCGCCCAGTCCATCGACGAGAACGCCGTGCACGGTTCCGACGCGCAGGAGACGGCGCGCAACGAGATCGCGTACTTCTTCGCCGCCACGGAGCTCTGCCCCCGCACCCGCTGAGGGTGATCAAGGTCGCATGCCCGACACGCAGGAAAAGATCAATCTGCTGGGCCTGACCCGGCGCGATATGGAGGCCTTCTTCACCGAGATGGGGGAGAAGGCCTTCCGCGCCTCTCAGGTCATGAAGTGGATCTATCACCACGGCATCACCGAGTTCGACGCCATGACCGATCTCGGCAAGGCGCTGCGCGCCAAGCTGAACGCGCGCGCCGAGATCCGTCTGCCGCAAGTGGTGGTGGATGCCCCTTCGCGCGACGGTACGCGCAAGTGGATGCTGCGCCTCGGCTGCGACCAGAGCGTGGAATGCGTGTTCATCCCGGAGGATGACCGCGGCACGCTGTGCGTGTCGTCACAGGTGGGCTGCACGCTCAATTGCAGCTTCTGCTCCACCGCCCGCCAGGGCTTCAACCGCAATCTCACCACGGCCGAGATCATGGGCCAGGTCCTGTTCGCCACCATCACCCTCGGCATCCCCGAGAACAAGGGCGAGCGCGTGGTGACCAACGTGGTGATGATGGGCATGGGCGAGCCGCTCATGAACTTCGACGCGGTGGTCAAGGCCATGGACATCATGCAGGACGACGTGGCCTTCGGCATTTCCAAGCGCCGCGTCACCCTGAGCACCGCGGGCGTGGTGCCGGCCATCCACAAGCTGCGCGAGTTTTCCGACGTGAGCCTGGCCGTGTCCCTGCACGCGCCCAACGATGCGCTGCGCGACGAGCTGGTGCCCATCAACCGCAAGTACCCCATTGCGGAGCTGCTGGACGCCTGCCGCCGCTACGTGGAGGACCGGCCGCACCGGCGCGTCACCATCGAGTACGTGATGCTCGACGGCGTCAACGACACGCCCGAGCATGCCCGCCAGCTGGTGAAGCTGCTGCGCAGCGTGCCCTGCAAGATCAACCTGATCCCATTCAATCCCTTCCCCGGCAGCCCCTACCGGCGTTCTTCACGCCAGGCTGTCGAACGCTTCCAGGACATTCTCATCCAATCCGGGTATACCACCATCACCCGCAAGACCCGCGGGGACGACATCGCCGCAGCCTGCGGCCAGTTGGTAGGTGAGGTCCAGGACCGCACGCGGCGCAGCGGGCGGCTTGCGGACATCCCGGTAAGGAGTGCATTGTCATGAAGAAATCCCTCATCGTCCTGGCGGCGGCGCTGCTGTTGTCCGCCTGCTCCGGCATGCCCACGCGCGACCCGCGTTCCGCCCAGGTGAACGCCGAACTGGGCCTGCGCTACATGCTGCAGGGCCAGAACGAGATCGCGCTGGAGAAACTGAACCGCGCCCTGGAACAGGATCCGAAATCGCCCGTCGCCCATCACTACCTCGCCGAGCTCTACCGGCGCCTGGGCGAGAGCGAGGATGCGGATCGCCATTTCCGCCGCGCCATCGACCTCGATGACACGAACTCCAGCATCTACAACAACTACGGGGTGTTTCTCTGCAACGAGAAGCGCTATGAGGAGGCGGAGAAGCAGTTCCTCAAGGTGCTGGCGAATCCGGTCTATGCGGGCCGCGCCCAGACCCTCGAAAACCTCGGCGTGTGCATGCGCGCCGCAGGGGACTCCGCCAAGGCCACCGAATATTTCCGCAAGGCCCTGCAGGCCGATCCCAAGTCCGCCATCGCGCTGCTCGGCATGGCCGAGCTGAGCCACGCCGCCGGCAACGCCCTCTCGGCCCGCGCCTACCTGCAACGCTACAACGAGGTGGGGCCGCATACACCCGAATCCCTGTGGCTGGGCGTGCGCGTGGAGCGGGCGCTGGGCAACAAGGGGGCGGCAGGCAGCTACGGCCTGCTGCTCAAGAACCGCTTTCCCGATTCGCAAGAGGCGGGACGTTACCTGAGGAGCGAACAGCCGTGAGCGAGGTGTTGGAGGTCGAGACGGTCACCACGACGGCACGTCCCGGCCGGCGCCTGGCCGAGGCGCGCGAGGCGCAGGGGCTCGCACTGGAGGACGTGGCCGGCCAGCTGCGCCTGAGCCTGCACATCCTGCGGGCGCTCGAAAGGGACGATTACGACCAGTTGCCGCCCGCCGCCTTTGTGACCGGCTATCTGCGCGGCTATGCACGCCTGCTCGGCCTGCCCGAGCAGGAGATCCTCGACGGTTACCCCGGCGCGGAGAAGATCCCCCCGGTGGGCGTGGTGGCGTGCAGCCAGCCGCCGCAGGTGCGCGCCAGCGATCCGCGGGTGCGCGCTGTCACCTATCTGGTGTTCGGCGGGTTGATCCTGCTTTCCGCCCTGTGGTGGGCCTCACAGGAGGAGCCCGAGGTTTCGGCCCCCGCCGCGGAGGCCGTGGTGGCCGCGGCCGAAGCGCAGGCCGAACCTTCGCCTGCGCCCGCCGAGGCGCCTGCCACGGCCGATCAGGCCGCGCCGGCGAGCGGCGAGGCAGCGGCGGCCGCTTCAGCTGCGCCCGCGGTGACGAAGCCGGCGCCTGTGCCTGTCATGCCGGTCATCCGGCCCATCCTGCCTGCACCGACGCCGGCCCCGGCGCCGGCCGTCCCGGCGGAGCCCGAACCGGAGCCGGCCGCCGCCGAACCCGAGGCGCCGCCGCCGCCGCCGCTCACCGCCGACATGCCCCAGTCCAAGCTGGAACTCACCTTCTCGGGCGACTGCTGGGCCGAGGTCACCGACGCCGCCGGACGCCTGCTGGCTTATGACCTGTTCCAGGCCGGCCGCACCCTGGTGCTGCGCGGCGAGGCCCCCTTCAAGGTGTTCTTCGGCTATTCGCCCGCGGCGCAGGTGAGCCTGAACGGCGAGGTGTTCGATCACACCCCGTACCAGCGCCGCAACGATACCGCCCGTTTCCGCGTCGGCAGCACCGACGACAACGCCGCCCGGACCGACTGATGCACAAGGAAAGCCCCATCCGCCGGCGCGTCTCGCGCCGCATCATGGTCGGCAACGTGCCGGTGGGCGGCGGCGCGCCCATCTCGGTGCAGAGCATGACCAACACCGAGACCACCGACGTGGCCGCCACGGTGGCCCAGGTGCGCGCGCTGGAGAAGGTCGGCGCCGATATCGTGCGCATCTCCGTGCCCTCGCTGGAGGCGGCCGAGGCCTTCGGCGCCATCAGGAAGCAGGTGAGCGTGCCGCTGGTGGCCGACATCCACTTCGATCACCGCATCGCCCTGCGCGTGGCCGAACTGGGCGTGGACTGCCTGCGCATCAACCCCGGCAACATCGGCCGCGAGGACCGCGTGCGCGCGGTGGTGGAGGCGGCCCGTGAGCGCGGCATTCCCATCCGCATCGGCGTGAACGCCGGTTCGCTGGAAAAGGACCTGCAGAAAAAGTACGGCGAGCCCACGCCCGAGGCCCTGGTGGAATCGGCGCTACGCCACATCGAGATCCTGGAGAAGCTGAACTTCCCCGACTTCAAGGTGAGCCTCAAGGCCTCCGACGTGTTCCTCACCGTGGAAGCCTACCGCCAGCTCGCCGGGCAGATCGAACAGCCCCTGCACCTGGGCATCACCGAGGCCGGCGGTTTCCGCTCGGGCGCGGTGAAGTCCGCCATCGGTCTCGGCATGCTGCTGGCCGAGGGCATCGGCGACACCCTGCGCGTGTCCCTCGCCGCCGATCCCGTGGAAGAGATCCGCGTGGGCTTCGACATCCTCAAGAGCCTGCGCCTGCGCAGCAAGGGCATCAATCTCATCGCCTGCCCGTCCTGCTCGCGCCAGAACTTCGATGTCATCGCCACCGTCAACGCCCTGGAGCAGCGGCTCGAAGACATCATCGAACCCATGGACGTGGCCGTGATCGGCTGCGTGGTCAACGGCCCGGGCGAGGCCCGCGAAGCCGACATCGGCCTCGCCGGCGGCCAGCCCAACCTGCTCTACCTGGGCGGCGAACCCCATCACAAGGTGGAAAACGCCACCCTGGTGGACGAACTGGAACGCACCATCCGCGCCCGCCTCGCGGAACGTGCTGGTAAAGCGGATCAAAAGAAATAACCACGGGGGACACGGGGAACACGGGGAAAAACCACCTGTAGGAGCGGCCTCAGGCCGCTCCTACGATTTTTCCTCCCCGTGTCCCCCGTGTTCCCCGTGGTTGATGCTTTTTCTTAGGAGTCACTGTTGAGCGGAAATATTCAGGCGATCCGGGGGATGAACGACATCCTGCCGGAGGAGACACCGGTCTGGCGTTATCTGGAAGAGACGGTGACGCGTCTGCTCGCGGCCTATGGCTATGAGGAGATCCGTCTGCCCATCCTCGAGAAGACGGAGCTGTTCAAGCGCTCCATCGGCGAGGTGACGGATATCGTCGAGAAGGAGATGTACACCTTCGAGGACCGCAACGGCGACAGCCTTACGCTGCGGCCCGAGGGCACGGCGGGTTGCGTGCGCGCCATGCTGGAACACGGCCGCGTGGGCAACCAGCAGGCGCAACGCGTGTGGTATCGCGGACCCATGTTCCGCCACGAGCGCCCGCAGAAGGGGCGCTACCGCCAGTTCCACCAGGTGGGCATCGAGGTGTTCGGCCTCGAGGGCCCGGATGTGGATGCGGAACTGATCCTCATGACCGCGCGCCTGTGGCGTCAGCTCGGGTTGGCCGACGCCGTGAAGCTGCAGCTCAACTCCCTGGGCTCCGCGGCCTCGCGCGCCGCCTATCGCGGGATCCTGGTGAACTACCTGCAGGAGAACCACGCCGTCCTCGACGAGGACAGCCGGCGCCGCCTGCACACCAATCCGCTGCGCGTGCTCGACAGCAAGAACCCGGACATGCAGGCCATGATCGAGGCCGCGCCGCGCCTCATCGACCACCTCGACGAAGAGTCCCGCGTGCATTTCGACGGCCTGTGCGCCATCCTCGACGCCGCCGGCGTGAAGTATGAGATCAACACCCGGCTGGTGCGCGGCCTCGACTACTACGGCCGCACCGTGTTCGAGTGGGTGACCGATCGCCTCGGCGCCCAGGGCACGGTGTGCGCGGGCGGCCGCTTCGACGGGCTGGTGGAACAGCTCGGCGGCAAGCCCACGCCGGCGGTCGGCTTCGCCATGGGACTGGAACGCCTCACGGCCCTGCTGGACCCGGCCCAGGTGCCCATGGAACGCTTCCGCCCCCAGGTCTACCTGGTGCGCGTGGGCGAGCAAGCGCAGATCGCGGGCCAGCTCCTGGCCGAACGGCTGCGCGACGAACTGCCGTCCCTGCGCCTGCTCATGAACACCGGCGGCGGCAGCTTCAAGGCGCAGATGAAACGCGCGGACAAGAGCGGGGCGGCGCTGGCGCTGATCCTGGGCGAAGACGAGGCGGCCCGCGGCGTGGTCGGGGTGAAACCGCTGCGCGACGGCGGCGAGCAGCAAACGGTGTCGCAGGACGCACTGGCGGCCCATCTTGCCGAGTGCCTGCGCCGGCACGAATGACAACACGAGGTTAGGGGAGGATCAGTGGTGGACGTTTACACATCCGAAAACGAACAAGTGGAGGCCCTGCGCCGCTGGTGGGAGAAGAACGGTCGCGCCGCGATCATCGCCTTCGCCGTGGTCATCGCCGCCGTGCTTGGCTTCCGCGCCTGGCAGGAACACAAGAACGCGCGCGCTGCCGAGGCCTCTGCGATTTACCAGCAGATGCTTGAACAGGAGGATCCGGCCGCGGTGCTGGAGAGCGGCCGCTCGCTGCTGGCCAATTACGGCGACACCGCCTACGCCAGCCTGGCGTCGCTCGCCATGGCCGCCGCCAGCGTGCAGCAGAACGACCTGGACGCCGCCGCGGGCCACCTGCGCGCCGCCATGGACGCCGCCAAGATCCCCGGCATCCGCCAGGCGGCCGCCGTGCGCCTCGCCCGCGTGCTGCTGAGCCAGGGCAAGGCCAAGGAGGCCCTCGCGGTGCTGGACGGCACCGACCCCACCGGCCTGCGCGGCGCCGTCGAGGAGGCGCGCGGCGACGCGCAACTGGCGCTCGGCGATACCGCCGCAGCCCGCCAGGCGTACCAGAACGCCCTCGCCGCCTACGGCGACGTGCCCACCAAGCAGAACCTGCT
>JBFXES010000077.1:0-12665 GCA_050179875.1 Thiohalomonadaceae bacterium
GTACGGCATGTCCATGCTGTACGGCATCACGGGCTCCCTCGACCTGGCCGAGATTCACGCGGCCATCGCCGCCGGCACGGCGCAGCCGCTGGTCCTGGCATTCGCGGTGGTGTTCATCGTCATCGGTGTGGCCTTCAAGCTGGGCGCGGTGCCGTTCCACATGTGGGTGCCCGACGTCTACCACGGTGCGCCCACGGCCGTCACGGTGTACATCAGCACCGCGCCCAAGCTCGCCGCGTTTGCCATGCTCGTGCGCCTGCTGGTGGACGGCCTCGGCGGCGTCCACAGCGACTGGCAGGAAATCCTCATCATGCTGAGCGTGCTGTCGCTGGCGGTGGGCAACGTCATCGCCATCGCACAGACCAACCTCAAGCGCATGCTGGCCTACTCGGCCATTTCGCACGTGGCCTTCATGCTGCTGGGCGTGCTGGCGGGCACGGAAGAGGGCTATGCCGCCGGCCTGTTTTACGCCGTCTCCTATGCGCTCATGAGCCTGGCCAGCTTCGGTCTGGTGATTTTCATGAGCCGCAGCGGCTTCGAGGCCGATGCGCTGGACGATTACCGCGGTCTCAACGAACGCAGCCCCTGGCATGCCTTCCTGATGCTGGTGGTGATGTTCTCCATGGCCGGCGTGCCGCCGTTCCTCGGCTTCTGGTCCAAGCTGTTCGTCATCCAGGCACTGGTGCAGGTCGAGCTCGTCTGGCTTGCCGTTGCCGCCGTGGTGTTCTCGGTCATCGGCGCCTTCTACTACCTGCGTCTGGTCAAGATCATGTACTTCGACAAGCCCGCGGACACCGCGCCCCTGGAGGCCGGCTGGGGCATGCGCGTGACCATCAGCGCCAATGCGCTCGCCATGTTCGCGCTGGGCGTATTGCCCGGGCCGCTCATGGCCCTGTGTGTCGCCGCCATGGGCGGCTGAGCGAACTTTCTCTCACGGTCCGCGTCCAACCGGGCGCGGACCACAACCCCATGGAATCGTCGTGACCACCGGAATCGCCGTCTGGCTGCTCGTCGCAGTCGCTTTCGTTGCCGCCAACCTGCCCTGGGTGAGCGAGCGTTTCTTCGTGGTGTTGACGCCGAAGGGCGGCCACAAGCGCGCCTGGCAACGCTGGTTCGAATGGCTGGTGCTGTATGCGATCACCGGTGCTGTGGCGGTCGGCCTCGAACAGAAGCTCACCGGTGAGCGTTATGCGCAAGGATGGGAGTTCTACGCCACCACGCTTTGCCTGTTTCTGGTGTTCGCGTTGCCGGGCTTCATCTATCGCCACGATCTTCGACATCATTTCGCGCGCAAGACATCTTGAAGCAAACGCGCGAGTGAGATATTATTCGCGAATCAATTGCGGGGTGGAGCAGTCCGGTAGCTCGTCGGGCTCATAACCCGAAGGTCGTAGGTTCAAATCCTACCCCCGCTACCAAACCGAACACGAAAAAAAGGGCGCCTCGCAAGAGGCGCCCTTTTTTCGTTCAGGCCCCACGGCACGGGCATGACCGAACCGTCGTTACTTGTCGGCCATGCCGCCCGGCTCGGTAATGGCCGCCATCTCCGCCGGCGGGATCAGGAACAGCTGCGGATCCACGGCCGTGCCGTTCAGGCTCACCGTCCAGTGCAGGTGCGGGCCGGTGACGCGCCCAGTGGCGCCCACCGCGGCGATGGTCTGGCCGGCCTTCACTGCGTCACCCGGTTGCACATCGATGCGATCGAGGTGGCAATACATGGTCACCAGTCCGCGGCCGTGATCCACGAACACGGTCTTGCCGTTGAAGAAATAATCCCCTACCTCGATGACGCGGCCATCGGCCGGTGCGCGCACGGGCGTGCCCGTGGGCGCGGCGATGTCCATGCCGCCATGCGGCCGGCGCGGCTCACCGTTAAAGAAGCGACGCAGGCCGAAGGTGCCGCTGTTACGGCCGTCGACCGGGGCGGTGAAGCGCAGGGCGGAGGGTTCCGGATCGCTCCAGCTGGCGAAGGCCGCCCGGGAGCGGGCCTGCTCGGCCAGGATGCGAGGCAGGTCCTTGGCATAGGGGTTCACCATGCGCTTGTTCTCAAGCGTCAGATGCTGGGTGGCGTAGGCCTTGGGCACGACCTCGAAACTGCGCTGCTCCGTGCCGCCGTCACCCTGCACTTGCAGGCTGTGGCTGCCGACGGCGGCGTCCAGCGGGATGCCGACCACGGCGACCCACTCGCCGCTTTCCGCCCGGGTCACCAGGGCGCGCTTGCCGTCGTAGTGCACCACCGGCATGGGAGTGCCCGCCGGGGCCACGGATACCACGGCCACACCGCCCGGGACGGGGGACGCGAGGGGCAGTTCAGCGGCCAGGGCGGCGGACCCGCACAGCAAGGCGCCGCCCAGCAGGCAGGTCATAATCATCGGTAACCTTCTCCTCCACGCGCACGTGAATGGCGCCGCGACCGAGGCGGGCGCGCACGCGTTCGCCGATGCTGACGTCGCCGGGACTGCGCACCACCGCGCCGCTTTCGCGCTGCACGATGGCATAGCCGCGACCCAATGTGGCCAGGGGGCTGACCGCGTGCAATGCCCGCACGTTGGCGCGCAGGTATTGCACGCGCTGGGCGTGTACGTGGCCCATGGCCGCGCCCAGGCGGCGGGTGAGGTTCTGGCACCGATCCGAAAGACGCAACACCCGGTGCAAGGGCGTGTGCTGGGCCAGGCGCGCGGCCAGCGCTGCGATCCGGGCTTCGGCATGGCGCCACCAACGCTGCTGCGCCCGCAGCAGCCGGGCCTGGAGTTCATCCACACGCTGCGCCAGTTCCTGCAGCCGCCGGCCCGGATGTTTCAGGCGCTTGTCCATCCAGGCCAGTGCCTGGCGCTTGCGCGCGAGCACTGCCTGCATACAGCGACGCAGCCTGGCCTCCAGGCGCGCAAGCCGCTTCATCTGCTCGGCGCTGTCGGGGCTCACCAGTTCGGCCGCTGCGGATGGCGTGGGGGCCCGCACGTCGGCGACGAAATCGGCGATGGTGAAATCGATTTCATGGCCGACGGCGCTCACCACGGGGATGGGCGAGGCGTGGATGGCGCGCGCCACCACTTCCTCGTTGAAGGACCAGAGGTCTTCCAGCGAGCCGCCGCCGCGGCCCACGATGAGCACGTCGCACTCGCCGCGCATGCCCGCGCGCTGGATGGCGGAGGCGATCTTCTGCGCGGCGCCCGCGCCCTGCACGGGCACCGGATAGACGATGACCTGGATGGCCGGACAACGGCGGCGCAGGACGGTGAGCACATCGCGGATTGCGGCCCCGGTGGGGGAGGTGACCACGCCCACGGTGCGCGGCACCTGCGGCAGGGGGCGCTTGCGGGCGGCGTCGAACAGGCCCTCCGCCTGGAGCCGGGCCTTGAGGGCATCGAAGGCGCGGCGCAGCGCGCCGTCGCCGGCCTCTTCCATGTGCTCGACGATGAGCTGGAATTCGCCACGCGGCTCGAACATGGAAACGCGCACGCGCGCCACCACGTGCATGCCGTTGCGCGGCTCGAAGCGCAGGTGCAGGTTGCGCACGCGAAACATGGCGCAGCGCACCTGGGCGTGTTCGTCCTTCAGGGAGAAGTAAAGATGTCCCGAGGCGGGCCTCGCGAAATTGGAGATCTCGCCCTCGACCCATAGCAGCGGGAAGTGGCCCTCCAGCACCGCCCGCGCCTCACGGTTGAGTTGGGAGACCGTGAGGACCTGGCGCGGTGCCTGCCCGCCGAACGGGCCTGAGGAGGGGGCTTCGAACATGGAGGGATTTTATCAGCCCGTGCCCGGCCCGGGACCATGACCGGCTGCGCAGTTGTGACACCGGAATAAAGCGAAAAGGCCGGCATTGCCGGCCTTTTCGCATGATTTCAGTGATTTACCTGGAAGTCTTGTAAGCCGCAGTTTCGCGCTCGTACTGCTTCACGGCGAGCTGGCCCTGCTGCTCGGCCTGGTTGGCCAGGTTCTGAGCGGTGGCGAAATCCTGCTTGGCGGCGGCTTCCTTGGCCTGGGTGATCAGACTCTCCGTATCGCGCCACTGGTAGCCCACTTGCTGCGCCTTCTTGAGGGAGGCCTCGGCAGCGGCGATGGCCTGGTTGGCGGAATCGGCAGTGGCTGCCGGCTGGCTCGGACCCTGATTGGCGCAGGCGGACGCGAGCAGGGTGGCGGCGAGCAGCAATGCGTATTTCTTCATTGTCTTCCTCCGAAAGTCTTGGTGGTCGGACCGCGTTCTAGTTATAAGTCCGCGGCAAATTACAGCACAGGCGTGTTGCCGCGGCTAGACATTATCCCCACGGGGGTGGATGGGAATAGATTCTCCGTTTGCGTTCCGTCGGGCGAAACGTATAATGGCCCGTTTATCTACAGCCTACACGAGACGGATTCCCCATGCGCATCGTTCAGGAAGCCCTCACGTTCGACGACGTCCTCCTGGTTCCGGCCCATTCCAACATCCTGCCGAAACAGGTCGACTTGCGAACCCGACTGACGCGCGGAATCACGTTGAACATACCGCTGGTCTCCGCCGCCATGGACACCGTGACGGAAGGGCGGCTCGCCATCGCCCTGGCCCAGGAAGGCGGCATCGGCATCATCCACAAGAACATGACCATCGAACAGCAGGCCGAGCAGGTCAGGATGGTCAAGAAGTTCGAGGCCGGGGTCATCAAGGACCCCATCACCGTCACTCCCGACACCTCCATCCGCGACGTACTCAGACTCACCCGCGCCGAAGACATCTCCGGCGTGCCCGTGGTGGATGCCAAAGGCCAGCTCTGCGGCATCGTCACCAACCGCGACCTGCGCTTCGAGACCCGCTACGACAGCCCGGTGTCCGCCGTCATGACGCCCAAGGATCGCCTGGTCACCGTGAAGGAAGGCGCATCGCGCGACGAGGTGCAGCGCCTGCTGCATCAGTACCGCATCGAGAAGGTGCTGGTGGTGGACGACGACTTCCACCTCAAGGGTCTCATCACCGTCAAGGACATCCAGAAGGCCACTGACAAGCCCAATGCCTGCAAGGACGAACTGGGTCGTCTGCGCGTGGGCGCGGCGGTGGGCGTGGGCGCGGGCACCGACGAGCGCATCGCCGCGCTGGTGGCTGCCGGCGTGGACGTGGTGGTGGTGGACACCGCCCATGGCCATTCCCAGGGCGTGCTTGATCGCGTGGCCTGGGTCAAGAAGAACTTCCCCGACCTGCAGGTCATCGGCGGCAACATCGCCACCGGCGCCGCCGCCAAGGCCCTGGTCGATGCAGGCGCCGACGGCGTCAAGGTAGGCATCGGCCCCGGCTCCATCTGCACCACGCGCATCGTCGCCGGCGTGGGCGTGCCGCAGATCACGGCCATCGACAACGTGGCCAAGGCCCTCGAAGGCACGGGCGTGCCGCTCATCGCCGACGGTGGTATCCGTTACTCCGGCGACTTCGCCAAGGCCATCGCTGCCGGCGCGTATTCCGTGATGATCGGCGGCATGTTCGCCGGCACCGACGAGGCGCCCGGCGAGGTGGAGCTGTTCCAGGGCCGCTCCTACAAGGCCTACCGTGGCATGGGCTCGCTGGGCGCCATGGCCGCCTCGCAGGGCTCGAGCGATCGCTACTTCCAGGAAGGCAGCGAGGCCGACAAGCTGGTTCCGGAAGGCATCGAGGGTCGCGTGCCTTACAAGGGGCCGCTGGCGCCCGTGGTGCATCAGCTGCTCGGCGGCTTGCGGTCCAGCATGGGGTATTGCGGCTGCGCCAGCGTTGATGAGATGCGTACCCGTCCGGAGTTCGTGCGCATCACCAACGCGGGCATTTCCGAAAGCCACGTGCACGACGTGCAGATCACCAAGGAAGCGCCCAATTACCGCGTTTAACCGTCTGCAAGCAACTGAAAAAAGGCCGCGTTTACGCGGCCTTTTTTTTTGACCGAAAACCCATCGGGTCCACTGCAATGATGCCAGGTAGCACTGCTTGAGCGAGTTTCTGAAAAATGTCCGCAATAACGCCGTGACATTCGCGGCACGACCAATGTCACGTAGCTTCGCAACGTGACCTACGGGTCATCTGCACGCAGTTGCGTTGATCGGCGTTCACTCGCGGAGTTCAACAATCAAGGCCGGCGCGCGATGAACACTGCACGCCGCGGTGCGGGATGGCCTTCCACCGTGCGCGCCGGATCGGAAGGATCGAGGAAGTCGCGCAGGGATTCGAAACGCATCCATGCCGTGGCGCGCTGCTCGTCGGTGGTGGTCACGGTGTCGTCCACGCAGCGAACGTCTTCGAAGCCGGCCTCGCATAACCAGCGTTCGGCACAGCGCGGGCTGGGGATGGACCAGACGTTCTTCATCTTGGCGTAGCGGCCGGCGGGCACGAGCGCGTCGTCGCCGTCGCCGATAATCACCAGTGTCTCCAGGACCAACTCTCCGCCGGGCCGCAATTGCGCGTGCAGGCGCGCCAGATGCTCGTGGGGATCACGCCGGTGATACAGCACACCCATGGAAAACACCGTGTCGAAGGCGCCGCTGTCGGGCAGGGCTTCGAGCCCGAGCGGCAGCACGAAAGCCGGCACGGGCCCGGTGAAGTGGCGGACCGCCGCGAACTGGGCGAGGTAGAGCAGCGTGGGATCCACGCCGAGCACCATTGCCGCACCCGCGCCGATCATGCGCAGGGCGTAATAGCCGTTGCCGCAACCCACGTCCAGCACGTGCCTGCCGGCGAGCGGCGTGACGTGAGGCACGACGCGGCGCCATTTCCAGTCGGAGCGCCATTCCGCATCCACGTGGACGCCGTGGATGCAGAAGGGTCCCTTGCGCCAGGGATGAAAGCGCTGCAGGTGTTCCGCCAGGTCCGCGCAAGTGTGGTCCGGTGATCCGATGCGAATGCAATCGGCGTTCAGGTCCAGCGTTGTCGCGGGCAGGCGCGGCAATTCGGCCAGCGCTTGCCGCCAGCGGACGAGATCGCCGTGCCGTTCGGGAGCGAGCGCATCCGCACTGGCGCGCAACAGGGCATCGGTGTGAACGGCCAGCGGCGTGGATGCCAGCGCGGCGCGCAACCCGTCGACGTCGATCACGCGAAAGCCACCAGGGAAGCGAAATTGAAACAGCGGTACCAGTGCTCGACGCGGCGGAACCCGGCCGCCGCGAGGCGCGCCTGGTGGACTTCCAGCGTGTCCGGCACGAGTACGTTCTCGATGGCCGTGCGTTTCTGGCTGATCTCCAGTTCCGAATAGCCGTTGGCGCGCTTGAAATCGAGATGCAGGGTTTCGTGGAAACGCTGCGTCTGTGCATCGGCGAAGGCGACTTTCTCCGATAGCGCCAGCACGCCCCCCGGAGTCATGCCGGCGTGAATGCGTGCGAGCAACGCCGCGCGATCTGCAGGCGGCACGAACTGCAGCGTGAAGTTCAACACCACCACGGAAGCGTTCTCGATGGGCACGTCACGGATGTCGGCGCATATCACGTCCACGGGCGGTCCCTGCTCGGCGCGCACGTTCTCACGGCAGCGCTTCAGCATGGCCTCGGCATTGTCAACAGCCACGATACGCACGTCGGGCGCGCGCACCCGGCGGCGCATGGCCAGGGTCACCGCCCCCAGGGAACAGCCCAGGTCGTAGCAGCGCGTGCCTGCCCGGGCGAAACGTTCCGCGATGAGGCCGGTGAGGGCGACGACGTCGCCATAGCCGGGCACGGAACGCCGGATCATGTCTGGGAAAACGGCAGCAACGGATTCGTCGAAGGCGAAATCGACGATGTGCTCACGTGCGGTGGCGTAGATGCGGTCTTCGGACATGGAGGCTTCCTCGCGAGGCCGCCATTATACGGCCAGCCCGTTTCACGTTCCTGCGGGGAGCGGATCGCGCAATCGGGGAGGGGGCCATAATGCCGCGCAGGATTTTTTCCTTGTGCTGTCTTGGCGGCGGCGGCAAGGGTGAACCCAAGTGGACGCGGCAAGGGCGCTGCGGCGGCCCGGACGTGCGGACACGCGCGTTTGACCCCGCTGGCGCCGTCTCCTATACGACAGACGAGAAAGGCCCGGCGTGGACGCCGGCGTCAGGAAAACTTCATCACGGGAAGAGGTGACACCATGAAGAAAACCGCTCTCATACTCAGCGCGAGCGCCCTGTCCTTGGTGATGTCGGGTGCCTTCGCCGCCGGCGCCGGTGAGAAAAGCCCACAGGCGGGCGCGGGCGCCATGGACCAGCAGGCGCAGCTCGATCCCTCCAGCTCCTATCGCGCCAGTGACCTGATGGACGTCAAGGTCAAGAACTCCCAGGACCAGGACCTCGGCACCATCTCCGAACTCATCGTCGACAAGGACGGCAAGGTCTCCCACGTCGTGCTGCAGGAAAGCGGCACGCTGGGCATGGGCGAGAAGAAGTACGTGGTGCCGTGGGATCGCGTGAGCATCACCAGCCCCGACGAAGTGCTGATCGACGTGAATCCTGACGAGCTGTCGTCGGAGTTCGCGGCGTTCGACGAGGAGATCTACGAGCAATCCGACACCCAGCGTCAGGAAGACAGCGGTGCGCAGAAGTCACCGGGTGATACCGGCGGCGGTTCGTACTGACACGAGGACGAAAGGAGGCCGGCGAAAGCCGGCCTCCGGCTTTCAGGGCGCGACGTCCAGCCAACGCACCAGATAGAACATCATGAACCCCTCCGAGGATTTGGAAGGTCCGACCACGCGGGCTGCATAGAGATGTCTGGCGGGATCGGCCGCCTGCAGCGCCTGTTCCTCGGTATCCACCAACTGCACGCAATTGGCCTGGAATCTGTTGCGCGAGCGCCGGGGCGTGTAGACGACGGCGTTCTGCTCGCGGCCGGCGCCGGTCTCCGTATCCAGGAAGAAACCGCTGTTATCTCGCATTGGAGTTCTCTGGCGGTGGCTACCCGTCGATGATGGTGGGTCCGCGCGCGGCGAGCCACGCCAGCAGGCTGTCCAGTTGCCGTGTCGCGTTTGCATCGAGCTTGCCGGCGTCGAATTCCACGGCCATGAGACAGTTGGCGTGGCGATGATCATCGGTTTCCAGGCGCACGCAGTGCGACGGCACGGAAGGCAGCGACCATGTCTGCCCCGAGTCGGGATTGCGGAAAGTCAGCGACAGCTCATAGCTGCGGAACAGCCCGATGGCGTGGTTGTGCCGCAGGCGCAGCAGGGCGCCGCTGCGGCTCAGATTCAGCAGTGAGACAGGGGCGGGGGAACCCTCCAGCAGGATGGACGCATCATGGGCCGGCAAGTCGGAGTAGCGCTCGGTGCCCCGCCGCACGGCGGCGTTCCACGAACTGCGAATCTTCTGCTCCAGTTCCGCCGGCGTGAATGGTTTCACCAGGTAATGGGTGACGCCCAGTTGCATGGCGGTGAGGATGGCGTCCCGCTGGGCGTTGCAGGTCACCATGATGAACGGGATATGGCGCAGGCGTTCGTTGCGGCGCACGTAAGCCAGCAGTTCATCGCCGTTCACCTTGCCCATGCTCCAGTCGGAAATGATGATGTCGACCGGGTTCGATTCCAGCAGCAGCAGCGCCTCGCGTCCGTCGCCGGCCTGCAGCACTTTTTCGCTGCCGAGCTTGCCGCGAATGACGCTGGTGATGAGTCGGCGGGCCATGGCGGAATCGTCCACCACGAGGAAACGCAAGTCGCGCATCTTCATCCTTCTCTGGTTGAGGGCAGCCGTCCCTGTCCCGGTTCGGCTGGAGCGACATTATCCCACAGCCGCCGGCCCATTATCAGTTCCCGCCCGGGCGTTCCGGAGTAGTCGCCTTTCCCCGATTCTTCATCGGTGTTTGGAGGAAAGCACCGATGGCCGCGAGGTGGGTGGTCACTACACTCCGGGAAAACACGGCTCGGCCAGGAGATACCCATGAAAGCGGTCGTATTCCATGGTGTGGGCGACATACGCATCGACGATGTTGCCGAACCGCGCATCGAGGCGCCCACCGATGCCATCGTGCGTGTGACTGCCAGTGCCATCTGCGGGACCGATCTGCACATGGTGCGCGGCACCCTGCCGGAGATGGTGCCCGGTACCATTCTCGGCCACGAGGGCGTGGGCGTGGTGGAGGAGGTGGGCCCGGCCGTGCGCAATTTCCGCGAGGGTGACCGCGTGGTCATCCCGTCCACCATCGCCTGCGGCACCTGCGTCTATTGCCGCGCCGGCTATTACTCGCAATGCGACAATGCCAATCCCAACGGCAAGCGCGCCGGCACCGCCTTCTTTGGCGGCCCCAGGAGCACGGGCCCGTTTCACGGCCTGCAGGCCGAGTACGCCCGCATTCCGTTCGGCAACGTGAACATGGTGGGCCTGCCGGCCTCCGTGTCCGACGAACAGGCGATCCGGCTGTCCGACATCTTCCCCACAGGCTGGTTCGGCGCGCGCCTTGCCGAGATCAAGCACGGGGACATCGTCGCCGTGTTCGGCTGCGGACCGGTCGGGCAGTTCGCCATCGCCAGTGCCTTTCTCCAGGGCGCCGGCCGCGTGATCGCCGTCGACAGGGTTCCCGCGCGCCTCGACATGGCGCGCGCGCAAGGGGCGGAGGTGATCGATTTCAACCAGGAAGACCCGGTGGAAGCGATCCTCTCGCTCACCGGCGGCATCGGCGTGGATCGCGCCATTGACGCGGTGGGCGTCGATGCGGAAGCCCCGCACGCCGGCCCGGCCGCGCAGCGCCTCGCCGGCGACGGCGAGCACTTCGCCCGTGAACTGGACGAGGACGCGCCCCAGCGCTCCGCGGAATGGCCGGCCGGCGGGGCGCCCTCACTGGCGTTGAACTGGGCGGTGGAGGCCCTGGACAAGGCGGGCACCCTGTCGATCATCGGCGTCTATCCCACCGCGCACCGCGCCTTTCCCCTCGGCATGGCGATGAACCGCAATCTCACCATCAAGACGGGCAACTGCCATCACCGCAAGTACATCCCGGAACTCGTCGGCATCGTGGAGAGCGGCCGTCTCGATCCGGGCAAGGTGCTGACCGAAGTGGAACCGCTGGGCACGGCACTGGATGCCTATCACGCCTTCAGCCGCCACGAGGCCGGCTGGACCAAGGTGGAACTGCATCCGCACTGACGTACAAGCAGATACCTTCCCGATCCTGCGCGCCAGGGAGGGCGTTGCGATGGACACGGAGTCCAGCGGCAGGAACGCTTGATGCACGGAGGAGACACGATATGGCGTTGGATGAAGAAAAACGCGCGCGTCTCGTCGAGTTCCTGGACAAGATGGTGTTCGATCCGGTCCTGCGCGTCGATGACAGCAAGTACGACGAGAATGCCAGGCAGAAACTGGCCGAGGTCAAGCGCAGCACGGCGAACGAAAAGCGCCGTTTCCACGACGATTACCGCAGCGCCATTGCCGTGAAACAGAACTATCTTTCTGATCTCGACTCGCCGGCGGCCGCGAGGAAAAACAAGGCGCTGGAAGAACTGGGACTGCCACGCATGTATCAGGTGCGGGACGACTTCCTCAAGCTCTGCGAACAGATGCGCGTGTGATGCTGCCCGTCATCAGGCCCGCGGTTACGGTGGCCGTCTGTACCCGCGAGCGGCCGGAGGAACTCGCCGGTTGTCTCGCGGCGGTTTCCGTCCAGTCCGACCCGCCTGACGAACTGCTGGTCGTCGACAACGCCCCCCGCTCCACGTTGACGCGCGAACTCGCCGGAAAGCACGGTTGCAGTTACGCGTGCGAGCCTCGCCCGGGAGTGCGTTTTGCGCGCAACCGCGCCCTTGCCGTTGCACAGAACGAAGTGGTCGCGTTCATCGACGACGACTGCCGGCCCGAGCCGGGCTGGCTCCAGGCCGTGCGCCGGCAATTCGCCCGTCCCGGGGTAGGCTGCTGCACGGGTCCGTTGCTGCCCCTGGAACTGGAGACCCCGGCACAGCGGCTCATGGAAAACCGGGGCGGCTTCAACCGGGGCTTCGTACCGCGCCTTTTCACCCGCGATTCCCACTGTCACATCTGGCCCAACTTCCCGGTGCAATGCTGGATGTTCGGCAGCGGCGGCAACATGGCGTTCCGGCGACGCGCCTTGGTGGACGCGGGCGGCTTCGCCCCGGATCTGCCCTGGGGCGAGGACCTGGACGCCTTTTTCCGTGTGCTGCGCCACGGCCATGCCCTGGTGTACGAACCCGCTGCGCGGGTGAGGCATCGTCACGTGCGCGAGCTGGGCGCCTTGCGCCGCAGACTGTATCGCTGGGGCTGGGCGTACAGCGCCTTCCTCGCGCGCGTGGCCTGGAACGAACCCGAATACCGCGCACGCGCCCTGCGCGAGATCCGCGGCTACCTGGCCTGGCACTGGCGCGAGCGCTGTTGGCCGGCCCTGCGGTGCCGCTCGGACTTCCCCGCCTCCCTGAGCCTCCTCGAATTCGCCGGCGCCCTCGCGGGCCTACCCGGCTACGTCCACCAGCGCCTGCGTGCCCAAACGTAGGAGCCCACACCGTGGGCGAATGCCCGTTCCGACCCGCCGCGGCCGCGACCCCGTGCATTCGCCGACCATGTCGGCTCCTACAAGAAAACCGCCGTAGGAGCCCACACCGTGGGCGAATGCCTTTCACCCGCCGCCGCCAGCCGACCCCGCACATTCGCCGACCATGTCGGCTCCTACAGAAAACCGCCGTAGGAGCCCACACCGTGGGCGAATGCCGTTCTGACCCGCCGTGGCCACCCGTCCCCACACATTCGCCGACCATGTCGGCTCCTACGGTATACCGCCGTAGGAGCCCC
>JBFXES010000078.1:0-12583 GCA_050179875.1 Thiohalomonadaceae bacterium
GCATCACCCGCGACTCCGTGATGCGCATCGCCGGCGAACTGGGTATCCCCGTGCGCGAGAAGCGCATCACCCGCGACGAGGTCTACATCGCCGACGAGGCCTTCTTCACCGGCACCGCCGCCGAGGTCACGCCCATCCGCGAACTGGACGGCCGCCAGATCGGCAACGGCCGCCGCGGCCCCATCACCGAAAAGCTGCAGCGTACTTACTTCGACCAGGTGCACGGCCGCCGCGATGTCCATCCGGAGTGGCTGACCTACGTGAACGATTGAGCGGAGAAGCACGCCATGGAACAACTCGCGGAAATTCAGTCGGGCATGCAGCGGCGGTACGAAGTCAGCCGCAAGGAACTGCCAGTGTACTGCCCCCGTCCTGGTGCCGAGCTCTGGAGTGCTCACCCGCGTGTGTACCTTCCCCTCGAAGAAAACGAGCAAGCGCGTTGTCCCTATTGCGGGGCGTTGTTCGTCTTGAAGGATTGAAAGCCGCACATGGGTGAAATGACGCATGGCAAGCAGGTGCGTCTGGCGAGCGGCATAGCCTTGGCGGTGATTCCCGCACTGCTGGTGTTCAACACGAATCTGGCGATCAATCTGCTCTACGTTCTCTCCGTCCTGGGGATATATGGGTTGGCCACGCATCGTACGGACATGGATGTCGCGACGCGCTGGGTGCTCGCAGCCGTGCTCGTCTTTCTGGTCTCGGCGCTCATTACCTACGCGGCATCGGGCGCGGACACGGTCGGCTTGCACTACTTCGAGAGCATCCACATCAAGGTCCTGCTGATCGTCCCCTTGATCCTGTTGATGCGCTGGGTACGGCCGTCGCCGCACTGGTTTTGGTGGGGCGCATTGATCGGGAGCTGTATCGCCGGCGTCATGGCACTGTATGAAGTCCACGCCACCTTCGGTTTCGACCTGGAGCAGTTGCTCGCCGACAGCCATTTTCGTGTCAGGGTCGGCCATCACCCGGTCATCTTCGGCATGTTCGTGGCGAGCCTCACACTGCTCGCCACGGCGGGGGCGCGCTATTTCCTGGCCCAGACGAAGTGGATAAAGGCGGTCTGGATCGGTGGCGTGGCGCTTGGGCTACTTGCCACCTTGCTTACCAGCACCCGCGGCGCCTGGCTCGGCTTGTTGGTCGCCTTGGCCGTGACGCTGTGGTTGCAGGTTCGACGGTTGTCATGGAAGCACCGCTGGGCGCTGGTGGTGGCACTGGTGCTTGCGGTCCCGGCGCTGTATTCCATCCCGCGCGTGGAAAAACGCGTGGTGACGGCCATATCGGAAGCGCGCAACTATTTCGAACCGGCCGCGGGCCCGCAGGCGGTGAAAACGTCCATCGGCGCCCGTTTCGAGATGTGGCGCACGGCCATGTTCATCGCAGACGAGTATCCGTGGTTTGGGGCAGGGCTGGGGAGAGCGGCCTGGCAGAACAATGCCCAACGGCTCGTCGCCGCGCAGCGGGTCGATCCCGTCGCTGCCGAGTACAAGCACGCCCACAGCCAGTACTTTCATACACTGGCAACCCGCGGTGTCATCGGTTTGTTGACAGAGCTTTCCCTGATGCTGCTGTGCGCCGCGGTTTTCATACGCTACATGCGTCAGCACGGTTCAGATCAGCGACAGCTTGCTCTTGCAGGACTTTTGCTCACCCTGGCTTATCTCGTTTACGGGTTGAGCGATGTTCCCTTGGAACACCAGAACGTGCTGATGCTTTACGTTTATGCCGCCGGCGTATTGCTCGGTCTGGCCGGCGCAAGACCGGCAGAAACCGCATCTGAACTGGCGAGGGGTCAGCCAGTCACTCGGCAGCCCGGATACATTCCTGGTCATTGAACACCATGAAAGTGAACCTGCCAGAATTCTCCCGCGCCCGTGTCCTTGTGGTCGGCGACCTCATGCTCGACCGTTACTGGCATGGGGACACCTCACGCATTTCACCGGAGGCCCCGGTGCCGGTGGTGCGGGTAGGCGACGCCGAGCAGCGTCCCGGCGGTGCCGGTAACGTGGCGCTGAACGTGTCAGCGCTTGGCGGACAGGCCACGCTCATCGGCCTCACCGGCAACGATGAAGCCGCGGATGCACTGGAGCGCGCACTACAGGGCAAGGGCGTGACCTGCTGCTTTGAGCGCCTGTCGGGCTATCCCACCATCACCAAGCTGCGCGTCGTGAGCCGCCATCAGCAGCTCATCCGGCTGGATTTCGAAGACGGCTTCCCCGCCGCCGAAGCGGAGCGCCTCATTGCGCGCTTCGAAAAGGAAGTGGCGAATACGGACGTGGTGGTGCTCTCCGATTACGGCAAAGGCACGCTGCGTCATGTGGCCAAGCTCATCGCCATCGCCCGTGCAGCCGGCAAGCCGGTGCTCATCGATCCCAAGGGCAAGGATTTCACCAAGTACGCGGGCGCAACCCTCATCACGCCCAACATGTCCGAGTTCGAGGCGGTGGCGGGTCCGTGTGCTGACGAGGCCGAACTGGAGGCGCGTGCGGAAGAACTGCGCCAGCGTTATGCGCTCGATGCGCTGCTCGTGACGCGCAGCGAAAAGGGCATGAGCCTGTTCCGTCCCGACCATGCCCCCGTGCACCTGCCGACCCATGCACGCGAGGTTTATGACGTTACCGGTGCAGGCGATACCGTGATTTCCACCCTCGCCACCGCGCTTGCCGCCGGTGAAGATCTGCACGCGGCCATGGCGCTGTCCAATGTGGCCGCAAGCGTGGTGGTGGGCAAGCTGGGTACCGCGACCGTGAGCGTTGCCGAATTGCGCCAGGCCCTGCGCCAGCAGCAACTCAGTGCGCGCGGCGTGGTGGACGAGGACCGGCTGGTGGCCCTGGTGCAGGAGGCGCGCGCCAATGGCGAACGCGTGGTCATGACCAACGGCTGCTTCGACATCCTGCACGCGGGGCATGTGACCTATCTGGCGCAGGCCGCCGAACGGGGTGACCGCCTGATCGTGGCCGTCAACGATGACGCCTCCGTGGCGCGCCTGAAAGGCCCGGAGCGGCCCATCAATCCGGTCGCACAGCGCATGACCGTGCTCGCAGCCCTGCAAAGCGTGGACTGGGTGGTGCCGTTCTCCGAGGACACCCCCGAACGACTCATCTGCAAGGTGCTGCCGGACGTGCTGGTCAAAGGCGGCGACTACAAGCCCGAACAGATCGCCGGCGGCGCGTGTGTGACGCAGCACGGCGGCGAGATCGTCGTGCTCGGATTCGTGGAAGGCTGCTCCACCTCGCGCATCGTCGAAATCATCCGCGGCAAGGGTGCCCCGTAGCCCGGATTTCGCTGCGCTCCCCGTAGCTCACGTTGGCGCGCCAGCGGCTACGTGACAGTTGCGGTGCAGAATGCGACAAGGCGTGTCACGTAGCTTCGCAACGTGACCTACGAATTTACAGCAGTAACAAAGGACGGGAATCATGATCATCGTCACCGGCGGCGCCGGCTTCATCGGCAGCAACATCGTCAAGGCGCTCAACGAGCGCGGTCGTACCGACATCCTGGTGGTGGACGACCTCACGGACGGCACCAAGTTCAAGAACATCGCCGACTGCGAGATCCAGGACTACCTGGACAAGGACGAGTTCCTCATCCGCGTGAAGAGCGGCGAAGGCTTCGGCAAGGTCGAGGCCATTTTCCACGAAGGCGCCTGCTCGTCCACCACCGAGTGGAACGGCCGCTTCGTCATGGACGTGAACTACGACTATTCCAAGGCGCTGCTGCACTGGTGCCTGGAGCGCGGGGTCTCCTACCTGTACGCCTCTTCCGCATCGGTCTACGGCGGTGGTCGCCTATTCAAGGAAGAACGGCAGTACGAGCAGCCGCTCAACATGTACGGCTATTCGAAATTCCTGTTCGACCAGTACGTGCGCCGCATCCTGCCCACGGCGCATAGCCAGATCGCCGGCTTCCGCTACTTCAACGTGTACGGGCCGCGCGAACAGCACAAGGGCTCCATGGCGAGCGTCGCCTTCCATCACAACAACCAGATCAAGGAAAGCGGCAAGGTGCGCCTGTTCGAAGGCTGCGACGGCTACGGCAACGGCGAGCAGCGCCGCGATTTCATCTACGTAGGCGACGTGGTGGCGGTGAACCTGTGGTTCATGGAACACCGTGACAAGTCGGGCATCTTCAATCTGGGAACGGGCCGCAGCCAGAGCTTCAACGATGTTGCACGCGCCGTGATCGCCTACCACGGCAAGGGTGAGATCGAATACGTGCCTTTCCCCGAGCATTTGAAGGGCCGCTATCAGAGTTTCACCGAGGCGGACATGAGCAAGCTGCGGGCTGCCGGTTACGATGCGCCCTTCAAGACTGTGGAAGAAGGCGTCGGCCTCTATATGCAATGGCTGAACGGCCGCTGATACCCGTGTGACCCAGCACAATCGCGTACTCGTCGTCGGCCCCGCGTGGGTCGGCGACATGGTCATGGCCCAGGGCCTTTTCAAGGTGCTGCACGCGCGCGCACCTGGCACGGTGGTGGACGTGCTCGCGCCCGCCTGGTCGCTGCCGCTGCTCTCGCGCATGGACGAGGTGCGCCGCGGCATCACCCTGCCGGTCGGCCACGGCGAGCTGGCGTTCGGGGCCCGTCGCGCATTGGGGCGTTCGCTGCGCGCAGAAGGCTATGACCAGGCCATCGTCCTGCCGCGCTCGCTGAAGGCGGCGCTGGTGCCGTTCTTCGCACGCATTCCCCGCCGTACCGGATACCGCGGCGAATGGCGCTACGGCCTCATCAATGACATGCGTCCGCTGGACAAGGAAGTGCTGCGCCAGACGGTGCAACGTTTCGTGGCGCTGGGCTTGCCGCCCGAATCGCCGTTGCCGCCGCCGATTCCCAGGCCGCAGTTGCGGGTCGACAACGAAAACCAGGCACGCCTGGTTCGGGAACTCGGGCTCGACCTGTCGCGCCCCGCCGTGGCCTTCATGCCGGGTGCCGAATACGGGCCCGCCAAGCGCTGGCCCGGCACCTATTACGGCGAGATCGGCTCGCGTCTGGTGAGGCAGGGCTACCAGGTGTGGCTGCTGGGATCGGCGAAGGATCGCGAAGCGGTGGGCGAGGTCGTCGCGTCGATGCGTACCGGATTCATCGACCTGTGCGGCCGCACGCGCCTGGAAGACGCCATCGATCTGCTCGGACTCGCCACCGCCGCCCTGACCAACGACTCAGGCCTGATGCATGTGGCGGCCGCGGTGGGCACGCCGCTGGTGGCGATCTACGGCTCGTCCACGCCGGACTACACGCCGCCGCTTACCGAGCGCGCCATCGTCCTCTACGATCGCCTGTCCTGCAGCCCGTGCTTCAAGCGCACCTGCCCCTTGCAACACACCCATTGTCTTACTCACATCGAGCCTGATCGTGTCTGGGAGGTGCTGTCCAGCCTGATTCCCAAGGAGCGTGCCGCATGATCACCGGTACCATCATCACCCTCAACGAAGAAGCGAACATCGCCGACTGCATCGCCTCGCTGCGACAGGTGTGCGACGAGATCATCGTGGTGGATTCGGAGAGCACCGACCGGACGGTGGAGATCGCCGGGGAGCTGGGGGCGAAGGTGGTCGTGCAGAAATACCTGGGCGACGGCCCGCAAAAGGCCTTCGGCGTGCAGTTCGCGACCAACGACTGGATCTTCAGTCTCGATGCCGACGAGCGCCTGGACGACGACGCTGTGGCGGCGGTGAAGGCGCTCGATCTGGCCGGCACCGATCAGGATGCCTTTGCGTTCCGCCGCAAGAATTTCGCGGGCAGCCACTGGGTGCGTGCTGCGGGTTTCTATCCAGACTGGGTGACGCGCCTCTATCACAAGGGCCGTGCCGGCTATCTGCCCAAGCGCGCCCATTCCAGCGTCAAGGCCGAGCGCATCCAGAGGCTCGACGCCCACCTGGTGCACTTCACCTACGAGAATTACGCCCACTGGGTGGAACGCATCAATCAGCTCTCGTCCCGTGACGCCTGGGCCATGTATGAACGTGGCGTGAAGCCGTCCCGCTTCGCACCCGGTCTGCATGCGTTGTCGGCGTTCCTGCGCAAGTACATCTTCAAGGGCGGATTCCTGCAGGGCCTGGACGGCGCCACGGTCACCATCACCACGGTGTTCCACGCCTACATGAAATACCTGAAGCTCATCGAGTTGCATGAGCGGAAGGGCGCGGAGAAGACGCGGTGAAGATCCTGGAACTCTGCCTGTCCACGGATCTGGGCGGCCTGGAGCTGTACATGCTCCGCTGCGTACAGAAACTGGCGGAAACGGATTCCGTGCTCGCCGTGGTCGCGCCGGGCGGAAAGCCCGCGGAATACCTTGCCAAGGGAGGGCGCCGGTTCGTCACCTTGAAGCCGCGTGTGCGTGCCTTGCCATTGAGCACGGCCCGGCAGTTGGCGCGCATCATCGACCGGGAGCAGATCGACGTGCTGCACATGCATTGGGGCAAGGACCTGCCGCTGGCCGCGCTGGCCAAGGCCTGTTCCCGGCGCAAGCCGGCGCTGGTGTATACACGCCAGATGCAGATGACTCGCCCCAAACAGGATTTCTATCACCGCTTCCTGTATCGCCAGGTGGATCGCCTCACCGGCATCACCCGCGCACTGGCCGAGGACATGCGTCGCTTCATCCCCGAGATCGCCAGTCGCATCGATTACCTCTATTACGGCGTGGCTGCGCCGACGACCAAGTTGACCCCGGAGCAACGCAGCGCGCGGCGGCGGGAGCTGGGTGTGCCCGAAGACGTTTTCCTGATCGGTCTGTTCGGACGCATCAAGCACTACAAAGGACAGCATCTGCTGCTGGATGCGCTGGCGCGCGCCAAGGTGGAAAACGTCCCCATGCATGGCCTCATCGTGGGCCGCGCCATGGAACAGGACTATCTCGAAGGGCTGAAGGCGCGCAGTGCCCGCGAGCACCTGCCCGTCACGTTCAAGGATTTTGTCGAGGGTCCGCAGGCATTGATGCAGGCCTGCGATTGCGTGATCCTGACCACGGTGGAGGAAACCTTCGGTCTGGTGCTGGTGGAGGCCATGCGTGCCGGGGTGCCGGTGGTCGGCAGTGATCGCGGTGGTGTGCCGGAGATCATCGAACATGGCGAGAGCGGGATGTTGTTCCGCTCCGGTGACGGCGAGCATCTCTACGCCCAGTTGCTGCGTCTGCAACAGGATTCAGCGCTTGCCAGGCGCCTGGGTGCGCAGGGCAAGGCCAAGGCCGACGTTCAGTTCGCCGACGACGCCCACTTTCCCGAGTTGCGTCGCCGTTTGCAGGCCTTGATCAGCGCAGAAAACGCCGGCTGATTTCCGCTGCCGCGACGGCGAGGTCGATGGCGTCCATGGCGCGTTCGTCGGCGTTTTCGGGCGGCGAGAACGCCAGCCGCCGCTCGGGTGAATTGAGTGTCTGCCAGCGCAGCGCCGTGGCGGAGCGATGGCGCGGGTAAAAGGCGGCCGTCGGCACGTCCAGGGCGCCGGCGATGTGTAAGGGGCCGGTAGACCCGCTGATCCAAAGGTCGGCGCAGGCAATGAGCCGCGCGAATTCGCGCAGGCCCGTCGGGGCCAGTACCACGGATTTTGCGGGTGTGAGGCGTGTGGCCAGATCGGCGGCCCTTGGCTGTTCGCCAGGCCCGGCGGTGATCATGTACGCGATAGGATGCTCGGAACGCAGTTGTTGGAGCAGCGCCGCATACCCGGCGAGGTCGAGGTTGACGGCGGACCCGCCGCTTCCGGGGTGCACGAAGACGAGGCGTGCGTTGGGGTCTATGGCGTGTTCGTGAATAATGCGCGAGCGTAGCTCGGTGAGTTCCGCGTGCGGAAAATTCAGATAAGGCGCGGCGGGTGCAGTCAGGTTACCAACCCCGCAGTCGTTCAGATAGCGTTGGACCAGCTGGAGGTTGTATACCCACTCCGGATGTTCCGAACGGGAACGGCGCTGAACGAGGCGCCGGTTGTAAAAGAATTGCGCGACTTTGGTCGCGGGGGCGAGCCGGTAAGGGATTCCCGCGCGCCAGCAGGCGTAACCGATTCGGGTGGTGGAGAAAAGCGTAATCACGGCGTCGAACTGTCGTGCACGCAGCGCTTGGACCAATGCATGGCGGCCTGATTCGCTGCCGGGATCGATCAGCACGTCATCGACCCATGGACACATTTCGGCGGCTTCACGGGTGTAAGCGCGGACCATGGCGGTCAGTGTCGCGTCAGGCAGGTGTTCCTTGAGCAGCCGGAAGCTCGGCCAGGAGAGCATGAAGTCACCCAGCTTGTCATTTCTGACGATGAGTACCTTGGGGGAGCGGATCCGGCTCGTGTCCATCGCTGCCTAACGTGCGGAAATCAATTCGATTCAGGTAACAGACGATGACAGAAAATCGGCCTATGTGGCAACGGTGGCTGTCCCTGCAGCTGATTGCATTTGCGCTATCGCTCATGGTCATGAGCGCTCTGCGCTGGGTCTTCTTCGTCGTCAACGAAGACATGTTCAGCGCATCGCCGGGCGAGCTGCTGGTAACCGCCTTCGTGCATGGCGTCCGCTTCGACGCGGCGGTGCTTGGGCTGCTTGCGGGGCTGGCGTTCTTTGTCAGTTTGATCGTCGGGCTATGGCGGCCAAAGCTGGCAAAAGCGGTTTGGCTTGTGCTCTACGTGCTCGGCCTGGTCTACATCGTCGCTGTTTCCTTCGGAGACATCTTCTACAGCCAGTACGCGGGCAAGCGGCTCTCCTACGAGGTGGCGGTCTTTTTCACCAGCCAGGCCTTTCCGCTGCTGGCGACGGCGGCCCACGATTTCCCGGTGCTGTTTCCGTTCGCAATGGTTGCCGGCGGGGCTGTGGTATACGGCGGGATACGCCTCTACCGTTTTCTGCCGGATGCGTACTTCAAGCACTCGTTTCACCTGAAGTCCGTAGTGGCGACACTGGTATTTATTGCCTTGCTTACGGTCGTGAGTCGAGGAGGGTTGCAGGGGCGTCCGCTGCGGGTTGGCGACGGATTCGTTACCGAGAATCCCACCGTGAACCAACTGGTGTTCAATGCGCCCTTTCTGACGCTCACCTCGCTGCGGTTCAAGTCGACCCACATGCCTCAGTTGATGGCAAAGGACGAGGCCTACCGGACCTGCCGGGACGCCATGGGCACGGGGGCGCAGTTTGTCAGTGACACCTACCCGTTCGTGCGCGTCACGGCGCCGCCGGTAAATGCGGCCAAACGACCCAATGTCTACGTCTTTATTTTCGAGAGCTGGTCCAAGAAGTACTTGGCCGATCCCGATTACGCCTATCTGACGCCCAATTTCCAGCAGATGCGGCGGGAGGGTCTCAGCTTCGAAAACGCCTATGCGACCGGCACGCGGAGCCCAAATGGCATCTATTCCGTCGTCACGGGATTTCCTGACTTCATTCACGACACCGTGATGCGTCGTCCGCAGTTGGCCACGGACTTTCGCAGCATGGCGGACGTGTTCAAGGACCGAGGCTACCCGACGTACTTTATTCACGGCGGAAACCTGGATTTCGACAATCTGGAAGGCTTCCTGCGCCACCAAGGCTTCCAGTACATGTACGGCAAGCGTGACTTCCCCAATACCCCAAGCAAGGTATGGTGGGGTGTGCCTGACGGTGCCATGTACGACCTTGGCTTAAAGGTCCTTGCAGGCGTCACACAGCCGTATTTCGCGTTGATTTTCTCGACATCGACCCATGGACCGTACAGCATCCCCGACGAATTCGAGCCCAAGGTGAGCATACCGCGCGACCACGTCGAGGCCGCCTACCTTACCGCGCTCCACTACGCGGATCACGAATTCGGTCGTTTCATCGGTGAGCTGAGGCGACTTGGCCACCTGAATGATGCGGTGATCGTCCTGACGGCCGATCATTCCCATCACAAAGGCCTCAACCTGCTGGAGGACAAGGAAATCCCCTTGGTCTTCTATGGGCCTGCCTACGGTCTGAGCGGTCGCTCGACACGTCTGACCTCCCAAATCGACGTCTTGCCTACGCTTTCGGCGATTCTGGGGTTCAACGACATGGAGGCATCGCTCGGCAGGGACCTGCGCAATCCAGTGAGTCCCGAATACGACTTCGCCTATTGGGTGTCGGGCGGCACAATCAATCTGCGCCGCGGTACGTGGCTTGTGACGCAAAGTGAAGGGCATCGCGGATCACTGCGTATCTATGACATTGCCAAAGGATTCGAGGCCGAGGGGCATCCGTCTGAAGATGAACGCAACTCGCTGGTTCACATGCTTCACGCCATGTATGAGTGCAGTACGCGCCCGGTGCTTGAGGACAAGGTCTTCTCAGAAAAGATCCCCAGGTAGAGCGCGGGTGCAACTCGGGGAGACAAGTCCGCTCGAGCATGTGCGACCCAGGAGGGATTAGTCCCGGGCAGATGCTGCTCCGCACACGCATGACATCGGGGAACGACGGTTATGAAAGGCATTGTGTATGGACGTAAGTCCGAACGAACAACCTGAGTCCCAACGCATCGTGCTTGTCGCCAGGAGCCTGCAAATGGGCGGCGTTGAGCGCAACACGGTCAATCTCGCCGATACCCTCGCAGCCATGGGCCACGAGGTGCACATTCTTGTCATGAAGAACCGGCGTGAGATTACACCGTCCCCCGCCGTCAAGGTCCACGTGGTCGACTTCGAGAAGATCAATCGTTACACGATTATTGGGCTTGTCTACGACCTGCTTACACGAGCCCTTCTTCGCCCCTTCCTTCACCGTTCGACATTCCTCTTCAGGGGCTTGTATGGCGGCCTGTATTTTCGTCTATGGCTGAGTCGGTTTGAGCGCAGGATTGGGCCTGTTGACAAGATCATCGCCCGTGGCCAAGGCAGTTTTGAGAACATCTGGAGTTTTTCTGATCCGCGTTACTTCCAGGTCGTGGTAAGTCCGTTTGGCAGCAAACCCAGTGGCACCCTGCGGGAAAGACTGTTCACGCGCGCCATTTACGGCGGCAAGCAACTGGTCACCAATTCCTCCGGTACGGAAGACTCGCTGCGGGAGCGCCTGGAGGTATGCCGCGTCAAGCCGGCCAGTATCGTCCGCATCCCCAACCCGATCCCGGTCGAGCGAATCCAGACACTGGCCCGGCAGCCGGCGCCCCTCCCCGAGGCCCCCTTCATCGTGCACGTGGCACGGCTGACGTACCAAAAGAACCAGGAGTTATTGATTCGCGCCTACCACGCGGCGGCAGTCGTCGAGAAGCTGGTGATCGTCGGCTCCGGGCAGGACGAGGCCAAATTGCGCAAGTTATGTCGGGAGCTGACCATCGAAGATAAGGTCTTCTTTGTTGGACAGCAGTCCAATCCCTACCCGTGGATGAAAGCCGCACGCCTGTTCGTGCTGACGTCCCGTTTCGAGGGATTCGGGCTGGTGCTCGTGGAATCGCTGATCTGCGGCACGCCGGTAGTCGCCGCCGACTGTCCAGGAGGGGTGCGTGATGTATTGATCGAGGAGCAGGCGCGCTTCATCGCGCCTGCGACCGTGGACGGGTTGGCTCTCAAGATCCGGGAGGCCCTGAGTATGGAAATCTGCATCAAACCGGAATGGTATGAGCGTTACGATGCTGCGCGGATTGCGGAGAACTTCCTGCAGCTACGTCCACCGCTCCAGACACGCGGCTGAGCGTGTCAAGGTCGGATCGTCACGGTGGGATGTACCGTAAGAGTGACGCTCCTGGTCCTCATTCACAGGCCGAACACATTGCCGTCGCGATAAAACAGCGCCGTATTCACGCGTTCCATCAGGCCGGGTTTGATACCCCAGAAATTCAAGCGGCGGAAATTCCGCTCACGAAGGAAGCCCTCGGCCTCATGATAACGTTCGCGCTCGAAGTCGTCGAAGATGATGACGCCGCGCGCTGACAAGGCGTCGAGCGCATGCCGCGCACAGTTCACCCGATCCCGCCCGTCAACTACGATGAGGTCGAACAATTCCCCCTGTGTCTTGGCCGACTGGCTATAGGCACCACCATATTCGAGCGGCTGGAAGAGCACCTTGCAGTTCTCTGGCATCCTCCGTACCAGGTAGTCGTGCCACTCCGCATTGTGTTCAACCGTGGTCACCTGCGCCACGCGCGAGGCGAAATACAGCGTTGAATTGCCGCCACCGTATTCGAAGACCTTCATCTCATGGTTAAGACGCTCGCCCAGAAAGTCGATCATGGGATAAGTAAACCAGGGCAGGGGTGAGCCATCAGCAGCCAGCGGACGCTTGTGCTTGGCGGAGTTAATCCAGCCTTCGTCAAGCAGATAGCCCTTGTAGACGAAACCCTGAAGCTTGCGCATCAGTTTGGGGTAGCGGAGGAAGTGCCCGAGCACGATCCCCGTCTTTCGGAAACCTTCGATGAGTCTCATGTTTAGAGGATATCTTTCAATCGGCCGTCCCTTGGTAATGCCGCCGGATGGCGGCATCCAGGGGGGCCACGATGTCTTTCCACACCAGGCGGGAACGGGCGTAGGCGCGCGCCGATTCCGACATCTGGGCCAGGCGCTCGGGATCAGCGATGAGCGCTTCGAGTTTCCTCGCGAGATCGTCTTCCTGTTCGATATCGAAGGTGATGCCGTTGCGTTCCCCGTCCACGAGGTCCTGTACTGAAGGAATTGAGCCGGTGGCGG
>JBFXES010000079.1:0-12453 GCA_050179875.1 Thiohalomonadaceae bacterium
GGACGCCTCGAAGAAGAACATCACGGGCGGCTTCCCCCTGCGCATCGACTCCAACAGCGATATCGTGCAGTACCTGGCCGTGATCGGTTTCTACGGATTGCCGCTGGACTATCTGGAGAAGTTCAACGCGCGCGTGGAGGCGGTCACCGCCGAGCAGATCCGCGACGCCTTCCAGCGCCGCCTCCGCCCGGACGCCATGGTGGTGGTGAGCGTGGGGGCGGCGCCATGAAGCATGTGGCACGACGCCGGCCGCGCAGTGCGGGCGGCAACAACCGGCTGCGCATCATCGGCGGGCGCTGGCGCGGCAGACGCGTGACCTTCCCCGACGTGGAAGGGCTGCGGCCCAGCCCCGACCGCGTGCGCGAGACGTTGTTCAACTGGCTCATGCCGGTGATCGACGGCGCGCGCTGCCTGGACCTGTTCGCCGGCAGCGGCGCGCTGGGACTGGAGGCGCTGTCGCGCGGGGCCGCGCGCGTGGTGCTGGTGGATCGGGATGCGCTGGTGATCGCCAGCCTGCGCGCCCATCTCGGGGAGCTGCAGGCCGAGGGCGCCGACTTGCGCCAGGCCGATGCCGTCGCCTTCCTGGACGGCACGCCCGAGCCGTTCGACGTGGTGTTCCTCGACCCTCCTTACCACAAGGGATTGCTCGCGCCCTGCCTGGCGCGCCTGGGCCGCGGCTGGCTCGCGCCCGGCGCGCGCGTCTACATCGAGGCCGAGGCCGGTCTCGATCCGCTACCGCTGCCGGAGGGCTGGACACTGTTGCGCAGCAAGCAGGCGGGGCAGGTGGGTTACCACCTCGCGCTGGCGCCGTGACGGCGGCGGGCGTTTCCCGCACAGCCGTGCCGCGCATTGCGTTTTCGCAACGCGCGCCGTGGCTTGCCGCGCTGGATCGCAGGGATGGCTTTGGTATCATGGCGGCCCCGTTCACCCGAGGCGACTGATGGCGGTTATCGCGCTCTATCCCGGCTCCTTCGATCCGATCACCAACGGTCACAGCGATCTGGTGGAGCGCGCCACGCGCATCTTCGATCGGGTCATCGTCGCGGTGGCGGCGAGTGAGAAGAAATCCCCCCTGTTCACCCTGGAGGAAAGGGTGGAACTCGCACGCCAGGTTCTGGTCGGATTGCCTAACGTGGAAGTGGTCGGTTTCGAATCGCTGCTGGCGGACTTCGCCCGCGAGCAGGGCGCCCACGTGATCCTGCGCGGCTTGCGGGCGGTGTCGGACTTCGAGTACGAGATCCAGCTCGCCGGAATGAACCGTCACCTCAACGCCGAGCTGGAAACCGTGTTTCTCACCCCGGCGGAAAGCCTGTCGTTCATTTCCTCCAGTCTCGTGAAGGAAATTGCCGGCCTGGGCGGGGATGTGTCGGCCTTCGTGCACCCGGTGGTACGGGCTGCATTGAATAACAGAATGCGCTAATATTCGCCAACTTTAGAGTTTATTGCTGGAGGACGTTTCCCATGGCACTGATGATTACCGACGAGTGCATCAACTGCGACGTGTGCGAGCCCGAGTGCCCGAACGGCGCGATCTCCCAGGGGGACGAGATCTACGTGATCAATCCTTCCCTGTGCACCGAGTGCGTGGGGCATTACGACACTCCGCAATGCATCGAAGTCTGTCCGGTGGACTGCATCGTCAAGGATCCGGACAACGAGGAAAGCAACGAGGAACTCAAGGCGAAGTACGAGCGTCTCCAGAACGCCTGATCGCCCCTTCGTTTGCTGGCAGGCCCGCGAGGGCAATGCCGATCGTCAAGGCGCCTGCGGGCGCCTTGACTGTTTCCGGACCCTGCGCGCGCCGACGCGGCGCGTGCGAAACGCACCCTCACCACTCTTCCGCCTTTGCGCCGAACTCCGGCGGCAGTGCCGTTATCCCGCCGCAACTGCCGATAAAAACAAATTTTTCGCAGAGTGTGACGCATGTCTGGCCAGCCTTCTTCCGCGCGGCTAGACCTTAAACATCACGGTTGCTTCGCGAGTTCACCATGGACGGCAGGATTGCGGAGCCGCACCCCGGGGGAGCCGTCGGGCACCTCGAACACATTCGTTCCCTGAGCGACGTGCTGGAGAGTCATTACGACTGGCTCAGGGCGACACAGCGCGCCCTGGTGTGCGGCGACGACACGGACACGCTTGGCCATTGCCGCCTGGACGGCTGGTTGTCCGCCGCGCGCGGACTGCCGCCGGAGGCGCGCGGTGCGGTCGCGCTGGTGACGGAACGCCACCGCGCCATGCACGCGGCAGCCACGGAACTCCTGGCGCGCTCACGCGACGGCGGACGCGTGGCCGCGCCGCTCTACGATGCCTTCCTGAATGCGCGCAAGGCCTTCAAGGACGCCGCCGTGCAACTGGAGCGCACGCTCTGGAACAGCACCTGCCTGCTGGACGCCCTGACCGGGCTGCGCAACCGTCACGGCATGCTCGCGGACCTGCGGGAGGAACAGCAGCGCGCGCTGCGCGACGGCGCCTCCTGCACGCTCGCCATGATGGACATCGATCACTTCAAGGCGATCAACGACGGCCATGGCCACACCGGCGGCGACGCGGTGCTGCGCGCAGTCACGCGCCTGGTGACGCGGTGCCTGCGGCCATACGACCGCATCTATCGCTACGGCGGCGAGGAATTCCTGCTGTGCCTGCCCGACACCGATCCCGAGCAGGCCGCCACCATCATCGAGCGCCTGCGCGAGGAGATCGCCGCCAGGAGCCTGTACGCCGGGCGTTACCGCTTGCGCGTCACGGCGTCGTTCGGTCTTGCACCCCTGGATCTGCACCGACCCGTGGAGGAGAGCCTGGCGCGCGCCGACGCCGCCCTCTATCGCGCCAAGGCGCAAGGGCGCAACTGCGTCGTGGCTGTTTGAGGAGATTCACCGGGAAATGAAGTCCGCAAATGAACGCAAAAAACGCCAATGAACATAGACGGGCCGAGCCAGCACCCGGTCTTCCTGGGCGACACGTCCCCGTTTCCCGTGCACGCTTGGTGGTCAAGAAACTTGCGTTGTTTGCGTTCATTTGCGGACTTCAAGCTTCATCAACGCTGGCAGTGCGGGCAGTAGTACGTTGAGCGCTGGCCGGTGGTGATCTGGCGGATGGGCGTGCCGCACTGCAAGCAGGGTTCGCCGGTCCGTCCATACACCCGCAGTTCCTGCGCGAAATAACCGGGGCGTCCGTCGCCGCCCACGAAATCCCGCAAGGTGGTGCCGCCCGCGGCGATGGACTCGGTGAGCACCTGCTTGATGGAACCTGCCAGGCGCTCCATGCGCGCGCGGCTGATGCGGCCGGCGGCGCGCTGGGGGTGGATGCCCGCGAGGAACAGCGATTCGTTGGCGTAGATGTTGCCGACGCCCACCACCACGTTCGCGTCCATGATGAAGGCCTTCACGGGCGCCTTGCGGCCGTGCGCGCGCTCGCACAGGTAGTCCGCGTCGAGAACCGCGTCGAGCGGTTCCGGCCCGAGATCGCGCAGCAACGCATGCTGCTGCACATCGCCCGCGCACCACAGCGCGGCGCCGAAGCGTCGCGGGTCCGTGAGGCGCAGGCAATGTCCGCTGTCGAGCACCAGGTCCAGGTGATCGTGCTTGCCGGGGGGCGTGGCAGCGGGCAGCACGCGCAGGCTGCCGGACATGCCCAGGTGCAGCAGCGCGGTGCCGCGCGCGGTGCGCAGCAGCAGGTATTTCGCCCGCCGCGCCACGTCCTCGATGCGCGCGCCCGTCAGGCCCGCGATCAGGTCGCCGGTGACGGGCCAGCGCAGGCGCGGTTCGCGCACGATGACCTTGCGCACGCGCCGCCCCTGCACATGCGGGGCGATGCCGCGGCGGGTGGTCTCCACTTCGGGCAATTCAGGCATGTCGGCATGCGCTCGTGCGCGATCAGGGCGACGGGGTCGCCGGCAGGGTGAACAGGCGTTCGGCGGACTCGGCGGTGAGCCGGTATTCGAGCCCGAGCTCAGGGCGCGCGAGCACCAGTTCGGGCTCGCGGGCCATGATGGCGAAGGTGATCTCGCCGCCATCCGCGAGCGCGACGCGCACGGATCCGCGGCTGCGCCGCGGCTGGTGGCGGGTGACGTCGAGGGCGCGGGTGTGCCGCCAGTGCTCCAGCAGCACGTTCACCGCATCCATGCTGAAATCCACGGGCTGCGGGGAAACGGTCCATGCCTGCTCGCGCTGTACCAGGTCCAGTCCCGGCAGGTGCAGTGCGGTGATGCGCGCGCCGGGCGGCAGCAAGGCGGTGTCCACGAAGGTGGGATAGTGGCCAACCAGGTGGTAGTAGCCCGAGCCGCTGACGAGATGCACCTCGTCGCCGATGCGCACGTAACGGCGCTGGTCCATGGGCGCCTGGGCGCCGAAGGCGATCACGGTGTCGCCGTTGTAGATGACGCGCAGTTCGGGCGGTTCCAGCCCGAGTTTGGCGAGATCCGCCTCGGCGACGTCATAACGGGCGAGACTGTCGGCGCGGGCGATGTTGAGGACGGATTGCACGCGGTAATCGCTGGCCACCGCCTCCACCGGCTCGACCATCCACCACACGCCGTCGCGCCGCGCGAACGCCACGGCGCTGCCGTTGGAGCGCTCCACGCGCAAGGTGGCGATGTCGTTCACCTCGAGCGCGGTGATGGCGACGGGCCCGCCGTCTTCGTCCAATGCGGGTTCGAAGAAGGCGATGGCCCCGAGCACGGCGACCACCACGACCAGAACGAGATTGAGGAGCAGGCGCGAGCGCATGATCAGCGGCGACGCCGGCGCAGCCAGAGGGTGATGCCGCCGCCGAGCAGCAGGCCCGGAATGAGCAGGAGGAAGCCCGCGCCCATGGCGATGGACAACGCCGGGGTCATGGCCAGCGTCACGTCGGGCGCGGCGCGCGGCGGGATGTTGATGAAGGCGTCGTCGTGGCTGAGCCAGTTCACCAGACGGTTGCCCAGGTCCAGGTTGGCGCCGTTGCCGATGAAGGCATTGGACAGGAAGTCGCCATCGCCGATCACCACCACGCGCTGGCTGCGCCGCGTCTCGCCTTCGCCCAGGTCGCGCGCGAGGGCGACACCTACGTCGAGCGGTCCTGCCACGTCGCGGCCTTCGTCGAAACTCACCGCGCCTTCGAGGACGCCTGCCTCGGCCCAACTGCGCGCAACGGTGCGCAGCAGGGGCGACACGTCCCATTCCTCCGGCGCGGAGACGTCCAGCGCCGCCGCGGTGGGAAACAGGGTGAGGCTGTCGAGGCCCTCGGTCGCCCCATGCAGCGGATAATCGGCCACCACGGCGAAGGTCGCGTTGTCGATGCCGAGCAGTTGCGTGGTGGGATCGACCACCACGCCCGCGTGCATCCCCAGGCCCATGAGCGCGGCCACGGGTTCCAGCCCGCGCCATTCCCCCGGTTCGATGAACCACAGCAGATTGCCGCCCTTGGCCACGTAGTCGCGCAGGATCGTCACTTCGCCCGGCAGCAGGTTCACCTGGGGGCTGGCGATCACCAGCGCGGCGGTGTCGTCGGGAATGGCCGGCGTTTCCGCCAGGTTCACCGTGCCGATCGAAAACCCTTTGTTTTCCAGTTGCCGGCCGAAGCTGCCCAGGTCGTGGTTGGCCTGGCCGCGCGGCTTGCGTTCACCGTGGCCTTGCACGAACACGATGCGGCGTTCGCCACTGCGCGCGAGACGTTGCAGCGCGTTGGTGAAGGCCTCCTCGGACAAGGCCTGTACGTTTTCCCGCCGCTCCTGGTACTCGATCACCATTTCGCCTTCCATGGTCACGCCGTAGTCGCGCACCTTGTCCGGATGCAGGTCCGGGTTCACGAAGCGCAGCTCCATGCGCGGGTGGTGGCGCTGGTAGCGGCCCACGAAATCGGCGATGGCGCGGCGCGAGGCCGTGAGTTCGCTCTCGCGCGCGAAGGCGGTGACCGTGATCGGGTCATCGAGAGTGGCGAGCAAGGACACGCTTGCCTCGGCCAGGGTGTGACGGCCGCTCGCCGTCCAGTCGGCCTGCACGTGGTAGCGCGTGCTGAGCCAGGCCACGAGCCCAACCGCAGCGAGGAACAACAGCGCGAAGGCATAGCCCTGCAGGCGCAAGCGGCGTTTGATGTTGCTGTTCAGTTCCATGGCTCAGTGCTGAAGACGGTCGGCGTCGAGACGACGGATGCTGAACACGACGAACACCGTGATGAACAGCAGGTAGTAAACGACGTCGCTGGTGTCGAAGATGCCGCGCAGCATGGCCTGGTAGTGTCGCTGCAGCGAGAGATAGGCGAACACGCCCGACTGGCCGGAGTCGCCCACGGCGCGCCCAGCCCAGTCGATGATCCACAACAGCAGCAACATGCCGAAGGCGCCGACCGCCGCGACGGTGGGCTGGGCCGTGAGCGTGGACAACCACAGGCCCGCGGCGGCGAAGGCCGCGAGCATGAGCATCAGTCCGAGCAGTCCGGAGGCGAAGGTGCCGAAATCCAGGCTGCCGGCGAACAGCAGCGACAGCGGCATGAGCGCGAGCAGGCACAGCAGAATGCCCAGGAAGGCCATCACGCCCAGGTACTTGCCCAGGATGATCTCGGTCATCGAGACGGGCGCCGAGAACAACAGCGGCAGCGTGCCCGCGCGGCGCTCCTCGCTGACCAGGCGCATGGTGAGCAGCGGCACCACCAGCAGCAGGACGATGGTGGCGTTGGCGAACAGCGGGGCGACGATGACCTCGGTGATGCCCAGCGGGTTTTCCAGCATGGCAAGGCGCGGCTGCAGGGCCACGTATTCCTCCACCTGGGCGAGGAACAGGAAGGCCATGATGAACTGCACCACCGCCAGGATGGACCAGGCGAGCGGCGACAGGAACAGGCTGCGGAGTTCGCGCGCGGCGATGTGGCCGATCATGCGGCGGTCTCCTCCGGTTCGGTGGTGGTGATGTCCACGAAGATGTCTTCCAGGGTGCGTCGCTCGGGCGTGAGTTCGAACAGGCCCCAGCCCTCGCGCACGGCGCGTTCGGCGATGGCCTCCGCCGGGCTGTGCTGCGGATCGTGATGCAGGCGGATGTGGTTGGGACCGGCCGTTTCCGCGGACTGCACGCCCGTAATGTCGGTGAGCGCCTCGACCCCGGGTGCGGCACGCAGGCCCACCAGCAGGCTGGAACTCTGCATGCGCCGGGTGAGCCCTTCGATGCTGTCGGCGAGCACCAGTTCGCCGTGGTTGATGATCTGCACGCGGGAACAGGTGGCCTGCACCTCGGGCAGGATGTGGGTGGACAGGATCACGCTGTGCTCCTTGCCCAGTTCGCGGATGAGCGCGCGGATCTCGCGGATCTGGATGGGATCGAGGCCCACGGTGGGTTCGTCGAGGATCACCACGTCGGGCTGATGGATGATGGCCTGGGCGATGCCCACCCGTTGCTGATAACCCTTGGAGAGATTGCCGATGAGCCGCCGGCCCACCTGTTCCAGGCCGCAGCGCTCCTTCGCGCGCGTCACGGCCGCGGCCACCTGGGGGCGCGCGATGCGGTTGAGGCGCGCGCAGAAGCGCAGGTATTCGTCCACCGTGAACTCGCGGTACACGGGCGGCTGCTCGGGCAGGTAGCCGAGCGCGGCCTTGGCTGCCTTCGGGTGCTCCAGGATGTCGATGCCGTTGATGGCGACGCGACCGGCGCTGGGCGCCAGGTTGCCGGTGATTACCTGCATGGTGGTGGACTTGCCCGCGCCATTGGGGCCGAGGAAGCCGAGCACTTCACCGCGTCCCACCTCGAAGCTCACGTCCTTCACCGCGCAGGTGGTGCCGTAATAGCGGTAGAGATTGCTGACCGAGATGAGACTGTCCGTTGCCATGGGGGCGTATTATTTTTCAGCGGTTCCGGGATGCCAATACGTGCGTGCGGGCTGCTAACCTAACGTTCAGTCTCTTTGTTTGCCCATCCATGACTTCCAGGCTGCTTCTCGGCGTCGACACCGGCGGCACGTTCACCGATTTCGTCCTTTTTGACGGCGAGCGCCTGCGGGTGCACAAGGTGCTGTCCACGCCCGAGGCGCCCGAGCGCGCGATTCTACAGGGCATTGCGGAACTGGGCCTCTCCGATCAGTTGCACCGCCTGCAGGTGGTGCACGGCTCCACGGTGGCGACCAACGCCGTGCTGGAAGCCAAGGGCGTGCGCACCTCGTTCATCACCAACCGGGGCTTCGGCGATCTGCTCGCCATCGGCCGGCAGGCGCGGCGGGCCCTCTACGACCTTCAGCCTGCACCGCCGCCCCTGCCCGTGCCTGCGGAGCTGTGCCTCGAGGTCCCCGGCCGCATCGGTGCGGACGGGCGCACGGTGGAAGCCCTGGATGAGCAGGCCCTGGACGACCTGGCGGCGCGACTGGCTGCACTCGCGCCCCGCTCGGTGGCCATCAACCTGCTGTTTTCCTATCTCGCTCCGGAGTTTGAGCAGGCCATCGCGCGCCGGGTTCCCGAGGGCGTGTTCGTCTCGTGCTCGTCACAGGTGTTGCCCGAGCAGGGCGAGTACGAGCGTGGGGTGGCGACCTGGCTCAACGCCTGGGTGGGGCCGCTGGTCCAGGGCTATCTGGATCGGCTGCGCGGCGCGCTGGCGCACAGCCAGCTCAGCGTCATGCAGAGTTCCGGTGAAACCGTGGCCGCCGCCCAGGCCGGACGCGAGGCCGTGCGCCTGCTCTTGTCCGGCCCTGCCGGGGGCCTGGCCGGCGCCCGCTTCGTGGCCGCCTGCGCCGGGCGCACGCGGCTGCTCACCTTCGACATGGGCGGCACCTCCACCGACGTGGCGCTCATTGACGGCGCACCGCGCCTCACCCGCGAAGGCCGCATCGGCCCCTGGCCGGTGGCGGTGCCCATGGTGGACATGCACACCATCGGCGCGGGCGGCGGGTCCATCGCACGGGTCGACGCGGGCGGGCTGCTGCACGTGGGGCCTGAGTCCGCCGGGGCCTCGCCCGGCCCCGCGTGTTACGGCCAGGGTGGCCGCCTGCCGACCGTGACCGATGCCAATCTGGTGCTGGGCCGGCTGCGTCCGGAGGCCTTCCTGGGCGGGCGCATGCGCCTGGACACGGAGGCCGCGCGCCATGCGCTGCGACCCCTGGCCGAGGCCCTCGGCTGCGCCGTGGACGAGGCGGCGGCAGGGGTGGTGGCGCTGGCCAACGAGCACATGGCGGCGGCGCTGCGGGTGGTCTCCGTGCAGCGCGGCGTGGATCCGCGCGGCCTCACCCTGGTCTCCTTCGGCGGCGCCGGCGGCCTGCACGTGTGCGCCCTGGCGGACGCGCTCGGCATGCGCCATGCCCTGGTACCGGTGGAGGCGGGGGTGCTCTCGGCCCTGGGCATGCTGGCGGCGCCGCGCGGGCGCCAGCGTTCCCGCACCCGGCTGGCCCTGCTCGCCGACCTGAACGACGCCCTGGTCGAGGAGGAGTTCGACGCCCTCGCCCGGGAGGGCATGGCGGAGCTGGAGGCGGAAGGACTCGCGCCCTCATCCATCGCGAGACAGCCGAGCGTGGACCTGCGTTACCACGGTCAGTCCTACACCCTCAACGTTCGCTGGGAAGGCGTGGAGCGTACCCTGGAGGCCTTTCATGCCGCCCATCGCGCGCGCTTCGGCCATGACCTGCCGCGGCCGGTGGAGCTGGTGAACCTGCGTCTCGCCCTGCACGGGCCCGAGCCGGGGCTACACCTGCCGCCGCGGGCCCCGCGTCGCGAGGCCCGCGCCACGGCGCGCGTGCCGCTGTGGGGACAGGACGATCCCGTGGAGGTCTTTGCGCGGGAGCAGTTGACCGCCGGCCAGGTGATCAACGGACCGGCCCTCGTCACCGAGACGGTGGCCACTACCTACGTGGCGCCGGGCTGGCGCGCTGCGGTGGACGCGGTGGGCAATCTGGTGCTCGACGCGGACTGAGTACGCGGGCTGTTCAGGCCGGCCGGGGGGCGTAGAGGGCCGGCGAGGTATCGGCCACCCAGCGCACGGCTTCGATGAAGCTGCGCGTGTAGGTGGCGGGGGCGAGGTCGGTGTTTTCGAGGAGATCCCAGGCCGCGCGTTCGTAGTACAGCACGTGGTTGAGGACGTCGCCGATGGCACCCTGGCGGTGCACCAGGGCGATCTTGATCTCCTGCACCAGGGGCAAACCCTCCACCAGGCGCTCCATGGGCTGGTTCATGAGGGCGTCCAGCACCGACAGCAGGCCGGTGGTGAAGTAGTGCTCCGGATCGGGCCGGTTGCGTTCCCGCGCCAGGTGTTCGCACATCTTGGCGCGGATGAGCGCCGTGTCGAGCAGGTCGCGGGGCTTGTCGTCCACGCGCGAGAGGAGGATCAGGCTGGCCCAGTTGCGGACGGCGTCCATGCCGAGCATCAGCAGGGCGTGGCGCACCGAATCCACCGGACGGCGCAGGGCGAACGCCGCCGAGTTCACGTAGCGCAGCAGGCGGTAGGCCAGGCCCACGTCGCGGACGATGATCTCCTCCAGTTCCTTGAACTCCACTGCCGGGTCGTGCATGCGCGCCAGCAACTGGAGCAGCACCAGGCGATTGGCGCTCAGGCTGCGCGACTGGATGATGTGCGGCTTGGCCAGGAAATAGCCCTGGAAGTAGTCGAACCCCAGTTCACGGCAGAGCTCGAACTCCTCGAACGACTCCACCTTTTCCGCCACCAGCCTGACCCCGTGGCGGCGCAGGCGCTCCACATGTTCCCGCAGCTCCCCTTCGCTCATGCTGAGCACGTCGAGCTTTACCAGTCGCGCGTACCGGAGCAGGGGTTCGATGCCGGGGCGGAAGCGGAAGTCATCGAGGGCGATGGTGAAGCCGCGCTGCGCGAGCTCTTCCAGAGTCGCGAGCACCACGGGCGTCGGTTCCACGTCCTCCAGCACCTCCAGGGCGACCCGGTGGGGCGGGAAGGGCAACTGGTAATGGCCGTCGAGGAAACCCGCGGAGAGATTGATGAACACGAAGCGCTCGCCCGCCACGGCGTCCAGGCCCATGTCCATGACCGCGTTGAGGATGATCTGCCCGGTCATGGCGTCGCCGTCGGGCAAGGGCCGGCCAGGACAGCGGAACAGGAGTTCGTAGGCGAACACCTCGAGGTCCCCGTCATAAATGGGCTGTCGGCCTACGTAGATGTCATCCATGAAGGTACTTTGCGAGTCGTCACTAACTCAATTTAAACGGAGCAGGAAATTTGGCAAGTATCGAAAAAAAGCCCGGAATCCGCGCGGGGTCAAAAGCGCACCACTTTGCTCGGTTTATGACTTCGATGCCGACGGTCTATATATGCCCACTAGGACCCTGTGTTCAGTCAAGGTGCAGAGACAGTCGCCCATGTACAACGGCCTTCTCGACTTGCCGCTCGGCGGATATGTGCTTTACACCCTTGCCCTCACTCACGTGACCATTGGGGCGGTGACCATATACCTGCACCGGGCGCAGGCGCACCGCACGGTGGAACTCCATCCCGTGATCAGCCACTTCTTCCGCTTCTGGCTGTGGCTCACCACCGGCATGGTGACCCGGCAGTGGGTGGCCGTGCACCGCAAGCATCACGCCTTCTGCGAGGGGCCCGGGGACCCGCACAGCCCGCAGGTGCTGGGCCTGTCGCGGGTGCTGTGGCAGGGCGCTGAACTCTACCGGGCCGAGGCCGACAATCGCGAGACGCTGGAGCGTTTCGGCAAGGGGACGCCCGACGACTGGCTGGAACGCCACGTGTACGCGCACGGCCGAACCGGCGTGGCGCTCATGCTGGTGGTCGATCTGGCGCTGCTGGGCGCGGGCGGGCTCAGCGTGTGGGGCATCCAGATGCTGTGGATCCCGTTCTGGGCGGCGGGGGTGATCAACGGCGTGGGGCACTACTTCGGTTACCGCAACTTCCAGACCCTCGATGCGTCGCGCAACATCGTGCCCATCGGTCTGCTCATCGGCGGCGAGGAACTGCACAACAACCACCATGCCTATCCCAATTCCGCGAAGCTTTCGTCGAGATGGTGGGAAGTGGACGTCGGCTGGATGTACATCCGGCTGCTTGCAGCCTTGCACCTCGCGCGCATCAGGTCGGTGGCGCCGGCGCCGGCCAGGCGCACGCGTGCGGGCCTGGACGTGGAAGCCGCGCGCGCCATCGTGGTCGCGCGCCTGCAGGTGCTCGCGGGTTACGGGCGCGAGGTGCTCGCCCGGATCCATCGCGACGAATTGAAGCGCGTGCCGGATCGGCGCCTGAAACGTGAGCTCAGGCCGGTGCGATCATTGCTGCTGCTGGAAGAATCGATCCTCGACGAACAGCGCCGGCGCCGCCTCGACCGGGCCCTGAGTTACAGCCAGGCGCTGCGCACCGCCTGGGAATTCCGCAACCGCCTTCAGGCCGTGTGGCAACAGTCCGCCGCGCACGGACCTGAGGCCATGCTCAAGGCGCTTCAGGAATGGTGCCGCCAGGCGGAGGCCACGGGCATCGAGGCACTGGCGAGGTTTGCGCGCAGGCTCGGCGGATACCGCCTGCGTCAGTCCGCCTGAGCCTGAAC
>JBFXES010000080.1:0-12387 GCA_050179875.1 Thiohalomonadaceae bacterium
GTCGGCTCCTACGACGCATCGAGGACCGCCGTAGGAGCCCACATCGTGGGCGAATGCCTTTCTGCAACCGCCTGGCGGTAGTCGGGCCATGTTCATCAGGATTGCGTCCGCGCGCCCGCTCGCGTACAGTCGCCCCGCACCCTCCCGGGTGCAGGCGTTTCTCCCTCCTCGGTTTTCCCCGCGGGTGATGTATGCGCCACAGCGGCGCTTCGGACCCACGCTCCACGCCACACGTTCGCTTTTGAGGTGCGCCACGTGCGCACCATGAGGATTTCCATGGCTTTCGCTTCCCTTGGCCTCGCGCCCGACATCGTGCGCGCGGTGACTGAACACGGCTACACCACGCCCACCCCCATCCAGGCCCAGGCCATTCCCCTGGTGCTCGTCGGCAAGGACGTGCTGGCCGGCGCCCAGACCGGCACCGGCAAGACCGCCGGCTTCACCCTGCCCATGCTGCAACGTCTGCAAGGCGGTCCGCGCCGCAAGCTGCGCGCGCTGGTGCTTACACCCACGCGCGAACTGGTGGCGCAGGTGGAAGAGAGCGTGCGCACCTACGGCAAGTATCTGCCGCTGCGTTCCGCGGTGGTGTTCGGCGGCGTCGGCATCAATCCGCAGATCGAGAAGCTGCGCCAGGGCGTGGACATCCTGGTCGCCACGCCCGGCCGCCTGCTGGATCTCGCCGGCCAAAAGGCGGTGGACCTGAACGGCATCGAAATCTTGGTGCTGGACGAGGCCGATCGCATGCTGGACATGGGCTTCATCCATGACCTGCGCCGCATCCTCGCCCTGCTGCCCAGGCACCGCCAGAACCTGCTGTTCTCGGCGACGTATTCCGACGACATCAGGAAGCTCGCCGAGCAGTTCCTGCACAATCCGGAATACGTGGAAGTGGCGCGCCGCAACACCGCCGCCGAGACCGTGCAACAGCAGGTCTACGCGGTGGACCAGAAGCGCAAGCGCGAGCTGTTGTCCTGGCTCATCGGCAGCAACGACTGGCGCCAGGTGCTGGTATTCACGCGCACCAAGCACGGCGCCAACCGCCTGGCCGAACAACTCGGCAAGGACGGTCTCACCAGCGCCGCCATCCACGGCAACAAGAGCCAGGGCGCGCGCACCCGCGCACTCGCCGATTTCAAGAGCGGCGCGGTGCGCGTACTGGTGGCCACGGACATCGCGGCACGCGGCCTGGACATCGATCAACTACCGCACGTGGTGAACTTCGAATTGCCCAATGTGCCGGAGGACTACGTGCACCGCATCGGTCGCACCGGCCGCGCGGGCGCACAGGGCCATGCCATCTCGCTGGTATGTGCCGATGAGCGTGACTATCTGAAGTCCATCGAACGGCTGCTCCGCCGCACCCTGCCGCAGGAGCAGGTGCCGGGTTTCGAACCGGGCAGCGCGGGCAAGGCCGAACCCGAGCCCGAGGATCGCCGCCCGCCGCGCCCGCGCCAGGGCACACCACGCCGCCGCGACGGGCAGCGCGATGGCCAGCGTGGCAACCCGCGTCCCCGTGGCGCACAGGGCGGCAATAGCAACGGCAACAGCAACGGCAACAGCAACGGCAATCAGGCGCGCACGGATCGCGGTGGCAGGCGCGAGGTCAACGGCAATCGGGCCGAGCCCGGCAACCGCGAGCAGCAATCCAAACGCCGCAACGATCGCACGTTTGCACGCCGCGAGCGCGACTGAGCGCTTGCGTCCCCGGTCATGGCGCGGCAGGCGGCGAAGCTCGCGAGCCCGTGATCGGGAATCGCAGCGGAAATCACGGAGGCGAAATCCGCAAGGCAGATGGCGCGGACACAAGAAAGGGGCTGGCAACCCCGCTACCTTGGGAAGTGAGTCCCGAAGGACTCGTCCCTTTAGGCCGGAGGCTTTGCGCCCTCACCTTTCAGTGAGTTTGCTTTTTGCAGCCTTGCAATGAGGCTAGCCGACACCCCGCGTCGCCTCCCATCACGCCCGCGTTGAATTCGACCTGGCCGAAGTCCCATCGTACGGGTGCGATCGCATGGGCTCCGCTTCATCAATTCGCGCGCCCGCACGGCGACACCGTGCCACCGTCCAGGGCTTGGTTGATGGCCTACCTTTGCGGAATAAGGCATGCGCAAGGGAGGAACCCCCAATGGCAGACGCGGCGGGTCGTCAGGCGGAAAAGCCCACCCAGTTCGGCGGCCGGGCCTGGCGTGACGTGGGCAAGCGGACCCTGGGCGAGGTGAAGCGGGATCGCCTCTCGATGATTGCGGCAGGCGTGGCCTACTACGCCTTTCTCGCGCTTTTTCCCGCCATCGCCGCGCTGGTGTCCATCTACGGGATGGTGGCCAATCCGGCCGACATCCAGCAGGCGGTGCAGGGCATGAGCGGTGTGCTTCCCGGCGAGGTGGTGAACATCGTCAGCCAGCAGATGTCCTCCATCGCCGCCAGTTCGGGTGCGGCCCTGGGCATCGGCGCCATCGTGAGCATCCTGCTCGCCATCTGGAGCGCCACCAAGGGCACCAAGGCCCTCATGGAAGCGCTGAACATCACCTATGACGAAGTTGAATCGCGCGGCTTCATTCGCCTGAACCTGGTGGCGCTACTGCTGACCGTCGGTGCCATCGTCGGCGTGGTCGTCGCCGTGGCGGGCGTGATCGCGCTGCCGGCGCTGGTGGGGACGCTGGGACTGCCGGAGACCATCGCCACGGTGTTGCAGTGGGCGCGCTGGCCGGCGCTGGCCCTGGTGGTGATCGTCGGACTGGCGATCCTCTATCGCTACGGGCCGAGTCGCGCGGCGCCCCGTTTCCAGTGGGTCAGCGTGGGGGCGGTGGCGGCCACGGTGCTGTGGCTCCTCGCTTCCGGGCTGTTCTCGTTTTACGTGGCCAACTTCGGTTCGTACAACAAGACCTACGGCTCGCTGGCCGCCATCGTGATTCTGATGCTGTGGTTCTACATCTCCGCCTTCGTGATCCTCATGGGCGCCGAGATGAACGCCGAAATGGAACGGCAGACCGCCCGCGACACCACCACCGGCGAGCCCGTGCCCATGGGCGCGCGCCAGGCCGCCATGGCCGATACCGCCGCCGGCGAGGGCGAGGGGGTACAAAGGGAACGGAAGGCGCCTGCGCGCAAGGAGCGGCCGCAACGGCCGGCGTATGCCCGGGTCAAGGGTGGCGAGCTTCACGGCATCGAAGAGGACGTGCAGCACGCGCGCGCGGCCCTGGGCGAAACCCTGACGGCCCTGAGCGAGCGCCTCACGCCCCGCAGCGCCGCCGATGTGGTCATCGGGCACGTGCACGAGGCGCGCGCCTTGCCGGAAAAAGGCGTGACCGGGCGTGGAACCTATGACTACCTGAGGCGCGAGCGTCCATGGCTAGCCGGTGCGCTGGGGATCGCGGTGGGTGCGGCCCTGGCGCAAGGCACGTTGCACAGGCGACCGCCATCGGGGATAAGCAGCGAACGGGCGCCGTAATCCGTGCGGGAGCGCGCGGGAGGAGGGGCGTTCAAATCTGCCCGGCGATTACCACCCGGTCGCGGCCGGCTTCCTTCGCGGCGTAAACGGCCGCATCCGCCGCTTGCAGCAATGCCGCCACGGCGGGGCCGGAAAGGTCGGGCAGGCACGCCGCCACACCGATGGACAACGAGAGCGTCACCGAGCGGCCGCCGTCCAGGGTGAAGGGGTAATCGGCGACGGCGGCGCGGATGCGCTCGGCGACCTCGCGCGCGGTGTGGGCGTCGGTGCACGGCAGCAGCGCCACGAATTCCTCGCCGCCGTAACGACAAAGCACGTCGCCGCGGCGTAGTTCGGCGCGCATGCGCTGCGCGACCACGCGCAGCGCGTGATCGCCGGCCGCGTGGCCGTGGCGGTCGTTGAAGCGCTTGAAGTGATCCACGTCGAGGAACATGCAGGCCAGCGGCTCGCGTGCGCGCGCCGCGGCGGCGAACGCTTCGCCGATGCGCTCGTCCAGGTAGCGGCGGTTGTTCACGCCCGTGAGGGGATCGGTGAACCCAAGCCGGCGCACGCGTTCGTGGTTGGCGCCGTTCTCGATGCAAATGGCGACGATGGCCGCGAGGCGCTCCAGGAAATCCGTGCAACTGCCGGGCGCGTAACGCCGCGCGTCGGCGCTGCCGAAATTGAGGCTGCCGATGCATTCGGCGCCGCGGCGCAGGGGCAGCAGGGCGACGGAAGCGATGCGGTTCCGCGCGCCCGGAAACAGTGGCGCATGCAGATCGTTGAAGCGCCCCAGCACGGGACCGTTGCGTCCGCCGAACACGGGCGCAAGTCCGTCGCCCTTCACGAACAGCAGATGTGCGGCCGCCGCGGGGGCGAGGGCGCCGTCCGCCAGCATGTCCGCGAGTTCCTCCTGCGGATCGACCAGGGCCAGGGTGACGCAGTCCACGCCGAAGGCCACGGGGAATTCGCCCACGATGTGCGTCACCACCTCGCGCAGCGACGGCGTGGCGATGAGGCGCAACTCCTGCTCGCTGAAGCGACGCAGTTTTTCCTCGTTGTCGCGCGCCAGGGCCAGCAGGCGTTGCAACTGGGCCCGTGCCGCGAAATCGTTGTTGAACCCATCCATCGGCGTGTCTTCGCTTGAAACGGGATGCCTCGGGACTCCCTTGACGCTCTCTCGCCCTGGCGTGCGTCCTTTCTATGTACGGACGGCCGTCTAGGGTACGGGACAGAGCGAAACAGTACACTAGGGCCGGTCACATTTCCGCCGCCGTCCGCGGCTCATAACCACAATTAGAGAAACTTCCTAATGAACCTCACGGATGTCGAACACCTGAACCGGCGCCATGCCATCGCCGGTCATCTGAATTTCACGGCCACCGACGGATTCATCTTCGCCGAGGTGGAGAACGCCCACGCCCACGCGCGCGTGGCCCTGCAAGGGGCCCAGGTCGTGGCCTGGCGGCCCAGGGGAGGGGCGCCGGTCATCTGGCTCAGCGAGCAGGCGCGTTTCGCTGCGGGCAAGTCCATCCGCGGCGGCGTGCCCGTGTGCTGGCCCTGGTTCGGCCCCCACGCCACGGATGCCGCCAGACCGGGCCACGGCTACGCGCGCACCGTTCCCTGGCAGCTCATCGCCACGGAGGCGCTGGCAGGCGGCGAAACGCGGCTCACGTTCGCGCTGGTGGAGAGCGAGGCGACCGCCGCCCTGTGGCCCCACCGCACGCCGGTGCAGGCCGTCATCACTGTGGGTGCCACGCTGTCCGTGGACCTGGTGACGCGCAACGAGGACGACGCACCGGTCACTCTGGGCGAGGCCTTGCATACCTATTTCCAGGTGGGCGACATCGCCGAGGTGGAGGTGCAGGGACTGGAAGGGCGCAGCCACGTGGACAAGGTGGACGGCGGTGCACGCAAGACCCAGCAGGGGCCCGTGTCCATAGCGGGTGAGGTCGATCGGGTGTATCTCGACACGACGGACGACGTGCTCATCGTAGACAACAAGCTGCGGCGTCGCATCCGCATTGCGGCGGAGAATGCGCGTTCCACCATCGTGTGGAATCCCTGGGTGGACAAGGCTGCAAAGATGGGCGACCTGGGGGAGGACGGTTACCGGCACATGCTGTGCGTGGAAAGCGGCAATGCCCTCGACAACGTGGTCACGCTCGCGCCCGGCGCTGAACACCGCATGGGGGTCACCTACCGCGTGGAGCCGCTGCAGGGCTGGTCGTGAACGACATCGGTCCGGGCACGCTGTTCGTCAGCGCCTTCGTCTCGTCCACGCTGCTGCCGGGCGGGTCGGAGGCGCTGTTCGTCGCGTCGTTGTGGCAGGGCGTGCATGCGCCGTGGTGGCTGCTGGCGGCGGCTACCACCGGCAATACCCTGGGCGGCATGACGTCCTGGGGCATCGGACGCGTGCTTGCCTGGCGTCGACCCGTGCAGTCGCTCGCAAAGCCCGAGCATCGCAAGGCGGTGGAACGGGTGCGGCGTTACGGCGCAGTGGCGCTGCTGTTTTCCTGGCTGCCGGTGATCGGCGATCCGCTTTGCCTCGCGGCGGGTTGGCTGCGCATGCACTGGCTCCCGTCGCTGGCCCTGATCGCCTGCGGCAAGGGGGCGCGCTACGCCGTGTTGCTCGCCGCCGCCTGAGTCCCTCCGCGACGGGACTAGTCTTTTCCAAGAGGCAACGGAGATCGGAAATGCATCCGCTCCTCTGGCTCGGCGTAGCGGCAGGCGTGGGCATCGTGGCGGGCATGCGCAGCTTCGTGGCGCCCGCGGTGGCGAGCCGCAAGCTTGCCCAGCATCCGTCCCCTGAAGCCGGCGCGGTGGAAAACGCGCTGGCGTCGCCGCGCACCGCCCGGGTGCTTACGGCCCTGGCCATCGGCGAGCAGATCATCGACAAGCTGCCGGGCGTGCCGCCGCGCACGCGCGCCGCGGCCCTCGCCGTGCGCGCGGTGGCAGGTGCGGTGAGCGCCGCGCCCATCGCCATGCGCCATTCCCTGCGTCTCGCGCCGGTGTCGCTGGTCGCCGCCGCGGCGGCGGTTGTCGGCGCCTTCCTGTTCGTGCGCGTGCGTACCCGTCTCGCCGCAGGCACCGGCCTGCCCGACGCCATCATCGGTACGGCGGAGGACGCCGCAGCCATCGCCGCGGCCACGCGCTTGCTGGACCGGGTCTGAGCTTGGACGCGACGCCTGCGGGCGTTAAGGTGGAGTTCCCGTCGTGCAGGAGATCCCCATGCATCTGAATGACTCGGCCTGCCCCTGCGGCAGCGGCGCCCGTTTCGCAGACTGCTGTGGTCCCGTTCTGGCGGGCACACCGGCCCTCAGCGCGGAACGGCTGATGCGCGCGCGCTACAGCGCCTACGTGCTGGGCGATGCCGGTTTCCTGCGCGAGAGCTGGCACGTCTCCACGCGGCCGCAGACCATCGACCCCGCGCAGGGGCCCGTGTGGCTCGGCCTGGAGGTGCGCGCGACGTCGGCGGGGCAGCCGGGCGACGACACAGGCATGGTGGAATTCATCGCGCGTTACCGTGACGGCACGCGTGTGGATGCGCTGCACGAAACCAGCCGATTCGTGCGGGAACAGGGGCGCTGGTTCTATGTGGACGGACAGATCCACCCCACCACGGCGACCCGGGCCGGCCGTAACGATCCGTGTCCCTGCGGCAGCGGTCGCAAGTTCAAGCGCTGCTGCGGGTAGCCGGAGGCGCGGAGCGGCACTCGCGAGTCCGCTCCATTTAGTCGAACAGCCGTTGTCCTTCTTCTTCCAGGCGCCGACGTTGCTCCTCGATCGCGCGGCCGGCCTCCTCTTCCAGGCCCCGGCGTCGTTCTTCCACGCCGCGGCGCGCCTCGCCTTCGAGGCCCTGCACGCGACCTACGGCGGCGTCGAGCTGTTGCCGGAATTGCGCGGGCAGTTGGCCGCTGCGCGCCACCTCGCCCATCACCTCGCGCGACAGGATGCCGGTGAGCTCGGCGATGGTCACGCCGCCGCTCTTCGCGCCCACGTCGCGCAGCGCGATGGCGGGGACCGTCACCTGCGTGCGCCCGCGTTCGCCCAGTTCGGGAGCGAAGACCGCGTCGGCCTGCACGTCTTCGATGCGCAGTTCGTCGATGATGAAGCGCTTTTGCTCCTGCGCCCCTGCGGGCTGTCCATCGCTGCCGAGCCGGCGCACGTTTTCGAGGATCTCCGAATAATTGGCGCGGCCCGCCTCGCGCTCCAGATTGACGTGCACGCCGTTGATCACGAGCCGCGGCACGCGCACCACATCGTCGAGCAGGGAGCGCGGATGCACGCCCAGATCGAGGTCACGCAGGACGAAGATGTGTGCGGCCTCGTATCCGCGCGGATTGTCCACGCGCACATCGTGCAGGGCGAGCTCGCCGGAGAAGAGTCCCAGCCTGAGATCGCCGACCCGCGTGGTCACGCCGGTGGCGTAGGTGGCACCCCGCTCCACGGCGCCTTTGGCGATCCGGTCCAGGGAGAACCAGAGCGCGATCACGCCGGCCACCAGGAGCGCCAGCACGGCCAGCACGAGCTTCTTCACCGCCACTCCCTTGCGGCCTGATGGCACGCGCTTACCTGAAAAAACCGTAGCCGTATGCAGTCGGTTCGCAAGTATTCCTCGCAGAACCCGCGGGTACGCCTGAAGAATCCGTTGCTTCGGATCGACGTTCCGGTTAGACTTCGCGCCTTCTCCGCTTGCGGGGAAGTGTACGTTCCTGACCTCTCTTCCCACATCGTGTGCGGTTTCCCGGTTGGCGACGTAAGCGCTGCACGGCGCAACGAACCGCGCATGGCACGCCACCGTAGCTCGCCTCTTCGGTTCTTCATTCACCATCGTGTCCGCCCCTGTGGCAGGGAGCGGCGAGGACGTCCTTTTGTCATTTGCTTCGCTCAATCTGGGCGCGCCGCTGCTGCGCGCCATCGAAAACCTCGGTTTCACTGAGCCCACCGAAATCCAGCGCCGCGCCATTCCCGTGCTGATGGAAGGCCGCGATCTCATGGCCTCCGCGCAGACCGGCACCGGCAAGACCGCGGCCTTCGTGCTGCCTGCATTGCAGCGCCTGCTCGTTCCGAGCGCCGCGCGCGGCATCGGCCCGCGCGTACTGGTGCTCACGCCCACCCGCGAACTCGCCACTCAAGTAGAGGAGAACATCCGCGAGTTCGGCCGCTTCTCGCGCCCGGTGACGGCGAGCGTGGTGGGCGGCGTTCCCTATCCGCCGCAGATCCGCGCCCTGTCGCGCCCGGTGGATATCCTGGTGGCCACGCCCGGCCGGCTCATGGATCACATGGAGCGCGGACGCATCGATTTTTCGCGCCTCGAGATGCTGGTGCTGGACGAGGCCGATCGCATGCTCGACATGGGTTTCCTCGACGACGTGCGCCACATCGCCGCCGCCACGCCGGCGTCGCGCCAGACCGCGCTGTTCTCGGCCACCCTGGAGGGCTCCGTGCTCGCCGTGGCGAAGGAACTGCTCAACGATCCCGCGCGCCTGCAACTGGCGGCCGCCGCCATGCGTCACGAGCGCATCGCCCAGCGCGCCCACCGCGCCGACGATCTCGCCCACAAGCATGCGCTGCTCGCGCACATCATCGGCACCGAGGAACTGGATCAGGCCGTGGTGTTCACCGCGACCAAGGCGGGCGCCGAAAGCCTGGCGCAGACGCTCACGGAGCAAGGCCATGCCTGCGCCGCATTGCATGGGGACATGGGCCAGCGCGATCGCAAGCGCACCGTGGATCGCATGCGTCGCCGTGAAGTGCGCCTGCTGGTCGCCACCGACGTGGCGGCGCGCGGCCTGGACATCGCCGGCATCAGCCACGTGATCAACTTCGATCTGCCCATGGCCGCGGAGGACTACATCCACCGCATCGGCCGTACCGGACGCGGCGGCGCGAGCGGCACGGCGATTACCTTCGTCGGACCGGCCGATCGCCCGAAGCTCGGCCGCATCGAGCGCCTCACGGGCAGCCGCCTCGAATACGCCGTGATCCCCGGCCTGGAGCCGCGCCTTGAGCCGGTGCGTCGCCGCCCTGGGGGCCCGCGACGCGACGGCCGGCACTTCTCGGAGCGCGGCAACCGCCCGTCCAACGGCCCGCGCCGCAACGACGGGTTCCGCCGCGCCTGAGGCTTCGGTGCGCCTCCGTCACAGGCGCCTTCAAGGAGTGAAATACCGGAAGACCTGAATTTTCGCGTCTGGCGCGGGTGATACCCTGCTAGACTCTCGCTGCCCGTTGCCGAGGGGCTCCATGGAGCCCCTCCCGTTTTTCTCCCGGGAAGCGGGGATGTTTTCATCCGGCTGTGAAGCCGGTGGAAATCCTGTCACGGAATGAGGGCGGGAAGGCTAGCGGTTGCGTGCAGCTGTGCGTCGCCAGTGCGGCTTGACTGAACTCACTAGGGTCATCATGGACTGGATTCTGCTCCTCAAAGGTTTCCTGCTCGGCCTGGTGGAAGGCGCCACCGAGTTTCTGCCCGTTTCCAGCACGGGCCACTTGATCATCGTCGGCGACTTCCTCGGCTTCAACGGCGAAGTGGCCAAGGTGTTCAGCATCGCCATCCAGCTGGGCGCCATTCTGGCGGTGTGTTGGGAATACCGCGAACGCATTGTGCGGGTCGTGACGGGGCTCGGCAGCGATCCCATGGCCCAGCGCTTCACCATCAACCTGCTGGTGGCGTTTCTCCCCGCCATGGTGCTGGGCCTGCTGTTCCATCGCATCATCAAGGATCACCTGTTCAATCCGTTCAACGTCGCCATGATGCTGGTGATCGGCGGCGGCGTGATCCTGTGGGTGGAGCACTTCTACAACCGCAAGCACCACATCGAGACCGTGGACGACATGCGCTGGAAGGATGCGCTCAAGGTGGGTTTCGCACAGTCCGTGGCCATGATTCCCGGCGTGTCGCGTTCCGGCGCCACCATCATCGGCGGTCTGCTGTTCGGACTTTCGCGCAAGGCGGCGACGGAGTTTTCGTTTTTTCTCGCCATTCCCACCATGGCCGCGGCGACCACGTACGACGTGTACAAGAACTGGGCGTTGCTGCAGCCTTCGGACCTGCCGCTGTTCGTCGTCGGCTTCGTGACCGCGTTCGTGGCCGCGCTGGTGGCGGTGAAGAGCCTGCTGCGCTTCGTCTCCAATCACAGCTTCATCGGCTTCGCCTGGTACCGCATCCTGTTCGGCGGCGTGTTGCTGGCCTATTTCTACTGAGGCCCATCGCATACGGGGATAACCGATGCGTAGGTCACGTTGCGAAGCTACGTGACACGTTCGGGCCGCGTTTGTCACGCAGGCGTTGCGCGCCAACGTGAATACGCGAGACGCGCGTTCGTTCTGTCCCTTCTCCGTGGTCTCCGTGGCCTCCGTGGTTTTCTCTTTGAAATGGTCGAACCGCGGTGGTGTCAGGGAAGGCCCAGCTTCCGTCTTGCGGCGGCATCGCTGGCGCGCAGCGCGTCGGCGAGCGCGGCCTTGGTCTCGGGCGGGATGTCCTGGGCGCTGACCGCTTCCAGGGAGGCCTCCAGGTGGGCCGACAAGGCCGTGGCGACAGTGTGCGCGTCCAACGGCCGATTCGGAACAGGCGTGGGTGCAGTGTCGCCGTCGAGCACTTGCAGCACAGCGGCGCGCGGCACCAGGCGGCTTGCGCCCGTGGCCTCGTTGACGGCGAGCAGGGGACTGGTCTTGCGCCAGGTTTCACCGTTCCAGCGAAAGCGCTGGCCGATGGCGAGGAGGTTGAACTTGGACATGGCAGTGCGCGGCAATGGTCTCGACGGCGCGACTGTCCTGCAGTCCGGGAAGGAAGGCAAGTGTGAGGAAGGCCGCACGGCGCGGCCTTCCCCGGGCAAGGCTCATTTCTTCGTGCAGACGCCCACCAGCGGATACAGCGGGCAGAAGCCCATGAGACCGGTGGCCAGCGGCACCACGCCGATCCAGCCCCAGGCGGGCAGCACGCCGGCCACGGTCAGGCCGATGAGCGCCACACCGGCGACGATGCGAAGAGTCTTGTCGATTCCGCCAACGTTCTGTTTCATCGAGTGCACCTCCGTTGAAGACGTGGCAACATTCTGCGCCCCGAACTGCCGTGCCACAGTGACTAAATCACAATGACCCTGCGCCTTGACCGCTTCCTTGCCAACGCCGCCGGGCTCACGCGCACCCAGGCGCAGCGCGCCGTGCGCGGGGGCGAGGTGGCCGTGGACGGCGCGGTGGTGCGCGACCCCTCCGTTCACGTGCGACCGGAACAGGCCGTCACGCTGCGCGGCGAGGCCGTGGTCGTGCAGGGATCGCGCTACTTCATGCTGCACAAGCCCACCGGTTATGTCTCCGTGACCGAGGATGGCCTGCATCCCACGGTGCTCGACCTGATCCATGAGCCGCGCAAGAAAGGGCTGCACGCGGCCGGGCGCCTGGATCTGGACGCCACGGGTCTTGTCCTCATCACCGACGACGGCGACTGGTCGCACCGGGTGACCAGCCCGCGGCGCAAGTGCCCCAAGCGCTATCGCGTGACCCTGGCCGAGCCGCTTACCGCCGCCATGGTCGAGCAGTTGTCCGCGGGCGTGCCGCTGCGTGGCGACGACAGGCCGACCCGGCCGGCGCAGGTCGAAGTCCTTGCGGAAAACCAGGTCTGGCTGACCATTGCCGAAGGACGCTACCACCAGGTGAAGCGCATGTTCGCCGCCGTGGGCAATCACGTGCTCGCGCTGCACCGTGACCGCATCGGCACGGTCGAGCTGGACCCCGCCCTCGCCCCCGGCGAGTACCGGCCGCTTACCGCGCAGGAGATCGCCGCCCTTGAGGCCTGCGGCTGATTGGGCGCGTTGTTCGGCGAACGTGGGTTCGCCAGCCGCTGGCGATGTGTGAAAGGTATTCGCCCACGATGTGGGCTCCTACGGCGGTTCCCGAAGCGTTGTAGGAGCCGACATCGTCGGCGAACGTGGGTTCGCCAGCCGCTGGCGATAGGTGAAAGGCAT
>JBFXES010000081.1:0-12253 GCA_050179875.1 Thiohalomonadaceae bacterium
GCGCGAGGCCCGGATCGGCGCGGCTGTCGAAGCGCTGCTCGGCGAGGACCCTCATGGCCGCGCATTCGAATTCCGCGATCTGCAGCAGCGTCTTGGTGCCGCCGAGGTCCCCGGCCAGTCCGTGCACGACGTGAGCGCTCATTGGGGTGACTCGCGGAGGCCGGCGCCGGCCTGCGCATCGAGAAACCATTCCACTTCACCCTGCGGCCGCAGGCGCTGCACGGGAATGGGATCCGTTCCGGGGGATTCGCGCAGCGCGCGGCGCACCACCGCGGATTTTTTCGCGCCCGCCACCAACAGCAGTACATGACGCGCACGGTCGAGCACGGGAAAGGTGAGCGTGACGCGCCAGGTCTGGAGCTTCTCCACATACACGGGCGCCACCGCGGCGTCAGCGACGGCGAGAGCCTCAGTGCCCGGAAACAGCGACGCCACATGGCCGTCCAGGCCCATCCCCAGCAGTACGAGGTCGAAGTGCGGGAAACCGTTCTCGACCGGCGCGTGGTGCGCCAGCAGGTCCGCGTACTCCACGGCGGCCTGCGCGGCGGGCCGCTCGCCGGCGATACGGTGCACCTGCGTGGCGGGCACCGGCACGCGCGAGAGCAGGCGCTCGTGTGCGAGGCGGAAATTGCTGTCCGGGTGATCGGGGGGCACGCTGCGCTCGTCGCCGAAATACACGTGGGTGTGCTGCCAGTCCATGCGCGCGGCGAATTCGGGCCGCGCCAGTTCCACATAGAGTCCCTCGGGCGTGCGGCCGCCGGAAAGCACCAGGTGGAAGCTCCCGCGCGCGCCGGTGGCTTCCGCCGCGATCTGCACCACGCGTTCCGCAGCGGCGCGGTACAGCGCCGGCTCGTCGGGCAGGATGTGGGTGGCGGGCTTGATCATGGCGCGCTGTCGCGAGGGAGATGCATCATGCTTTTTCTCTGGCGGAAAGGAGGGGCCTTTTCCTTGGCGGATGCATGTTCCAGGGCGAGGCGTTCTTGAGCTTAGTCAGCCTGCGCCAGCGCTTCAACCGTTACGGTTAGGCGCGCAGGCGGAACGAGGGTATGTCCGCCTCATCGATGAGGCCATGACGCATCAGCCAGTCGCGTGCATCGGCGGCGTCATTTTCGAACCAGGCGCGGGCCGAACCGAGCCGGTAGGTATATCCCCAGGCATCCATGTCCGCCATCATGCGCGCGCGTCCCACGCCCGGCAGGAAGTCGGCCAGCAGGATCTGCAGGTAGTTGACGCCGTTTTCCTCGTCGTAGTCGCCGCCCGCATCGGTGTGCAGTTGCGCGCGGCGCCCTTCGTCCATGCAGATGAGGTGACAACCCTCGTGCAGGGCCGAATGCACGGGCGTATCGCCGCGCACATAAACGGTGCGCCGGATGATGCCGGCCTCCGGATCGCCGAACCAGGAGCCGGGGATCGGCTCGTGGGGCGGGACTTCGACGAGCGCAACGCCATAACGGGCGAACAGTGCGCGCAAGGGCGCGGCGCCGAGCTCGGCGCAGGTGAGCACGTGGGGCATGGTGAAAGCGAGCGGTTATGCGTGAGGCGTGAAGGGTAAGGGGAACGGCGCGCGAAGTTAAGCGCCCGCTGCCTCAGGTTTGCCCCGGTGTCGTGCCGAACCGTCCTCAGCGCTCGACGATGCGCACCTTGTCGCCCACCTGGATGACGTCGGGGTCCTCGATGGCGCTGTCCTCCGCCAGGCGTGGGTAGGACCAGGGGTCCTTCAGGTAATGGGCGGCGATGTCCCACAGGGTGTCGCCGCGCACCACCGTATGCACCGTGACCTTTTCCCGTTCCCGTTTCTTTGCGTGTTCGACCACCAGGGTCACGCCATCGGATGCGGGCTCGACGTGCACCATGGCCGGGGGCGGCGCGGGTTGGGGTTCGGGCGCCACTGGTGCGGGCGGCGGGGGTTCCGGGGCAGGGGCCGGCTCGGCGGCTGCGACGGGCAACGAAGGTTCCGGGGCAGGGGCCGGCTCGGCGGTTGCCACGGGCGACGGCGGTGCGGCGGCCGGGTCCGCGGCGGGCACGGCCGGAACGGGGGCGGGGTCGGCCGCGGGCGCGGCCGTCCGCGCCGGCGGTGCCGACAGCGTGCGGGGCCTTTCCGTCTCCAGACCGAGGAAGGGCAGCAGGATCACCCCCAGCCCGGCCACTGCCGCCGTGGCCAGTACGGGCAGCACGAAGGCATGCCGTGTCTTGTCAGGCGGGGCAGTGAGCGCTTCCTTCGACGGGGCGGGCGCGGGCCGTGCCGGCGGCGCATGGCCCGAGGCCGCCGGCGCGGGTTTCCGCGCCGCAGGCGCCGATGGCGTCTGCGGGGCAGACGGTGCTGGTTTCGCCGGTACGGGCGCGGGTCCCCGTGCGGCGGGCTCCACCGTGGCCGGCCGGGCGGGGCTGGCCGGAGGCGGTACCGGCGCGGGCTTGGCGGCCGGCTTCTCCGGGCGGCGCGCGGTTTCCGTGGGCGGCTTCGCGCCGGCGGCGGGTCGCGGCGACGCGGGCGCGCGGGGCGTATCGGCGGCCTCCTTCCCGCCGCCCGGGCGCGTTGCGCCAAGGGCCGGCTTCTGATCCGCTTCCGGGGACGGCGCGGCCTCGGGGCCAGGAGGTGTCGGCCGGGATTCGGTGGGTCTGGGCGCGGGTTTGCGGTCTTCCCGCAGCTGAGCCGCGGCCTCTCCAAGGGCCTCGTGCAGGGGCAGGTGGGCGGCGGCAGGCGCCGCGGGCGGCGATGCGGCCAGCGTGCGCAGGGCGGTGCCCGCGTCCTTGAGGGCGTACAAGGCCTCGAAATCGCTGAGCAGGGCGATGCGTTCGGCGTGCAGCAGGGCGCCGTGGAAGGTGCGCGCCGGCAGGCCCGGAGGCAGGGCCGTGCGCCGTGCCTCGGGCGCGGCGAAGCCGAGCACCTCGTCCACCACGAAGCCGCGCAGGGCGCCGCCGGCGCGGGCCAGCACCAGGCGGCCGCCCCGGTCTTCCAGGCCCAGCTTGCGGCGCAGGTCCACCAGGGCCACGGTGCCGTCGCCGTGGTGGAACACGCCGGGTTCGTCCGCCGGTGCGCCGGGCAGGGCGGTCACATGGGCGGGGGGCGCGAGGATGCCTTCGGAAGCGAGCGCGGGCAGGCCGAACAGGACCTGTCCCACCCGCACCACGAGTCTTTGTTCAGCGGCGGCTGCCATTGCATCCCTCCCTGGTCTGTAACGGCCTGCCAAAGGACGAAATTTAGCCCGGACTTTCCCCGGCGGCGTTGGCGAGGGCGGCGAACTCGGCCAGGGTCAGGGTCTCGGCGCGCCGGCCCGGGTCGATGTCCAGCGCCGCCATGGTCTCGGCCGCCACCCAGCCGCGCAGGGTGTTGCGCAAGGTCTTGCGCCGCTGGCTGAAGGCCTGCGCCACCAGGCGGGCGAAACGCTCCTGGTCGTTCACCTGCACCGGGGCCTCGCGGTAGGGCACGAGGCGCACCACGGCCGAGTCCACCTTGGGCACCGGGTGGAAGGCGCCGGGCGGGACCATGAACAGGCGTTCCACCTTGCAGTAGTACTGCACCATCACGCTCAACCTGCCGTAGTCCGCCGTGTCCGGCGCGGCGGCGAGGCGGTCCACCACCTCCTTCTGCAGCATGAAGTGCATGTCGCGGATGACGTCGGCCTGTTCGATGAGGTGGAAGATGAGGGGGGTGGAGATGTTGTAGGGCAGGTTGCCCACCACGCGCAGGGGCTCACCGGGGCCCGCGAGCGTGCGGAAATCGAAGCGCAGGGCGTCGGCCTGGTGGATGCGCAGCTCGCCGGCGCCGGCGAACTTCTCCTGCAAGTGGGGGATGAGATCGCGATCCAGCTCCACCACGTCCAGCCGGCCCAGTGCCTGCAGCAGCGGTCCGGTGAGGGCGCCGAGCCCGGGGCCGATCTCCACCACCCGCTCGCCGGGCCGCGGATTCACCGCGCGCACGATGCGGTCGATCACCGTGTGATCGCGCAGGAAATTCTGGCCGAAGCGTTTGCGTGCCTGATGCTGCATGGCAGTGGATTATGGCTGATTTGGGTTAACCACGGAGGCCAAAGGAGAAAGAAAAAGCCTTAACCACGGGGGATACGGGGAACACGGGGATTCTTCGGGGGATGGCAACCGCTCCTGACAGATGGGAAAAACATTTGTGGATTTCCCAGTGTTCCCCGTGTCCCCCGTGGTTGATCTTTTCAACCTCACGCATGACGGAGCTGCGCCAGCGCCACTTCGATGGCGTATTCCAGGCTGCCGATGTCGGCGCGGCCGGTGCCGGCCAGGTCGAGGGCGGTGCCGTGGTCCACGGAGGTGCGCACGATGGGCAGGCCCAGGGTGACGTTCACGCCGTGGCCGAAACCCTTGTGCTTGAGCACGGGCAGGCCCTGGTCGTGGTACATGGCGAGCACGGCGTCGGTGTCTTCCAGCAGGCGCGGCACGAAGGCGGTGTCGGCGGGCAGCGGGCCGATCAGTTCCATGCCTTCGTGACGCAGGCCTTCCAGCACGGGGGTGATGATCTCGATCTCCTCGCGGCCCATGTGGCCGCCCTCGCCCGCGTGGGGATTGAGTCCGCACACAACGATGCGCGGCCGCGCGATGCCGAAGCGTTCCGTGAGGCTGCGGTGCAGGATGCGGATGATCTCGTCCAGCAGCACGGGGGTGATGGCGTCGGCCACGTCGCGCAGGGGCAGGTGGGTGGTGGCGAGGGCGACGCGCAGGCCCGGGGTGGCGAGCATCATCACCACGAAGGGCGTGCCGGTGCGTTCGGCGAGGAATTCGGTGTGGCCCGTGAAGGGCACGCCGGCCTCGTTGATCACGCCCTTGTGCACCGGGCCGGTGACCATGGCGGCGAATTCCCCTTCCATGCAGCCGTCCACGGCGCGGGCGAGGCAGTCGAGCACGTAGGTGGCGTTGCGGGTGTCGAGCACGCCGGCCCGCGCGGGCGCCGCCAGTTTCATGGGCAGCACGGTCAGCTCGCCGGCGCGGGTGGGCGCGGGAGCGCGCTCCGGGTCGTAGCTGCGCAGTGACAGCGGCAGGTTCAGCTGGCGCGCCCGCGCCAGCAGCATGTCGGGATCGGCCACCGCCACCAGCTCCAGGTCACGCGGGCGCTGTGCGGCCTGCACGCAGAGGTCGGGACCGATGCCGGCGGGTTCGCCGGGGGTGAGTGCGAGGCGGAGGGGCGGATTCTGGTTTTTCAACTCGTCTACCTGCGGTAACCACCCGTCGTTACGGGATGGGAGATCAGCCTTCCAGGCGGTATTCCACGTAGGCCTCGTCGCGGATCTGGCGCAGCCAGGCCTCGGTTTCCTCTTCCTGCTTGCGTTGGCGCAGGGCCTCCATGGCGCGCGTGCGGCGGAATTCCTCGGTGTTGTCGTGGTCACGCCGCGCCAGCGGCTGCACGATGTGCCAGCCGAACTGGGTGCGGAACGGCGCGCTCACCTGTCCCACCGGCGTCTTGTACATCATTTCCTCGAATTCGGGGACCATCTGGCCCGGGCTGGCCCAGCCCAGGTCGCCACCGTTGGCGCCCGAGCCCTTGTCGTCGGAATGGACGCGCGCCAACTGCGCGAAGTCCTCGCCGCCCAGGATGCGTTCACGCAGGCGTTCCAGGCGCGCACGCGCCTCGGCGTCCGAGACGATCTCGTTGGGGCGGATGAGGATGTGACGCGCGTGCACCTGCTTGACCACGTGCTTCTCCTCGCCGCCGCGCACGTCCACCAGCTTGATGATGTGGAAGCCGCTGGGGCTGCGGATGAGCTCGCTCACCTCGCCCTTCTCCATGGTGAGCACCACCTCGGCGAACAGGCTGGGCAACTGGCCGCCCTTGCGCCAGCCCAGATCGCCGCCTTCCAGGGCCTGCTGGCCGTCGGAATGGGCGATGGCGAGCTGGCGGAAATCGGCGCCCAGCTTGAGCTGGCCGAGCACCTGCTCGGCCTCGCTGCGGGCGCGCTGGATCTGCTCGGGGCCGGCGGCCTCGGGCACCGCGATGAGGATGTGCGCCAGGTGGTATTCGTTCTGCAATTGCGCCCTGGCCGAGGCGGAGGCGAGATAATTTTCCACTTCCTGCGGCGTCACGTTCACGCGGCTGTTCACCTGGCGGGCGCGCAGGCGCGACACGATGATCTCCTTGCGGATGTCTTCGCGGAATTCGGCGTAGTCCACGCCGTCCCGCGCCAGCACCTGGCGGAACTGCTCGGGTGTGAGGCGGTTCTCGGCGGCGATGTTGGCCACCACCTGGTTCACCGCCTCGTCTTCCACGCGCATGCCGGCCTCGGCGGCAAGTTGCAGCTGGATGCGCTCCAGGATCAGGCGCTCCAGCACCTGGCGGGTGAGCACGTCTTTGGGCGGCGCGGGCGTGTTGGCCTTGTTGATCTGCTGCAGCACGATGCGCGTGCGCTCCTCGAGCTCCTGCGCAGTGACCACGTCGTCGTTGACGACGGCCACCACGCGGTTGAGTTCGATCACTTGGGCCGGGGCCGCGCCCGCACAGGCGAGCAGGGCAGCGGCGATGAGGCGGCGATGTTTCATCGGTATCCCACGAGTCCTTCTTCGATCACGCTCTCCAGGGGCTGGCCGAGACTGGCCAGGCCCTTGAGCTCAAAGGTGAAATGGATGCTGCGGTCGGATTCGAGGTCGCCCTCGGCGGTGAGCACCGGGCGATCGCGGCCGACCAGGCGCACGGTCCAGCAGCAGCTCTCGTATTCGATGCCGACCACGCTCTCTAGGGTGCGTTCGGCCACCAGGTCATAGTACCAGCGCCCCAGCGCATGCCAGTTGCGCGTGATGGGCCAGACCACCAGCACGTCGCGGTTCATGACGCGGCCGTTCTCGCGCACGCGATAGGCGGCGTCCACCACGTGCAGTTGATCCGGACTGTAACGCAGGCGCGCTGCGGTTTCCTGGGCATCGTTCAATTCCGGGTCCCAGCGCGTGGTGGCGGAGATCTCGAGGAAGGGAATGGGCGAGGCCGCCAGTTCGCCGGCGATGTCGGAATAGCCGCGGTCGATGGCCGTCTCCCCGGGCAGGGTGACGCGCGGGTCTTCGAAGAACCAGGTCTGGGCGATGCCGGCGCGCGCCAGCTCGCGGCCCGTGGTCTGGCTCAGGAAGCGGGAACTGAGGGCGGCCGTGACCTGGTTGGCGTCGGCCACGCGATCGGGACCGGTGTAACGGTTCTCGCGGAACAGCTGCGCGAAGGAGAAGGTCATGGGCGTGGTGTCGAACACCGGCAGGTCGTCCTGCGCCTCGAACGGCACGTGCAGGTAGAACAGGCGCGGCTCCAGGGTCTGCACCAGCGGGTGATCGAACATGGAAAGCTCGCGTTCGAAGAACAGGCCGCTGTCCAGGCTGGTGAGCGGGAGGGTGCGCGAACGCTCGTTGTCGCCGCCGGCGTCTTCCAGCAGGTATTGGGTGTGGCGCAGCGACAGGCGCGGCGTGAGGAACCACCAGTCCCCCTCCATGGGCGCGCTGAGCGCCGGATAGAGGTCGAAGCGTGCGCCCGTGGGATCGCGGGTGTCGTGCACGAACTGGCTGTACTCGGTGCGGAAGTCGTAGCGCAGGGCGCTCATCGCGCCGGCGCCGCTGGCGACCAGTTGCGGGCGCAGCTGGTAGGGTTCGCTGCCCGCCACCAGCGGCTGGAAGTCCTGGATCCGGCCCAGGAAGCGCCAGGACGGTGCGCCGTAGGTGAGGTCGAGCCGGCGTTCGAGATGGGTGGCGCTAGCGCTCGCCAGGGTGTTGTCGATGTCGTCCAGGTACTGGTCGTCGGAGACCTCGTTGTAATTCAGCGCCAGATCCCAGCGCGGCGCCAGCCGCTGGCGATGGCGCACGGTGTACTGGCTGCGGTCGTCACCGAACAGGTCGTCGTTGGGCAGGTAGTCGACCGTGACCGCGCTGGAGCTGGTGGCGGTGAGATGGCGGTACTCGGTCATGAGCATGGCCCCGCGCTCGGTGATGACGCGGGGCGTGAGGGTGGCGTCGCGGTTGGGCGCGATGTTCCAGTACCACGGCACGCTCAGGTCCAGGCCGTTGCGCTCGGAGGAGGCGTAGCTGGGGGCGAGCAGGCCGGTCTTGCGTCCCTCCAGGGGGAAGTTGATGTACGGCAGATAGAGGGCGGGGACGCCGCCGAGGCGCAGGGTGACGTCGTAGGCCTCGCCGGTGTTGCTGGCGCGATCCAGTTCGATGAGGCGCGCGTGCATGGCCCAGTCTTCCCGGCCCGGCGGACAGGTGGTGTAGGTGGCATCGCGCAGTTCGGCCTGCTCCGTGCCTTCGAACCCGATGCGCCGGGCCTCGCCATAGGCGTGGGCCTCGGGGATGAAATAACTGGCGTCCTCCAGCTCGCCGGCGTCATTGGCCAGATCCAGCCGGGCGCGCGCGCCCTCCAGGCGGATGCCTTCGGCGTGCACCTGCACCGCGCCATGGGCGTTCACCACGTCGGCGGCGGTGTCGTATTCCAGCTGGTCGGCTGCGATGCGCCTGCCGTCGCGCTCCGCCACCACGTTGCCCCGGAACACGCTCAGCTCGCGGCCGCGCTCGCCCTGCGCCTCGGCCTGATCGGCCGTGATGCGGGTGCCGCCTGCCGCCGGGGGCAGCGGCGGGGCCTCGGGCGGGCTCGGGCACAGGCGCCAGGGATCGAGCGTCTGTTGGGCGTGAGCGTACCCGGCCCAGGCGGTCAGCAGGGCAAGCAGCAGCCTGGCTTTGGCAGGAAACGGGGATGGCACGGGCGCGGACGCGGAGGGCTCGTTTTGAAAACGCGGTAACATCGCACAGATCCCCGCCGGCATCAAACCGGGACGCACGTCATGATTCCGCCCGCCGGCCGGGAGTAGACTCCTCCCCGTTCCTGTGAAAAAGGCCTAAAGAAAAACATGCGCAAGACCCTTTTCCTGGCACTCGCGCTTGCCGCCGGCGGCGTCAGCGCGGCCGACATCGACGACCTCGGCGCGTTGAACCAGCGCGAATTCCTGCGGTTTTCCGAAGACCTCGGCGCCGCCCTGAGCTACAAGGCCCTGGCCCCGGCCGAGCCGCTGGGCGTGACCGGCTTCGACATCGGCGTCGAAGTGAGCGCCACCCAACTGGAAAACTCGGACTTGTTCGAGCGCGTCACCGACGACAGCGACCTCGATACCGTCCTGATCCCCAAGGTGCACCTGCACAAGGGCCTGCCTTTCGGCATCGACGTGGGCCTGATGTACGCCGCCATCCCCGATTCCAACGTCAATCTCACCGGCGCCGAGCTGCGCTACGCCTTCATCGAAGGCGGTGTCGCCATGCCCGCCGTGGCCCTGCGCGGCACCTGGTCGCGCATGGGTGGGGTGGATCAGCTCGACCTGGAAACCCGGGGCCTGGAACTGACCGTTTCCAAGGGCTTCGCCATGCTCACCCCCTATGCCGGCGTCGGCCAGGTGTGGGTGGACAGCGAGCCGAATGTGACGGGCCTCGACGACGAGAGTTTCACCCTCGGCAAGTATTACGTGGGCGCCAACCTGGCGCTCGGCCTGGTCAGCATCGGTCTTGAGGTCGACAAGACCGGCGATGCCCAGACCTTCGGCGGCAAGCTCGCCCTGCGCTGGTAACGAATCCCCTATGGGCCCACGGAGGGGCCAACCGGCAGGCACGGCGGCGCCCTCAGGGGCGCCGCCGCAGGCCTCCTCGCCGGGAAGGAGCAACCACGGAGGCCATGAAGGGCCACGGAGAAGACGCCTTGCTTTTCTCCGGGTTCTCCGTGACCTCCTGGTTATTCACGATTCCCCGTAGGAGCCCACACCGGTGGGCGAATGCCTTTTCCTGCCGGAAGGTCAACGACGGAGCGCCGTGGTTTTCCCCAGGATCCTCACAGCAGGCGCATCATCACCCACAGCCCCCCGAACAGAACGGGCTGGTGAACCAGATAGATCAGCAGGCTGTGCCGCCCCGCGAACGCCAGCATCCGCGCCAGGCGGCCATGGCGCTGCCGGGTGGCCCAGGCGGGCACCGTGGCGCGGCCGTACACCGTTCGCCCCAGCCACAGGCCGATCAGCACCACGCCGAACCAGGGCAGCAGGGGTACGTAATCCTCGGTGAGGGGCTTGCGGGTAACCAGGCCGATCCAGTTCAGGCCGGGCTGGTTGAAGAATGGATGCGCCACCCACAGCCCCACCGCCACCAGCGCCAGACCCAGGGCCAGGTTCAACCAGTACCCTCTGCGGAAGGGCAGGGCCAGCACGCTCGCAAGGGCGATGAAGTGCAGCACGCCGAAGAAGATCCAGCTGCGCGGAAACACCAGGTAGGTGCCTGCGCTCACCGCCGCCGCCCCGGCGGCGATGCGCGCCACCCGCCGCCAGAAGCGCGGCCAGTTGATGCCGCGGCAGGTGGCCAGGTAGAGGCTTGCGCCCATGGTGAGCAGGAACAGGGTGACGATGGACATGCGCGCGCCCACCCAGAACGGGTCGCGATAGATGTTCACGCGCAGCACGCCGAAGTACATCAGGTCGAAACAGAGGTGGAAGGCGATCATGAGCGCGATGGCCGCGCCGCGCAGCATGTCCACCGCCTGGTAGCGGCCGGCGTCCGGAAGATCGGCGTGCAGGTTGGGGGTCGTTCGAGCCATGGGTCCGGATTGTAACGTCTGCCGGGTTTAACCACGGTCACGTTTTCGGTGACCCGGGCCCGGTAGGCTGGGGTGGTCGGCCTTACGGGCGGGGATCCGCGCGTGCCCTGTGCGGGCCTCGCGTATAATCGCGCCCGTCCTGACTGCGAGAGTCCTCCCTTGCCCGCACGCGTCGAATCCATCACCCGCTGGCTGCGCCATGACCTCGGGTTTCCCAATTTCGAGCTCACGCCGGCCTCGTCCGACGCCAGCTTTCGTCGTTATTTCCGCATCGCCTTCGACGACGAGACCCGCATCGTCATGGATGCGCCGCCGGAAAAGGAAGACGTCGGTCCCTTCATCAAGGTGGCGCGGCTCATGGAAGGCCTGGGGCTGCACGTGCCGCGCATCCTGGAAGAGAACCACGCGGAAGGCTTCCTGCTGCTCAGCGACCTGGGCACGGAGCAGTACCTCACCCATCTGAATGAGGAGAGTGTCGGCCGCCTCTACGGCGACGCCCTCGACGCCCTGGCCGAACTGCAGACCCGCGGCCCGCGCAACGACGAGCTGCCGCCCTACGACCGCATGCTCCTGTTGCGCGAAATGGAACTGTTCCGCGAATGGTTCCTGGGCCGCCACCTGCACCTGCCCCTCAGCCAGCAGGATCATCAGCTGCTCAACGCCGCCTTCGACCTGCTCGCCGATTCCGCCCTGGAGCAGCCGCGCGTCACGGTGCACCGGGACTATCACTCGCGCAACCTGATGGTGAGCGACCCCAATCCCGGCATCCTCGATTTCCAGGATGCTGTCATCGGCCCGCTCAGCTACGACCTGGTGTCGCTGCTCAAGGACTGCTACATCGCCTGGCCGCGCCACTGGGTGGAGCAGTGGGTACTCGGCTTCCACGACATCGTGCTCGAGGCGGGGCTCACCGACATGCGCGACCAGGGCGAATTCCTGCGCTGGTTCGATTTGATGGGCGTGCAACGCCATCTGAAGGCCATCGGCATTTTTGCGCGGCTGAACATCCGCGACGGCAAGCCCGGTTACCTGAAGGACATTCCCCGCACGCTCGACTACGTGCGCGAGGTGGCCGGCCGCTACCGCGATCTGAGCCCGCTCAGCGGGTTCATCGAGGCGCGGGTGGCGCCGCTGGTGTCGTCGTGATTGAAGGATTGTCGGCGGGGCACATCAGGCCCGCTCGCCGGCAATCGTAAGGATCGCGGCCCATGCCGCAGCTTCCGCGCCGCGAACCGGGCCGGCATCCGAGACCTCGATGCGGAGACTGGACAACATCGCAGGCGCCGTCGGCCGCCGCACCCTGGGGTTGGTGCTCTATCCCATCGACCTCACCGCCTTCGTGCTGCGCGCCTTCCGTGACGCCCGCCACCCTGCGCGACGCTACAACCGCGCCGCCGCCAGTTCCCTGCTCGCCCAGATCATCTTCACCGGCGTGGACGCCCTGCCCACCATCACCTTGATCGGCACCGCCGTGGGCCTCGGCATGGTCTCCCAGCTCATCGCCCTCATGCACATGTTCGGCAGCACCCGCGAAATGGTGGCCGTGCTGTCCCAGGTGGTGGTGCTGGAATTGGGGCCGCTGCTCACCGCCGTGCTCATCATCAGCCGCTCCTCGTCGGCCATTGCGGTAGAGCTGGGCCACATGAGGCTCAACAAGGAAGTGGAGGGGCTCAGGCTGCTGGGCGTGAACACCAACGACTT
>JBFXES010000082.1:0-12163 GCA_050179875.1 Thiohalomonadaceae bacterium
TCTTTCCAACCGCACGGCGGCTTCCCTGACGCATTCGCCGACGATGTCGGCTCCTACGGGGGAAGGCCGTTGTAGGAGCCCACACTGTGGGCGAATATTTCCAACCGCACGGCGGCTTCCCAGACGCATTCGCCGACGATGTCGGCTCCTACGGGGGAAGGCCGTTGTAGGAGCCCACACCGTGGGCGAATCGTTCCAACCGCACGGCGGCTTCCCAGACGCATTCGCCGACGATGTCGGCTCCTACGGGGGAAGGCCGTTGTAGGAGCCCACACCGTGGGCGAATTGCCTTTCATGCTGCAGGCGGCATCCGGGACGCATTCGCCGACGATGTCGGCTCCTACGGGGGAAGGCCGTTGTAGGAGCCCACACCGTGGGCGAATTGCCTTTCGTGCCGCAGGCGGCTTCCGGGACGCATTCGCCGACGATGTCGGCTCCTACGGGGGAAGGCCGTTGTAGGAGCCCACACCGTGGGCGAATCTTTCCAACCGCAGGCGGCTTCCGGGACGCATTCGCCGACGATGTCGGCTCCTACCGGGGAAGGCCGTTGTAGGAGCCCACACCGTGGGCGAATCTTTCCAACCGCAGGGCGGCATCCGGGACGCATTCGCCGACGATGTCGGCTCCTACGGGGGAAGGCCGTTGTAGGAGCCCACACCGTGGGCGAATTGCCTTTCGTGCCGCGGTTCAGGTCTTCTTGTGGAAGTGCATCTCCATCATCTGGTGCCACTGGCCGTCGTCGCCGAGCATCCGGGAACGCATGATGCGATGGGTGTCGCTCACGAATTCGATGACGTCCTGTGAGCGGACCATGGCGCCGGGCGTGGTCATGCTGGGGCCGACGGATTCGAGGATGAGGCTGTTGCCCGTGGTGTCGAGGGCGCCGTCGTAGCACCACATGTACGCCATGGTGGAGCTGACCCATGAACCTACGTAAGTCTTTTTCGTGCTGTCATAGCCCAGTGTCATCACCATTTCCGCGGTGTCGCCGTCGGGCATGGGGCCGCGGGACTCGGCGATGATCCACAGGTCGCCGAGGGCGCGCACGCTTTCGGTGCCGCTGAACTTCATGGCAGGTTCGCCCGGCATGTTGGCCTCGCCTTCGAAGGTCCAGTCGCCGAGGAATTTCTTCAGCCAGAGGTGTTGCTGCTGTGGCTGGGCCTGCATGGTCGAGACGTCAGGCGTTTCCGGCTTGGTCATGGCTTTCCCCTCAGTTGTCTGGTCGGATCCACGGCCGCGCGAGCGCAGCCGGATCCCTCACAGGGAAAGCTTAGAACCGCGCCATCGCCATGCAGCGCGGCTCACTCGGCGAGTTCGACGCGGTTGCGGCCGTTGCGCTTGGCCCTGTAAAGGGCCTCGTCGGCCAAGCCAAGCAGCGCAGGAAAGCTGGTCGAGGCGGCGGGGGCCGCGCTCACGCCCAGGCTCAGCGTGACCACCGGCGCGCTGGGCGAGGCCGCATGGGGCAGGCGCCGATCGAGAACGGCCCGGCGCATGCTCTCGGCCATGTGGACGGCGGCGGGCAGATCGGCCTCCAGCAACACGACGGCGAACTCCTCGCCGCCGTAGCGCACCAGGAAGTCGGTGGGACGGCGCAGGCAGGCCCGCAGCGTTTGTGCCACCTGACGCAGGCAGTCGTCGCCACGCTGATGGCCGTAACGGTCGTTATAGGCCTTGAAGTGATCGATGTCCGCCATGATCACGGCGACGCGGTGTCCGTGGCGCACTTCCCGTCCCCATTCACGCCCGATGAACTGCTCCAGGTAGCGGCGGTTGGGGATCTGGGTCAGCGGATCATGGAGGGTGAGGGTTTCAAGGGCGAACTGCGCCCGCTTCAGGTCGGTGATGTCACGGTCCACCACCAGCACCGATACCACCTTGCCGTGCGCGCCGAATTCCGGCGCCAGGCGGGCCTGGAAGTAGCGCTTGTTTTCACCGGCGGCGAACTCGTGTTCGATCACCTGCTCTTCGCCGGTTTCGAACACGCGCCGCAGCACCCGCTCGCGCAGCGCCTTTTCCTCCTCGGGGAGGTCGAGCTCACACACGGTCTTGTGCAGGAACCACGCGCGCGGGTATCCGGTCAGGCGCTCCACGGCAGGGTTCACGTAGCTGATGCGATGGTGCGCGTCCACGCGCGCGATGATGTCGGGGGCGCGCTCGGCCAGCGCCTCGAACTCGCGCTCGCGCCGTTGCAGCGCCTCTTCGGCCTTACGCCGCGCCGTGATGTCGACCACGCCGGCGAGTACACCGCGGTAGTTGCCCTGCGCATCGTGGAGCGGCGCCGTGGTGATGTGGGTGTAGAGGGCAGCGCCATCCTTGTGGCGAAACTCCAGTTCGTATTCGGCGCGCCTGCCGCGGCATCCCGCGAGCTCGCGCCGCGCGGCCTCGACGGCGCGCTCGTCCATGAAGGAAAACAGATCCCTGCCGAGCATCTCCTCGGCGCTGTAGCCGAGCAGTTCCGTCATGCGGGTGTTCACGAAGGTGGTGTGGTCGTGTTCGTCGATGAGCCAGATCCCCTCGTAGAGGTTTTCTACCAGGGTGCGATACTTGCGCTCGCTTTCGCGCAGGGCCTCCTCGGCGCGCCGGCGCTCGGTGACGTCGCGGCTGATGCCGAGTACGGTCTCCACCTGATCGGCGGGCCCGAACTCCGGCACCAGGCGGGAGTCCACCACCCGCTCGCCGGCCGGGGTGGGCAGGCCTACCTCCAGGGTGCAGGCCTGTCCCGTGGTGAAGACCTGTTCGATGGCATGGTCGAGGAAGTCGGCGAGCGCGGGCGGGAGCCCGGCCTCGCGGTTGGTCTTGCCGAGCATGGCCTCGCGCGGTTTCCCGACCAGTGCCTCGATTGCGGGATTGACGTAGATCCGCCGGTGCGCGCGGTCGAAACGCACGATGACGTCGGACGAGTTCTCGGCGAGTGCGCGGAACTCCCGTTCCTGTTGGCGTACGCGTTCGAGGCGGCGCCGGTCGGTGATCTCCTCCGCCACCACGTTGATGCCGCAGATGGCCCCGTTCTCGTCCCGCAGGGGCCAGTACTGGCTCAGCCAGGTGCGCTGCACGCCGGGTTGCGCCGGCGTGGTCGCGGTGACTTCGAAATCCAGCACCGGCTCGCCCGTGGCAAGCACCTTCCGCAACAAGGCCTCGTTCCTGCGCGCCACCTCCGGCACCACCTCGCGCACGGTCCTGCCGAGGTGCGCCTCGGGCGGCAGCCCGTTGATCTCCGCGAGCCGCTCGTTGATGCGCACGAAACGCAGGTCTCTGTCCAGCACGCACAGGCCGACGGGGGCGGTGCGGTAGATCAGTTCCAGTTCCGACGACTGGTTGCACGCGTGGGCATCGCACGCCCGCAGGGCCGCCTGGGCGATACCGAAGCTGCCGACGGGGCAGCCGTCCGTGTCGAACACCAGTTCACCCCGGATGTGTACGTGACGCGGGTTGCCCTGGCTGTCCTGCAAGCGCACGTCGACGTCATAGCCCGGGCGAGCCGGGCCGGCGTCCGCCACTGCCCGCGCGAGGGCGGGGCGGTCATCGGGATGGATGGCCGCAGCCAGGTCCCCGGCGGCATGGAAACGCGATGCCGCGCTGTGGCCGAGCAGTTGTGACAGACCGGTGGACCACTGGGCCTGTCCGCTGCGAAGGTCCGCTTCCCAGTAACCGAAGGCGGCCAGTCGCTCGGCGCGGGTGAACCGCGCTTCGCAGCGGTCCAGTTCTTTCGCGGTGTCCGTCAGGCGTTGCTGCAGATCCTCGCGCGCTTCCTCTGCGTGGATGCGAGCCTGCTCGAGCGCAAGCAATACGTCGGCGGACGCATCGGGCTTTCCGTCATCCATGCCTGTGCACCGGTGTCGTTGAAGCGAAGGATAGGTGCGCCGGGCGCGGGTCGCCGCGGGGCGGGTGTGTCGGGTGCGGCAAAAAAATGTGACGCAGACGGTATTTTCCGGGGCAGCGCGCGGAAAAAAGGGAGAGCACGGCAACATAAACGGAAAGCCCGTTTTCGTATCCTCATTGCACCTTCATTCGTTCACCGTTCCAACCATGGCCCATCGCTCCCTTTCGTGGCGGGGAAGATTGCAGTGGCTGAGGGTGGCCGTGGTGCTGCCCGCGCTCGCGGCGGTCGCCGGGCTTGTACTCATCCTCCCGGGTGCTGCGCTCATCGGCCTGTTCGCGTCGTATCCGTGGGTCACGTCGCTGATCCCGTGGCCGGGGGTGTTGCTCCCGCTGTATGCGTGCGCAGGCGCGGTGCCGATCGCGTGCATGGCTGCCCTGTGCAAGCCGCTCCTGCGCCTGCGTTCCGGCTCGTCCGAGGCCATGCAACTGGAACCCTGGAACGAGCCCGATGTGTTCGACTTCGTTGCCTATGTGGCCGGGATCAGCGGCGCACCCTGCCCGCGAACCCTGCGGGTGGACATGTCGCCCGGCGTGTGCGCCCGGGGCGGCGTGCTCGTGCTGGGCATGCCCGTGATCGCGGCGCTGTCCAGCGCCGAACTGGCAGGCATGGTGGCGCGGGCGCTCGCTCTCGACACCGTCCCCGGCCGTGTCGTTGCGGTCTGCCTCCATGGCCTGCACCGCATGGTCCATGGCCGCGACCGTGTGGATGAGGTCGTGGAACGCGCATCCCACGCCGCCAATCCGGTCATCGCCCGCGCGGCGCGGGTGTGCGCCTCGCTGCTCGGGGTTTCGCACAGGTGGTGGAAACTGCTTCTCGACAGTGCCGTGGAGGCCGGCGCCGGCGCCATGCGGGAGCGGGAGCGACAGGGTGATCGTGCCCTGGCCCGCGTCGTCGGCGCGGCCCGTTTCCGCGACGCGCTGCAGCGCATGCGGCTGCTGGGATTCACCTGCGCGAGAAGCGAATCCGCCCTGCGTGACGCCTTCCGCACCGGTGCGCCGCTGCCTCACCAATTGCCGCTCGCGCTGGGCGCCCGCATGCACGCCCATCAGCGCCTGCCGGGGCTGAGCAAGGTGATCGAGACGGCGGAGCGGGAACAGGAACGCATCCCCGCGTTCCACGCCGCCGATTCGGAACGCGTCGCCCGCATGAATGAAGAACGTTTCGAACCTGCGATCGCCTGCGCCACGCCGGCACGGGACCTGATGCGCGGTTTCGCACTGATTTCGCGCCGGCTCAGCCTGCTCCATTACCGCCATCGCTTGAGCATTGCGCCATGCCCCAGCACTTGCGCGCGCCCACGGAGGAGGGATGGAGTGCGCTCGACGAGGCCTGTGGTCATGCATGGCACGACGAGTTTTTCTTTGCCCCGGCGCGCTTTCTGGACCGCTCGCGGACCACGGCTGAACTGGCGGCCGACATGCGCCGCCTCGCGGAAGTCATCCCGGTGGCCGGCGCGAAGGCGAAGAAGCTGCTTGCGCGCAAGCGAGACGTGCGCAGCCTGCTGGTGCAATCACTGCTGGAGGAACTGGAGTTGCGCGCAGGCCGCTGGCCCTGGTGGACGCGCAAGCGCATCGAGACGGTGCAGATGCGATGCCGCAGTCTGGAGGAGGGCCTGGCCACGGCGATCCTGGGGCTGGACGCCCAGGGCGAACTGGTGTCGCGTTGGCTGGCCTGCGGCATCGCCTTGCTGGAGCGCCCCGAGGCCCGCGCACGGCTTGCCGGGACCGGGGCGCTCGCCGCACAGGCCATGACCCTGGCCGACGTGCTCGAACGCCTGCAGCAGAAAATGAACCTGCTGCACGAACTGGGGATCCACGCGGACGTGCTGGAACTGGCCCTCGCCCGCGACGGGCAGGGAGGTGCGTGGCGGGAGCGCATCGCTGAACAGCAGCGGGAAGTGGCGAACGGCCTGCTGGCGTTGCGCGTGGCGCTGAAACACGTGCAGCATCCGCTGCAGGCGAACACCTCGGTGCTCGAACAGGTGCAAGCCGACTGGGTGCCCACCACCCCCGCCTACGAACTGTTGGACGAGGCCCAGGTGCTGCGCGAGGGGCTGTTGCGCTTCAGGGGCACGCTGGCCCTGCGACTGGTTGCGATAGTGAGAATGGCGGAAGCGGCCTGGAGCGGGCCGGCCGATAGACTGGCGTCGGCCTGACGCAGCAATGGGGCGTTTTCATCGAGACGTGGATGCCGCGAAATGCGGCGGACGCGCCGCCGCATTTCACGAGGACGGCGCACCCTCAAGGTGCCGCCGTCCGCTCGAACGCCACGGTGTTGAATCCCAGCGCTTCCCAGTCCTGCATGCCGCCGCGATACCACTTCAGCTTGGCGGGCGGATAACCCATGCTGAGCAGGAGCCTGAGATTGGTCGGCGACTGCCGGCACCAGGAGCCGTTGCAGAACAACACCAGCGTCTTCGCGTTGCTGAAGTCGAAGCCATCGCCGTTTTCCCGTGCGCCGAAACGGTTGACCAGGATCTCGGCCACGCTGAAGGCGTCGGCGCCGTCCACGCCTTCCATCAAGGTGTTCCAGGGGATGCTCACGGCGCCCGGAATGGTGCCCGTGGGCATGCGGTCATGGGTGCGTGAATCCACCACGAGAATGGATTCGTCGCCTTCGCTCGCGCGCTTGATGTACTCGATGAGTTCGAGCTCACCGATGGTCTCCACACCCGGTGCGATGGTACCGGGCTGTATGCAGGAGGGAGGGCAGGGCCGCGAGGTGCGGGCGTACTCCGGATGGATGGTCGCCCCGGTGTCCTGGTTGCGCTGAATGACCGCCGGTTTGCCCTCATGGCGTACCTCCACCCGGGCGAGGTCCGGCGTGATCTTCACGGCCGGTTCTTCCGCCATGACCCCGTCGGACGCGCCCAGACCGATCATCCACACGGTGCAGGCAAGCATTACTTCCTTACGCATTGATACTCCTTTCTTGTGGTTGTTGAACTTCCATTGGGTGACGCGGCAGGTACGCCGCGTCGGTATTTCCCGTTTCGCGGATGCGGGAACGACGAGTACAGGACGACTACCAGCCCCAGACCAGGCCCTCGAGCAGTTTCTCTTGACCGGCATACTCCTCTGCCCGGGCCGGGATGAGCTTGCCTGTGCCATTACCGGCGAGGCGGGCCAGCAAGTCCTCCAGACCTGTCCATGCGCCGGGCTGGACGAGCAGTTCCGCGATTTCGGTGCGCGTCGCGGCGGGGACGCGCGGGCCTGCGCTCAGGGTCAGGTTGGGCATGTCACCGCTGGAATACAGGGGGCGCAATCCCGCTGTCTGTTCGGGGGGCAGGCGCGCGAGGAAATAGCTCGGCAGGATCACTGCGCGGCAGCGGCCCTTCAGAAAGGCCTCGAAGGCACCTTTCACGCCGCCGCGCGGCGCCACGATGGCCGGCGCGGAATAAGGGGTGTACTGGGCCAGCAGCACCACCGCGGCGAGGTTGGGCGAGGCCATGGAGCACACCTTCGCGAAGCGCAGTTCGTCGAGGTTGGCCGGGCCGTCCGGTGTGGTGAACACGGTGTAGCCGAGGTTCCCGTCGAAACGCACCAGCGGCGTATGGTCCGAGTTCTTTATGCGCCAGGCCACGAAGTGCGGGCCGTCCAGCACGAAATCGTATTTCCCCTGCTGCATGTCACGGCTGTAGGTGGCCCAGCTGGCAGGGGCTTCGAACACCACGCGTTCACGCGTGATCTGGCTCAGTTTGTCGGCGAGCGGCCGGTACAGGCGCTTGGCCTCCGCGGCATCTTCGCGGGGCGGTGCGGAGAGAATCCATTCGGCGGAAATACTTTGCGAAGCGAGCAGGAGGAGCAGCGAAAGCAGTGTGCGAATGGCCATGATTCCCGGTTCTGGGTGTGGAATGGGAGCGGCCGATGCTAGTGGGGCCAGGCAGGATCGGCATTGATAATTCGCAATCGCGAACAGTGAACCGGGTCCGCCTCCGGCCCGCATGTGATCCGCCTCACGCTTTGCGCGTGGGGCCCGTAACCGAAGTTAGGGGCGGGTGCGGCCCGTCACCAGTTTCCTCCCCAGGCGCCGCGCGCGGTCCAGGGTCTTGCGGTCGAGCGGTTGTCCGGGGTATTGGGCCGCGAGGCCGATGAACAGCACGCCCACGGTCCGGGCGCCCATCACATCGGCCGCCTTTTTCAGGAGCCCGACGATGGGCATGGCGAAGCGCGCAAGGAGCGCGGGCGCCGCCGAGCTGGCCACCACCACTGCGCGTTTGGTCCTGGGGACCCGGCGTGGCTTGGGCGCGGGCGCGCCCCAGGGCCAGTACGCGTAGGCCCCGAGGCGTTCGATGAACTGCTTCATCACCGCGGTCACGGTGCCGAAGTTCACGGGCGAGGCGAGCACCACGGCGTCCGACGCGTCTATCTCGTCGAGAATGGCCGGTACGTCGTCGTGTATGGGACAGCGGCCGCGCTCGGGGCCGGGCTCTTGCATGCACTCCCGGCAGTTGGCGCAGAAGGCCATGCGCCGGTCGATGAGGTAGATCTTGCTGACCGTGGCGCCGGCCTCGCGCGCCCCTTCCAGAATGGCGTCCACCGCCTGGTCCGAAGCCCCGCCCTTGCGATAGCTGCCGACGATCGCCGTCACTTTCATGGGGTGTTCCTCACGCAAGCCTTGACCCGATCCGGAGTGTGCGTCCGATCTCACTTGAGGCAATCCGTGAGAGACTGCTCACCGGATTCGTTGCCTCCCGTGACCTCCTTAACAGTTCCATACTCCGTTAGGGCCTATCTCTTCGGTCGCTAACATAACAAGAAGGGCCGGACTATGTCTTCGGAAGCGTGGTTCCTCATATTCCCCGATGCACCGGGAATCTCCATGGTCGTGCTGGCGGTGCTCGCCATGGTGTCCCTGTACCTCGCCCGTACGCCGGTACACCGCGCCATACGCTCCGCCACCCGGGCGCTGCGCAACGGCATGCGGCTCACGGCACGCAGCCTCGATTTGATCGAGCGCCGGCTGGTGGCGCGCAATCGCGAGGTGTTGCTGAGCGCGGGCAGGGAAGCGGCGGAACGGGTGGTGGAGCGGGAGTTCGAACGCATCGAAGCCGCGGTCAATCGCGACCTCTCGGACTATCCGGCGCTGCACCGGCGCCTGAGTACGGCCATCCAGCGCATCGAGGAAGACTACCAATCCCACACGGAGAGCCCGCCGGCGCCCGAGGATTGGGTACACGCCGTCGAGGCCATCGCGAAAATCCCGTCCTCGCGCGACACCATGGCCCGGGTGCTGAAGGATATCCAGACCTCCATCGAACGGGATCAGGCCGCGGCGCTCGCGGAATACCGCAAGGCCACCGGCATGCGTCATCGCGTGTTGTCCCGCGCCATGCCGCACTGGCGCCACCTGGTGAAAGGCATCGATTCGGTCTCCGTCGCGCTCAACCGGCTGCTGGAACGCTCCCGCAGCATCGACCGCTACATGGAAGAGTACCGCAGCATCGTGCGCGGCGATGAGCGGGCGGAACGGGCGCTGTCGTCCTCCTCGCTGACCCAGTTCTTCATCGCCGGTCTGGTGCTGGCCATCGCCGTGGGCGGCGCCCTGGTCAATTTCCACCTCATCGCCCGCCCGTTGCAGGAGATGGTGGGCGGCAGCGCCTATATCGCCGGCTTCAAGGTCTCCCAGGTGGCCGCGCTGGTGATCATCCTCACGGAGATCGCCATGGGCCTGTTCTTTATGGAGGCCATGCGCGTGACGCGACTGTTCCCCGTGATCTCCGCCCTGGACGACCGCCTGCGCATCCGCATGGGCTGGGCGTCCTTCGTGCTGCTGTTCATCCTGGCGGGCGTGGAGGCCGGGCTGGCCTACATGCGCGAGGTGCTGGCGCAGGACGATGCGGCGCTGGTCGCCCAGCTGGCGGGCACCGAATCGGCGGCGATGAGCCAGCAATGGATCACCTCGGCGGCGCAAATGGGCATGGGCTTCATCCTGCCCTTCGCGCTCACCTTCGTGGCCATTCCGCTGGAATCCTTCATCCACTCGGCACGCACGGTGTTCGGAGTGCTGGCGGTGCTCGGCGCGCGCGCCCTGGCCTTCTCGTTCCGGCTGGGCGGCAACATCTTCCATCACCTGGGCATGCTGCTGATCCAGCTCTACGACATCGTCGCTTTCGCGCCGCTGGGCGTGGAGAAGCTCATCGCGGCCCGCAGCGAACGCGCCAAGCCGGCGCGCCATGGCAAGGTGGCGGAGGCCTGACATGAAGACGAGACATCTGTGGCTCGCCGCCGTTTCCCTGCTGCTGACGGCCTGTTCCGAGCCCGTCGATCATCGCCAGGGCGTGTACATGTTGCTGGATACTTCCGGCACCTATACCCAGGAGCTGAACAAGGCGCAAAGCATCATGAACTACGTGCTGGCGAAGCTGGATTCCGCGGACGTCTTTGCCGTCGCACGCATCGACACCGCCAGCTTCAGCGAAAAGGACATCATCGCCAAGGTCAGTTTCGATGAGCAGCCGAGCCGCGCCAACCAGCAGAAGCGCGTGTTCCTGGATCGCATCAACCAGTTCGTCAGCACGGTGAAGTCGAGCACCTACACCGACATCACCGGCGGCCTGTTGCAGGGCGTCGAATTCCTGCGCGAGGCGGGCACGGGCAAGAAGACCATCCTGATCTTCTCCGACATGAAGGAAGAGATCCCGGAGGGCTACGTGCGCAACATCCCGCTCGACCTCAAGGGCATCGAAGTGGTGGCGCTCAATGTGACCAAGCTGCGCGGCGACAACATCGATCCCCGCGAATATGCCGGTCGCCTGGAGGCATGGAAGGGAAAGGTGGAAAAGGCAGGCGGGCGCTGGCGCGTGATCAACGATCTGGAGCGCCTCGAGGCCATCATCCAGGAGTGAAATGTAAGGGAGCGGGACCGCTCTCCTGAAACGGAAAAGGCCCGGTATTCACCGGGCCTTTTCCGTTATGGCCGCGTTTGACCTGCATCAAGGCCGGTGCTGCCGTGCCCCACCTAGGCTTGCTGCTCCGAAAAGGAGAATGGACCATGAAAAAATGGAAATGTGCCGCCAGCATCACCTTGCTAGGCGGGTTGCTCGTCGCCGTGCTGCTGCGATTTCTGGTGGTGGGTGAAACCACCACGGCCCCCGACGGACGTCGCGCCATCCTGCTGACGCCGCCCGAGCGCGACATGGTGTTGCACGAGATGCGCGGTTTCCTCGCGGGCGTGCAGGGCATCACCGTGGCACTCGGCGCCGAGGACATGGCGACGGTTGCCAAAATAGCGCGCAGCCTCGGCATGCAGACCGCCCAAGCCATGCCGGCGTCGCTCACGGGCAAGCTGCCGCTGGAGTTCAAGCAGTTGGGCTTCAGCGTCCATCAGGACTTCGATCGCATGGCCGAAGACGCCGGCACCATGGCAGACCCGGCCCTCGCCCTGAAGCAATTGGGCGAGACCATGGCCAAGTGCGTCGCCTGTCACCAGGCGCATCAAATCATTGCGGCACTCTAGACAGCCGGGCCCCTTCATGGGAATCGCCATCATCTGGCACGTCCCTTCGAACCCCGGTGCTGCAATGGACTGGTGCCGCCGTCGGGCATCCCTGGTGCCCTGAGATCACACGCGCCGAAGCGCGCACTTCCGTGAGGAGAGCCGCCGACCTGTGCCCGCCCGTGCTTAGCTTGTACTGAGACACCAGGAGGGCCCATGCACCTGAACCAGGACACCCCAAAGCTGGTGGACCTCGCGCGCTACACCGTACCGGTGGCGGCGGTGATTCTGGTGGTGGTGGCCCTCAGCAGCCTGCTGTATGCGGCCGCCGAGTTGTTCCTGCTGTTGTTCGTGGGGGTGCTGCTGGCGCTGCTGCTGCGTGCCGTCGCTGGGCCCCTGGAGGCCGTCGTGCCGCGGGGCATCGCCTTCACCATCGCCGCCCTGGCGTTCTTCGCCGTGGTGTTCGCCATGCTGCTGTTTTTCGTGCCGCTGCTGGTCGACGGCCTCGCCCAGTTGGCGGAGAGCCTTCCCAAGGCCGTGGAACGCATCGGCGAGGTGCTCGAAAACCATCCCCGCGCCATGCGCGCCTTCCAGGATGCGCTGGGCGGCCACGGGGCGGGCATCGCTACCGAAACCCTCGCGCGGGTGAAGGGCATTTTCTCCACGGTCATCGGGGTGGTGTTTGCCGGTCTGGTGGTGGTGTTCACCGGCTTCTACCTCGCCGCCGAGCCGGATCTGTACCGCCGGGGCATGCTGCGGCTCCTGCCGATACGCAGCCGCGCCGGGGCCGAGGCGCTGCTGGACGAGATCGGCGGCATGCTCACGCGCTGGATGTTCGGGAGATCG
>JBFXES010000083.1:0-12053 GCA_050179875.1 Thiohalomonadaceae bacterium
GTTGCTGCGCCCCTCCAGGGACATCACCGTGTGGCGCACATCCTCGGCATAACGCTCGGGTGAGATGAGGCCGACGCACGGCGCGCTGCAACGCTTGATCTGGTATTGCAGGCAGGGACGCGTGCGGTTCTTGAAATACGTGTCCTCGCACTGGCGCACGCGGAACAGCTTCTGCAACAGGTTCAGCGACTCGCGCGCGGATACGGCGCTCGGGTACGGGCCGAAATAGCGCCCCTTCTCGCGCCGCTTGCCGCGGTGATAGGCCAGGCGCGGATAGTCGCCTTCGGTGAGGAGGATGTACGGATAGCTCTTGTCGTCGCGCAGCAGGACGTTGTAGCGCGGCTTGAGCTGCTTGATGAGGTTGTGCTCGAGCAGCAGCGCCTCGTTTTCCGTGTGGGTGACGGTGACTTCGATGCGGCGAATCTGCGCCACCAGGGCGCGGGTCTTCGGACTGGTGTCGCCGCGGCGGAAATAGCTGGTGACGCGATTCTTGAGATTGCGCGCCTTGCCGACGTAGATCACCTCCCCTGCGCCGTCGAACATCCGGTAGACGCCGGGGCGGGTGGTCAGGTGTTTGAGGAAATTCTCGACGTCAAATTCGGGGAGGACGTCCGTCATGGCTTCGGCGTATCGAGCAGCGCCCGGATATCTCTGAACACGTCGTGAAACATGGCCTCGGTGAGCCGGCGCGTCTGGGTGTTGTAGCGGCTGCAGTGATAGGAATCCACCAGCCAGCGGCCGTCACCCAGGTCATGGCGCGCGCCGTGCCCGAACTTGTGGTCACTCGCACGTCGCCCCAGCGCCTTCAGCACCGCCCCATGGGCCACGTTGCCCAGCGCGAGAATGACGCTGCCGGCCGGCATCCGTTCCAGTTCGACCGCAAGGAAGCGGTTACAGTTGCTGACCTCGGAACCGACAGGCTTGTTCTCGGGCGGCAGGCACTTCACGGCATTGGTGATGCGGCAGTCACGAAGTTCCAGGCCGTCGCCCCGGTGAGTGGCCGTGGCCTGGTTGCTGAAGTCGAAGCGGTGCAGGGTCTCGTACAGCAGGATCCCGGCGTAGTCACCGGTGAACGGCCGGCCCGTGGCGTTGGCCCCGTGCATGCCCGGGGCGAGCCCGACGATGAGCAGCCGCGCGCCGTCGTCGCCGAAAGGCGCCACCGGCGCCGCGTGATACGCCGGGTATTCCTTCTTCACGGCGCGCAGGAACGACGCCAGCCGGGGACAGGCCTGGCAGTCCGGGTCGAAGGCCGTGGGCAGATCCTTGCGCGCGGCGTGTTTCCGCCCCGCCACTACTTGGCCTCTTCCAGCAGGCCGTAGCGCATGGCCAGTCGCGTCAGCTCGGCATCGCTCTTCACCCCGAGCTTGCCGAACAGGCGCGTGCGATAGGTGCTGACGGTCTTGGGGCTCAGGTGCAGCGTGTTGGAAATCTCCTGCGGACGGTCGCCGCGCATGAGCATCATGAACACCTGCATCTCCCGCTGGGACAGCCGCTCCAGGGGAGACTCGTGGCCCGGCAACATGGACAGGGCCACCGACTGGGCGATGGCGTTGCTTACAAAGTGTCCGCCTGCGTGCACCTGCCGGATGGCGTTCACCATCTCTTCCACGCTGCAGCCCTTGGTGAGATAGCCGGTGGCGCCGGCCTTGAACAGGCGCGTGGGATAGGGGTCTTCGTTGTGCACGGTCAGGATGATGACCTTCACCTTGGGATTCATGCGCACGATGCGGCGCGTGGCCTCCATGCCGCCGATGCCTGGCATGTTCACATCCATGAGCACCACGTCGGGAGGGGCCCGGCGCACCAGTTCGATGGCGGCCTCGCCGGTCTCCGCCTCGTCCACGACCTCCACTCCCTCAGCCTTGGACAGGATGGCCTTGATGCCCGAACGCACGATGGCATGGTCATCCACGAGTACGACAGTAATCATTTCCCTTTGTCCCTCTGGTGAGACCGCGCGTACCTTACCACCTAATCAGAGCTTTGTAATCCCTTGCAAGAAATCACCTACACAACGTAGTCCCTCCAGCGCGCGGATTGCCCCGGCGGGCTGTGCCGCGGGAGGCGCAAGGGGGACATGGGTGAACGGCGCGGGAGGAGTCCCTGAGGGGAATCCGACGGGTGTGTGGAACTGGCGGAGAGGGAGGGATTCGAACCCCCGGACCCTTGCGAGTCAACGGTTTTCAAGACCGCCGCTTTCGACCGCTCAGCCACCTCTCCGGGAGGCGGCAAGGATATCCGAGGTGAACACGCGTCGCCAGCCTTGATATTCCTGACCGAATCGATATCTTTGAACCCGCGGGGCCGCTGGCCCGCTTTCGACAACAGGAGGTATGCATGAATTTCAACACTGTGGCCGTCCGAACGGATGCCGCGCTTGCCACCAACAAGCTGATCCGCAATACCTACACCCTGCTTTCCCTGACGCTGCTGTTCAGCGCCCTGATGGCCGGCGTGTCCATAACCATTCAGCTGCCGGTGGGCGCCAGCCTGGCATGCTCCGTGGGCGCCATCGTGCTGCTGTGGTTCGTGCTGCCGCGCACCGCCAATTCAGCGGCCGGGCTCGGGGTCGTGTTCGGCATCACCGGCCTGCTCGGCTTTGGCCTGGGTCCTGTGCTTAACGCCTATCTGGGTCTGCCCAACGGGGCGGAGATCGTCATGTCGGCGCTGGGCCTGACCGGCCTGGTGTTCATGGGCCTGTCGGCCTACGCGCTCACCACGCGCAAGGACTTCAGCTTCATGGGCGGGTTCCTGGTGGCCGGCATCTGGGTCGCCTTCATCGCGGGCCTGGTGAGCCTCGGCGCGGCGCTGTTCGGTTATCCCCTGCCCGGCCTGGCACTGGCGGTCTCGGTCATGTTCGCGGTGCTGATGTCCGGCTTCATCCTTTACCAGACCAGCCTCATGGTGAACGGCGGCGAGACCAACTACATCCTGGCTACCGTCGGCCTTTACGTGAGCATCTACAACCTGTTCACCAGCCTGCTGCACCTCATCGGCGCTTTCAGCGGCGACGACTGAGACATCGAGACATGCAGATGAAAGGAACCCCGGCACTGCCGGGGTTTTCTTTTTCTGCGCCCGGGAGCATGTTTCCGGCTTGCACAGCGACGTCGCAGAAAAAGGCGCGCTTACCTGCGAGGGCGCGGTGGATCCTGCCCGCGCGAGCACTCAGCCATAGCGGCCATCCACCCGCGGCAGGACCAGATACGGGGCGTAGACGAAGGTGAACAGCACAAAAGCCGCGATCCAGAGCACTTGCGCAGCCCCCATCCAGGCCACATAGGCCTGGGGCATCAGCATGGGCACCACCACACGCGCCAGGGCGCCGGCGAAGAGGAGCAGGAACATCGGTGTGACCGACGCCGGGGGCGCGGACACGTTGCGGCCGGTATGACCCAGTATCACCCGCGCCATCATGCCGAGGGTCATCATGCCGATGCCTCCGTAGGCCAGGGCGTGTATGGCCAGCATCGGGTTGACCCCACCGGCCTTGGCGAGGGCAATCAGGCCGAAACCGACGGTCAGCCAGCCGTAGCCCAGGTAGAGCACCCACAGCAGCGGCTTGCGCCAGATGCCGGGCGTATGCCAGTCGAACAGACGCAGGCCATGCAGCAGGAACAACGCCCCGGCCAGCAGGGCCGAGAACACCGGCAGCACGAAGAAGACCTCGACCACCCAGAACACGAGCATCAGCACCAGGCTGGACACGTCCACCCAGGTGCGATTTGTCACGCTGACCGTGTAATCCACACCGCGCTCGATGAAAAACGGGATGACTCGCCGCCCCATCAAGAGAATGAGGGAAATCATGAGATAGAGGCCCGAGTAGAGCCCCCACTGCACGCCGTTTTCCAGGACATCGAACAACCCCAGGTAGAACAGTGCGTTGCTCAGCAGCAGAAGCACGACCTTGGACCACACGCCCATCTGGGACCATTGGCGGACCTTGACAATGGGGTGCAGCAGCGCCGCGCACAGGCCGACGAGGAACAGCAGATCGAGCATGGCCATGGGCGCCAGGGCGGCGTCGCCGAACGCCGGCATCAACCGCGCTGACAGCCATATCGACGCGAGCACGATGAGCCATGGTCAGTGCAGGGTGCGCACGCTCGTCCAGTTGGACACGGCGGTCAACAGGAAACCCGCCACCACGGCCATGGTGTAGCCGTAGATCATCTCGTGGGCGTGCCAGGTGATCGCGGGCAGTGAGCGCATGGGAAGCGCACCGCCCAGTTGGTACAGCCAGAACCACACTCCAACCGCCACGATGGAAAACAACGCCCCCGCCAGGAAGAAGGGGCGGAATCCAAGATGATGCAGGGCGAACCGGTAGTTGCGCGGTTCTTCCAGGGACATGATTGCCAAGAGGACTCTCCTTGCGTGCCCGACCGCGTTTGCGGCGAGCTGATCAGAAAGGTTCGACGGCGTCCGGCGGCGTAATGTCCGCGAACAGTACGCTCGACAGGTAACGCTCACCCGCATCGGGCAGGATAACCACGAAGGACTTCCCTGCGAACTGCGGGCGCGCCGCGAGGCGGCAGGCCACGGCCGCCGCCGCGCCGCTGGACATCCCGCACAGGATGCCTTCTTCGCGGACGAGACGTAAGGTAAAGCGTATGGCCTCTTCGTTGGTCGCCGTTTCGACCTGATCCACCAAGGTGAGATCCAGGTTCGGCGGAACGAATCCGGCCCCGATGCCCTGGATCACGTGGCGTCCAGGCATGGGGGGCTTGCCCGCCAGCGTGGGACCGATCACCTGGCTGTCCGCCGGCTCCACGGCCACCGAATGCAAGGGCTTGCCCTGGATCTGCTCGAAGTACCGCGAAATGCCAGTGATCGTGCCGCCGGTACCCACGCCGGCCACCAGCACGTCCACGTTGCCGTCCGTAGCTTCCCAGATCTCGCGCCCGGTGGTGCGCACATGGATCTCCGGATTCACCGGATTGGTGAACTGGCCGGGCATGAAATAGCGATCCGGATCCTGGGCCATGATGGCCTCCGCGCGGGCGATAGCGCCTGCCATTCCCTTGGCGCCGGGCGTCAGGATCAAGGTGGCACCGAAAGCCGAGAGTACCTTGCGCCGCTCCAGGCTCATGGTCTCAGGCATGGTCAAGGTCACCGGTATGCCCCGCGCCGCCGCGACAAAGGCGAGTGCGATGCCGGTGTTGCCGCTGGTCGCTTCGATCAGCTCCTTGCCGGGCGACAGAAGACCGCGCTCCTGCGCGTCCCACACCATGGCCGCCCCGATGCGATCCTTCACGCTGAACGCCGGATTGCGTCCCTCGATCTTGGCGAGGATCCTGGCCCCCGGCGGCACAACACGGTTCAGCCGCACCAGCGGCGTCGAACCGATGGAGAGCGAGTTGTCGTCGAACACCGAGCGCATGGGGATTCTCCTGAAATGGCGCAGCGCCTCCCGTACTCTCCGGGGGCCGGCTTGATGGCGAATCCTTCAATCCTTTATCGATCTGTAGCCGCCATGGCCCTGAAGTCAATGACCGGAATCCGGTATCTCCGACGAACGAAACACCTTCGGATCGGCCTCACCCTTGACGTGCAGATACCCGAGCAGACCCTTCTCGACCCGTGACAGGGCGTGGTCCACCAGCAGATACCTGCCAGGATAATCCACCTTGAATTCCACGACGCTGGCACCGCCGGGCGCCACCAGGGCGGTTTGAACATCGGTCAGTGGCGGGCGGGTCAGTGAGGCCTGGTCGTATACCCGATCGAAGATCTCGCCGATGACGTGGAAACTCGAAGCGGCATTCGGTCCGCCCACGCCGAAATAGATGCGCACGGTGTCGCCCACTTCGGCCTCCATCCTGTGCGTCTCCGTCAGCGCATTCACGGTGCCGTTGAAGGTGAAATATTCCGGCGCTTCGTCCAGCAGCTTGTCCACCGACAGTGCCTGTTCGCCATGGTGGCCGCGCGGATGGTGCGTGTAGAGTTCCGCCTGCATGATGTAGAACTCCCGATCCACGTGCGGCAAGCCGCCCTCGGGCTCGATGAGGATCAGCCCGTACATGCCGTTGGTGATGTGCTGGCTGACCATGGGCGTGGCACAGTGGTAGACGAACAGGCCGGGCTTCAGCGCCGTGAAGGTGAAGCTCTTGGTCTGGCCGGGAGCCGCCTGAGTGAACGTCGCTCCCCCGCCCGGCCCGGTAACGGCGTGGAAATCCACCGAATGGATGTGCTGGCTGCTCGCCGGATTGCTCAGGTTCACCGTGATGGTGTCGCCGACACGCGCGCGCAGGAAGGGACCGGGCACGGTGCCATTGAAGGTCCAGTATCGATAGCTGGCGCCGCTGTCCAGTCGGCCGAGCCGCTCGGTTGTTTCCAGAGTGAAGGTGATTGCCCGCCCCTCGCGCCTACCGACCGGCTTCCCCACGCGGGTCGGGTCCTGCGCGACTTCTGCAAGCCGCGCCTCATCATCACCGCTGGGAGCAGCAACCGCCAGGACGCCTTTCATCCCGGCGGCGGCATGGCCTGGCAAGGTGCAGATGTACTCGTGCTCGCCTTCCTTGTCCGCCCGAAACACCACCGACACGGCGGCCCCCTTGCGTGCGACAAGGGCAGAGCGTGCCCCCAAGGCGGGCACCGCAATGTCGGGGGCAGCGCCGTCGTCATTGACCAGGTTGACCTGCACCACCGCACCCTTGGCGACGCGTAGCGCAGGGTTGGTCTGTCCGTCGATCTCGCCGCCCTGGCCCACGAAACGCATCCCGCCCCCGGACGTGCTGGTGGTCAGCGTAAAGACCACGTCGGGGGCGTCTGTCACCTCCCCCGGGACCACGGCTGCACCGCCCTGCAGGCGAAAAGTGAAAACGAGCATGACGGCCACGACGGCAAGGAAACCGCCGAGGGCCAGACGGCCTGCTGTCATCGTTGATACCTCACCACTGGGTCTGTGGTCACGCTAGAGGGTTGTCACGCGTACTGCGGAACCGCTCAGGGACGGCTCACCGACGCGCCAGGGGCTGCCCGGCGCCCCATTCCCGACACTTTTGCTCAAGTTACAAACAGGAGACCGCCCGAATCATCGACGGTTCCATAGCTGTCCACGGCGAGACCGCGCGCGAAGGAGTGCTGCAGCGGGTTATGCTTGCATCGGCCTCAACACATGCTCCGGCGCAGGAGCGGACATGCCCGATTGCAGTGGAAGGAAGGGATGGAGCACATGGGAGCGATTTGTAGGCACCTGCTCGTCGAGCGAAATTCATCAGCTTCGCGATGGGGCGTTCACGTTGCCAGTGTGCTCCTGTTCGGCTTGATGGCACCGCTTCCAGCACAAGCCGGTCCTTACGTGCTCGCGACTGAAACCCGGTTCTACAACGAGACATGGTTTCCGCTTCCCCGTGATCAAATGGAGCGGGCCGCGGCTGATCCCGCGTTGGCGCGGCTGAGTGATTCGGGTCTGTTCAGGTTTGTTTCTCAGGGGCAAGTTGCGGTGGAGGGTACCCTGACGCTCGAAGTCTCGCTGGTGGAGGCGGCCGAAGTGGCGAAAATTGCCATTCTCATGGATGTGGAAGGTGAAGGCAGCTTTGCGGCAACTTCGTCCACGTCGCTGCGAGATCTGGATCATCAAGGCATATTTCTGGCTTTCGCACACATTGGCAAAGATGCTGCCGATGGGCTGATGGCGAAACTCACTGCGCTGGAAAAGGCGCGGGCACAGAAATCTGCATTACAAAACCAAAGCGAATCCGTCGCGAGGCTCGAGAGGATAGCTAAGCAGCTGGAAAGCGTCGCGCCGCAGGACGAGCCCACACCGAAGCCTGGAGATGTGCACTGGCAGTCGGAATATGACCGTGCCCAAGACCTGAAACGTGCCGGTCGATTTTTTGAGGCGCGTGTCATTCTGGAAACCATTGTTGCCGATGCCCTGACCAATGATCCAATCCATGGAATGGCCCGGGACGAACTTCGTTTTGGCCTGCCCATGTTCGAAGCTTCGTACTGGAGCCAGAAGGTATTCGAGTATCAGGCCAATGCTGACCCAAACGAGGTGTTCAATCTGTGGAATCGTGGCGAACAGCGACTTCGCCAAGTGCTTGCGGAAAATGCCGACCGCCCAGAACGAATGGCCAAGGCACAAGCGGAGTTGGATCGATTGACGTTGAGCCGAAACGCGCTGCGCAACGCGTTACGCGTGAACGCACTCAGTCAACTGATGCCGCTCAAAATGGCGCTGACCGAGCACTTCGCCATCAAGGGAACATTTCCCGCTCGGGAAGAAGCCGAGGCAATGCTCAGGGACTACCACCTCGATGCACGCTTTGGCACATATGACGTTTCCGACACAGCGCTGGACGCCGAACTCACGACATCTTCCGGCGAACGTTTTACCGTGACTGGTAAGCCCATAGGGCACCGGCTGAACATCAATATCAAGGCGCGCTGATAATCGGATTGATACGGTTCGTCGAATTCCAGGGCCGCTCCCTTCAGCACTTCAAGCGGATTTCCCATCCAAGCTGACGCTATGCGCAGCCCGCAGATTAGCTCATCAAAGCGACCCGTTCAGGGGCTGCTTGAAAAGACCTTCTGCCGCCCCTTGAGTTGATACTTCACCACCGCCGCATTGTGCTCCTCGAGCGTGGCGGAGAAGTGATGGCTGCCGTCACCGCGGGCGACGAAGTAGAGCTCGTTGCCGGGCGCTGGATGGAAGGCCGCATGGAGGGCGTCGCGGCCCGGCATGGCGATGGGCGTCGGCGGCAGGCCGCGGATGCGGTAGGTGTTGTAGGGCGTGGGGTTTTCCAGGTCGCGGCGACGCAGGTTGCCGTCGAAGTCCACGCCGAGGCCATAGATGACGGTGGGATCGGTCTGCAGGCGCATGCCCTTCTGCAGGCGCCGCACGAACACGCCGGCAATGGCCGGGCGCTCGCTGGCGAGCCCGGTCTCCTTCTCCACGATGGAGGCCATGATCAGGCCTTCGTAGGCGTTCTGGTACGGCAATCCCGGGGCACGCCCCTCCCATTCGGCGGCGAGCCGTTCTTCCATGGCGCGGTAGGCGCGCTGGAGGAAGGCCACGTCGGTGAGCCCGTGGGGGAAGCGGTAGGTATCCGGGTAGAACCGCCCTTCGGGATGCACCCCGGGATACCCGAGCCGCGCCATGATTTCGGGGTCGCTCAGTCCCGTCAGTGTCTGCTTGATGCGCGGGTTCTGGCGAATGGCGTCGAGCACCTGGCGGAAGCTCCACCCTTCCACCAGGGTCAGGGTGTACTGCGCCACTTTGCCTTCCACCATTTGCCTGAGCAGACCTTCCGGCGTCGTACCCGGTTCGATGCGGTAGGTACCGGCCTGGATGCGTGCAGTGCTGCCGCTCAGGCGTCCCATCCACACCAGATAACGGGCGGAGCTCAGGACTCCCCGGCTTTCCAGGTCGCGCGCGATAGCGGCAAGACCGCTTCCGGGCGCCACGACGTATTCCATGCCCTCTTCCGGCAGGTCCAGGGGCGTGGCTGCGAAGCTGCGATAGTCGAGCCAGAACCAGCCCACCACCAGGCTGCCGGCCAGGATCAGCATTCCAAGCAGCTTGAACAGGATTACGCGCATGCCCGCTCCCGGATCAGCTGCGCCGCCAGTTCGCGCACCACGGGCGGCACCGTGTACTCCGTACCCTCGAAGCGGCGCACCGGCCAGAGTCCGATGAGACTGTTGGTGAGGAACAGGCCGTCGGCCCCATGCAATTCCTCAACGGTGATCACCCTCTCCTCCCAATCCACGCCGCTGCGCGTCGCGCAGTCGAGCAGCGCATCACGCATCACGCCCCTGACGCCGCAGGCCTCCAGCGAGGGCGTCACCAGACGCCCGCCCTGCACCAGGAATACGTTGCTCATGGTGCCCTCGATGACGTGGCCTTCAGTGTCGAGCATGAGTCCCTCCTGAACGGAGGCATCGTTCCACTCGCCCCGCGCGAGCACCTGTTCCAGCCGGGCAAGGTGCTTGAGCCCCGTCAGATCGGGATTACCGCCCAGGCGCGTGCGGCAGAGACGTACCGCCACGCCGCTGTCGCGCCAGGCGGACGGATGTTCGGGCCAGGGCAGTGCCGCCAGGACGCGGGTCGTCGGGCCGGCGCCTTCGGGGCGGTAACCGCGGCCGCCGCTCCCCCGGGTCACGACGATCTTGAGCACCTGCCGCTCCACACCCTCGCAGAGCCGGCGGGCCTCGGACGCGAGCAGCTCGCGTGCGGGCATGGCGATGCCAAGCTTGGCACAACCGAGGGCAAGACGTGCGAGGTGCCGGTCAAAGAGCAGCGGCTCGCCGTCCTTGATTGCGATGGTCTCGAACAGGCCGTCGGCGTACTGGAATCCGCGGTCCGTGACCGGGATGACGTCGCTTGGCAGGCCGTTGACGAGATACATGGGAGCGCCGGGGCGCGGGGGGAAGCGGCCGGGGCAATGCCCCGGCCGCGTCGGTCACCGGAGCTTGCTGAAGATCAGCGTGCCGTTGGTGCCGCCGAAACCGAAGGAGTTCGACATGGCGTAGTCGATCTTCATCTCGCGTGCGGTGTGCGGCACGTAGTCGAGATCGCACCCTTCGGACGGGTTGTCGAGGTTGATGGTGGGCGGAGCCACCTGGTCGCGGATGGCCAGGATACTGAAGATCGCTTCCACGCCGCCGGCGGCACCGAGCAGGTGGCCGGTCATGGACTTGGTGGAGCTCATGGCGACCTTGTAGGCCGCATCACCAAAGGTGCGCTTCACCGCATCCGTCTCGCCCTTGTCACCCGCCGGGGTGGAGGTGCCGTGCGCGTTGATGTACTGCACCTGCACGGGGTCCAGTCCGGCATCACGCAAGGCGTTGCGCATGCAACGGCTCGCACCCTCGCCGCCTTCCGAGGGCAGCGTCATGTGATAGGCGTCACCGCTCATGCCGTAGCCCACCAGCTCGGCGTAGATGCGCGCACCGCGCTTTTTCGCGAATTCGTACTCCTCCAGCACCACGACGCCGGCGCCGTCGGACAGCACGAAACCGTCACGGTCCTTGTCCCACGGACGGCTGGCCTTTTCGGGCTCGTCGTTGCGGGTGGACAGGGCGCGCGCCGCACCGAAGCCGCCCAGGCCGCAAGGCGAGGTGGCCATTTCAGCGCCGCCGGCGATCATCACGTCCGCATCGCCGTAGGCGATCATGCGCGCGGCCTCGCCGATGGAATGGGTACCCGTGGCGCACGCCGTGACGATGGCGATGTTGGGGCCCTTGATGCCGTACATGATCGACAGGTTGCCCGAGATCATGTTGATGATGTTGCTGGGCACGAAGAACGGCGAGATCTTGCGGGGTCCGCCTTCCATATAGGCTTCGTGGCCCTTTTCGATGCCCGGCAGACCGCCGATGCCGGAACCGATGGCCACACCGATGCGCTCGGCGTTCTCCTCGGTGACGGTGAGGCCGGCATCTTCGATGGCTTCCTTGGCCGCGGCGATCCCGTAATGAATGAAGGGATCCATTTTCTTGATGTCCTTCGGCGGAAAGTACTTCGCAGGATCGAAGCCTTTCACGGAACCGCCGAAGCGGGTCGAGAAAGCGGAGACATCAAAGTGCGTGATGGGTGCGATTCCGCTCTTGCCCGCCAGGATGTTTTCCCAGGATTCCTTCACGCTCAGGCCCACCGGGGACACCATTCCCAAGCCCGTGATGACAACGCGCCGCTTTGCCAAGAGACACTCCTCGTGATTGATTCGATAAACAAAAGGCCGCGACCACTTGCGTGGTCCGGCGGCCTTTGCTTGCTACTCGCTTGAGACTCAGCCCGCCGAATGGGACTTGACGTAATCGACGGCCTGCTGAACCGTGGTGATCTTCTCCGCCTCTTCGTCCGGGATCTCGGTCTCGAATTCTTCTTCGAGAGCCATGACGAGCTCCACGGTGTCAAGGGAATCGGCGCCGAGATCGTCGACGAAGGAAGAGGACATGGTCACTTCTTCTTCCTTAACCCCCAGTTGCTCGACAACGATCTTCTTGACGCGCTCTTCAACCGTACTCATGACGGATACTTCCTCCCAATGGAACAAGATTTTTGATGCGGCGGTATTTTAGAGAAAACCGCC
>JBFXES010000084.1:0-11768 GCA_050179875.1 Thiohalomonadaceae bacterium
ATGCACCCGCATGCAGGTCGCCCGTGACAGCTGCCTGCCGGCGTGCAGTTCCTGGGCGCGGCGCAGCATGGGCAGCTTGCCCACGTCATGGATGAGCCCGGCGAGCAGGGCCTCGTCGGCCCGCAGTCCGGTTGTCTCGGCGGTGATGGCGTGACTCAGCGCGGCCACGTCCAGGCTGTGCTCGGAGATGCCGCGCAGCCGGGCCTGCATGTCGGGGCCGCCAAAGGAAAAGCTCTGGATGATGGCCAGGCTGTTCACCAGGCTGCTCACCAACCGCAGGCCGAGGCGCTGCACCGCGCCGCGGATGTCTTCGATGGGGCGCGCGCCGCGCAGCATGGCGCTGTTGGCTACTTTAATGAGTCGCGCCGACAGGCCCGGATCCCGCGCCACGGCGGCCGCCAGTTCGGAGAAGGACACGTCGGGCCGCGAGGCCGTGCGGCAGATCTCCATGGCGACTTCGGGGAGCGAAGGCAGGAGCAGGCGGTTCGCCGCGATGTCCGCTTCGAGCGCAGCGACGAGTTTCGACTCGAAGTCCATTTCGCTTCTTTTCACGGGGTACAGCCGGATCGATCAGCCGCCGGTCATGGACATGAAGCGCACGACCTGCGCAGGCTTCTCGCGGAATTCGTGGCGCGCGGGCTTGAGTTCGATGGCCTGGAGAATGGCGGCCTTGAGGGCCTCGTGATCGGCGCCGGCGCGCAACAGCGGCCGGAGTTCGAAGGCGTGATCCTGGCCGAGACACATGTAGAGGGTGCCGTCCACCGACAACCGCACGCGGTTGCAGGTTTCGCAGAAGTGCTGGGACATGGGGGTGATGAAGCCGATGCGCAGCTCGGTGCCGGCCACCTGCATGTAGCGGGCGGGTCCACCGCCCGGCATGACGCCCGGCACCAGCGGGAACCGGCGTTCGAGGCGCGTGCGCACCTCGCGCAGATCGATGAAATGATCGGCGGCTTCACGGCCGGTGTCGCCCATGGGCATGGTCTCGATGAAGCGCAGGGTGAAGCCGTGCTCGATGCAGAACTCGACCATGGCCTCCGCTTCGTCGTCGTTCACGCCCTTCATCATGACCATGTTGATCTTGATGGGCGCGAAGCCTGCGCGTTTCGCGGCCATGAGTCCCGCCAGCACCTTGTCCAGCCGACCGCCGCCGGTGATGGCGCGGAAGCGCTCGGCATCCAGGGTGTCCAGGCTGACGTTCAGGCGCGATACGCCCCCACGGTGCAGTGCGTCAGCGTGTTTTTCCAGCTGGACGGCGTTGGTGGAGAGCGAGAGGTCCTCTATGCCGGGGATGGCCGAGAGCCTGGCGGCGAGCTCGGGCAGGTCGTGGCGCACCAGGGGTTCCCCGCCGGTGATGCGCACCCGGCGCACGCCCAGGTCGGCGAAAGCCGCAATGACGCGGCCGATCTCGTCGAAGTTGAGCCAGTTCTCGGGCTGCTCGAAATCATGGAAGCCCTTGGGCATGCAGTAGAAGCAGCGCAGGTCGCAGCGATCCGTGACCGAAAGACGGACGTATTCGATACGGCGGCCAAAGGTGTCGGTGAGCTGCGGCATTGGGCGGACTTCCCGAGAGTCCGCTCAGTATAGTGCCCGGAAGGCGGCGATGTAACGGCCTGAATAGCGGACCTGGCGTGATGCGGGCCCGAGGGAAAGCTGCGGCGCACGCGAAGGACGCGGAGATTGGAGGGTTATTCCCTCCGTGATCTCCGCGCCTCCGTGACCGCTGCTTTCGATCTCCCGATCAGATCTCGAAGACCGGCAGCTTCTTCTCCACCGCCACGTTCTTGAGGGTCACGTAGCGGGGCAGGCCGTCCTCGTACGGGGGGTAGTCCTCGCCCTGGATGAGGGGGACGAGGTATTCCCGGCATTTGTCGGTGATGCCGAAGCCGTCCTCGGTGATGAAGTCGCGGGGCATGAATTTCTCCACGTTGGCCACCTGCGACAGGTCGGCCATGCCCACCTCCCACACATAGGGCGAGGAGGACTTGCGCACCACCGTGGGCATCACCGCATTGTGGCCGGCCAGGGCGAACTCCACGGCCGCCTTGCCCATGGCATAGGCCTGTTCCACGTCGGAACGGGAGGCCAGGTGGCGCGCCGCGCGCTGCAGGTAGTCGGCCACGGCCCAGTGGAACTTGTAGCCCAGGGCCTCCTTGACCATGTTGGCCACCACCGGCGCCGCGCCGCCCAGCTGGGCGTGGCCGAAGGCGTCACGCGTTCCCTGCTCGGCGAGGAACTTGCCGTCGGGCCAATGGCAGCCTTCGGACACCACCACGGTGCAATAGCCGTGCTTCTGCACGTTGTCCTTCACCTTGGCCAGGAACCTGGCCTGATCGAATTCGATCTCGGGGAACAGGATCACCACCGGGATGCCGTGATGCTCGACCAGGCCGCCGGCGGCGGCGATCCAGCCCGCATGGCGGCCCATCACCTCCAGCACGAACACCTTGGTGGAGGTCTTGGCCATGGAACGCACGTCGTAGGAGGCCTCCAGGGTGGAGACGGCGATGTACTTGGCCACCGAGCCGAAGCCGGGGCAGTTGTCGGTGATGGGCAGGTCGTTGTCCACGGTCTTGGGCACGTGGATGGCCTGGATGGGGAAGCCCATGGCCTGGGACAACTGGGAGACCTTGTAGCAGGTGTCGGCCGAGTCGCCGCCGCCGTTGTAGAAGAAATAACTGATGTCGTGCGCCTTGAACACCTCAATGAGGCGCTCGTATTCGCGGCGGTTCTTTTCCAGGCTCTTGAGCTTGTAGCGGCACGACCCGAAGCCGCCGGAGGGCGTGTGGCGCAGCGCGGCGATGGCCTCGCTGGATTCCAGGCTGGTGTCGATGAGGTCTTCGGTGAGCGCGCCGATGATGCCGTTGCGGCCCGCGTACACCTTGCCGATTTGATCGGTGTGTTTGCGGGCGGTTTCAATCACGCCGCAGGCGGAGGCATTGATGACGGCGGTGACGCCGCCGGATTGCGCGTAGAAGGCGTTCTTCTTGTTGGCCATGACTGTGCTCCGTTCGATCACGCGTAAGGGAAATCAATCGGCCACGGAAAACACAGGTGCGCGGGCGGGCATGTTTCTGGCGTTCGGCCGTCCGGGACGGCGATTCGCTGGAAGGTGGCTCGTGGTGCGGCCGACCCGCAGCCCGCTGTGCTCTCCGTGGCAAAACCGCTTGAATCAGCCGAGCGCGGCGAAGATGGCCTCGCGGATGCCCTCGACCTTGCCGGTGCCCGGAATCTTCACATATTTCGGCGCACGTTTGTCGCCCATGGCGGCCCAACTGGCGTAGTAATCCACCAGCGGCTCGGTCTGGGCGTGGTACACGTCCAGGCGCTTCTTCACCGTCTCTTCCTTGTCGTCGTCGCGCTGGATCAGGGGCTCGTCGGTGACATCGTCGCGGCCTTCCTGCTTGGGCGGATTGAACACCACGTGATAGGTGCGGCCCGAGGCCACGTGCACGCGGCGGCCGCTCATGCGCCTGATGATCTCCTCGTCGGGCACGTCGATCTCAACGACATAGTCGATGTCGACGCCCGCCTCGCGCATGGCCTCGGCCTGGGGAATGGTGCGCGGAAAGCCGTCGAACAGAAAACCCTTGGCGCAATCCGGCTCGCGGATACGTTGCTTCACCAGGTTGATGATGATGTCGTCGGACACCAGCCCGCCGGCGTCCATGATCTTTTTCGCCTCCATGCCGAGGGGCGTGCCGGCCTTGACCGCTGCACGCAGCATGTCGCCGGTGGAGATCTGGGGAATGCCGTAGCGTTCCTTGATGTAATTGGCTTGCGTGCCTTTGCCGGCGCCGGGGCCGCCGAGAAGTATGAGGCGCATGTGGTTCTCCTTGTTTGCATGAAAAAAAAAGATTGCGCGCTCATGTCGGGCAGACGGGGGAGATTCCACTCCCTTTCGTCACTGCCGTGAGGCGCGCTATTTGTCGTTGTCTTCAGCCACTAGTTATAGTGAAACTTCATTTCGTGGCCAGCGACCGATGGTAGGGTCGGAAGTAACATGCGTGCCACTGCGAATGCCTTATGCGGATATAAAAACAGCTAGGAGGAACTCCACCGATGCATTCCGCGCCCCGTGAAATCGTCACGCCCTTCCGCCCGATCCCGCTGGAGGTCCCCGAGGGCATGAAGCCCAACGAATTTTTCAACAGTACGGAGAACCTCAACGACCTCATTCATAACAACGGCTTATTGCTGAATCCTGAAAACTTATTGCTGTACCGGAAGGCGCTGGGTCACAGCAACGAATTCGACACCTCCATCATCTACAACACGTCCAACACCATCCTGAATCCCCTCGGGCGCCCGGTGCGCCGCACCCAGGTGCCGCCCGCCACGCGCCGGGTGTGGAACCGGATGAACCAGGTCATCATCGCCTACATGCTGGAGCAGTACCCCGATCCGGGCGAGGCCCTGGTGCTGGCGGGCGAGGCCAGTCTGGACGCCACCTGGCCGCTCACCTCGCCGGGCGTGCCCAGCATCCGCATGCTGCACAACCATTTCATCGTGTTTCCCATGGAGGATCTGCGGCGGGCGCCTTTTGCCGACCCGAAGAACCCCAATCTCACCGATGGCGGCCAGCACAGCCTGTTCCAGGCCTACATGCGTGATGTCTACCGGGAGTTCTTCGACAAGGCGCTGGAGCTGGACGTGCTCGTTCCGGCGAGCGACAGCGACGCCCGCCTGCGGCTCACCGGCTATCCGCAGGGACTGCCCAGCTGGGAGATCCGCGGCGGCGCCGAGGCGCTCAAGGGCATCGCCTTCTGGAATGAGTACGATCTCGTTCTGAAAGGATTCCTCGATTTCTACCGCACCTTCTTTTCACAGGTCTCCACGCGCAATGCGGACATGCTGGATGACCTGTACTTTCCGGCACAGGTGGAAAGCGTGCTGCTCTGCAACGGCGATTTCCTCGCCACGGCCAAGAAGGTGCGCGACCGCTGCATCACGGATGCGCGCTATGCCAACGCCATTCGCTGGCAGCCGGCGTTCAAGCAGATCATCTATCGCAACGATGAGGGCAAGCTCATCGTCACCATCAGCCAGAACTCCATCGGCAACGCCATTACCGAGCTGCTCGGTGTAGTGGTCAACCGCGTGCCCGATGCGGACGCCTACGCACGCGCCGAGCCCGCGCTCATAGGACGATTGCTTGAGGTGAGGCGTCGGCTCATCGAAGCCGATCTCGGCCATGGCATCGCCACCGCCCATTGGTTCGCCGAATGAATGCGTGAGTTCCTTGAGCGACAGCGCATATTAGAAAGAGTTTAAGAGTAGACGGGTTTCGCATTTCTGCCCTATCACCTTTGGGAGGGATCCCTCTTCCTAACAAACTACGGACAAGTCTTACGCCTCTCCCGACATCTGTTCCGGGTGTCACTAGTCGTTGTTATCCCTGAAAAATGCGCCTTCCGCGCGCGTTCGGCGCCGCCGGGCAGGGCCGCGTTTACTGATCGAGATCAATTAGCACTTGCTTAAATCGGCGCTGCTTATCCGGGCATAAAGAAATGTGCGTTACGGTCATTTTTCACTAGGTGCTAGCCTTCCATAACCAACGGTAGACGCTACCTTCAACACGATTCTGACTCGAGGGAGAGGATTCGATATGGCTCTGGTCAATCCGCACGGCGGCGGCAGTCTCAAGCCCCTGCTGCTCGAAGGCGATGCTTTGAAAGCGGAACTCGCGCGAGCGAAGACACTGCCGCAGGTGCGGGTGAGTTCCCGCGAGAAGGGCGACATCATCATGCTGGGCATCGGCGGCTTCACGCCGCTCGACGGCTTCATGACCCACGCCGACTGGCAGGGCGTATGCGACGGCATGAAGATGGCCAACGGCCTGTTCTGGCCCATCCCCATCACCCTCTCCACGGACAAGGCGACCGCGGACGGTCTCAAGACCGGCGCCGACATCGCGCTGGTGGACGGCGAAAACGGCGAGATCCTCGCCACCATGCAGGTGACCGAGAAGTACACCATCGACAAGGCCCACGAGTGCGCCACGGTGTTCAAGACCACCGACATGGAACACCCGGGCGTGAAGATGGTGATGGAGCAGGGCGAGGTGAACCTGGCCGGCCCCGTCAAGGTACTGTCCCAGGGCGAGTTCCCCAGCAAGTACGGCGATCTGTTCCTCACGCCCAGGCAGACCCGCGCCCTGTTCGAATCCATGGGCTGGAGCAAGGTGGCGGCGTTCCAGACCCGCAACCCCATGCACCGCTCCCACGAATATCTGGCCAAGGTCGCCATCGAGACCTGCGATGGCGTGCTGATCCACTCGCTGCTCGGCAACCTCAAGCCGGGCGACATTCCCGCCGACGTGCGCGCCCGCGCCATCGGCACCCTGGTCGAAAACTATTTCGTGAAGAACACCATCGTGCAGGCCGGCTATCCGCTCGACATGCGCTACGCCGGTCCGCGCGAAGCCCTGCTGCACGCCCTGTTCCGTCAGAACTACGGCTGTTCCCATCTCATCGTCGGCCGCGACCACGCCGGTGTCGGCAGCTACTACGGCCCGTTCGACGCACACCACATCTTCGACGAAATCCCGAAGGGATCCCTGGAGACCCAGCCGCTGAAAATCGACTGGACCTTCTGGTGTTACAAGTGCGGCGGCATGGCCTCCGCCCGCACCTGCCCGCACGGCGACAGCGACCGCCTGCTGCTGTCGGGCACCAAGCTGCGCAAGATGCTTTCGGAGGATGCCGAAGTGCCGGCCGAATTCTCCCGCCCCGAGGTGCTGGCCATCCTGCGCGAGTATTACGGGGGGCTGACCGAGAAGGTGGAGGTCAAGCTGACCGGTCATTCGGCCAAATGAGGGTTTTCACCGTCTTCCGTGCGGGACGGGGATGTGTGTGTCTGTGACTACTTCAACGAAGGAGTGAAATAGAAATGCCAACTTATGTTCGTACCGAGAAGTGCGATGGTTGCAAGGGGCAGGACAAGACCGCCTGCATGTACATTTGCCCGCACGATCTGATGAAGCTCGACAAGGACGGCTCCGAAACCGGTCACGCCATGAAGGCGTTCAACCAGGAGCCCGAGCAGTGCTGGGAATGCTACTCCTGCGTGAAGATCTGCCCGCAGGGCGCCATCGAGGCGCGCCACTACGCCGACATCGTTCCCCTCGGCGGTCAGGTGCAGCCGCTGCGTGGTTCCGACTCCATCATGTGGACCATCAAGTTCCGCAACGGCACCATGAAGCGCTTCAAGTTCCCCATCCGTACCACGCCCGAAGGCTCCATCGATCCGTACGGCAACAAGCCCATGCCCAAGCTCGCTGACCTCGCCAAGCCCGGTTATTTCACTGGCACGCAGGATGGCGGCGTGATGAAGGGTTTCCGCGCCGGCAATCCGTCCGAGCTGATCCGCAAGTAATCAACGAATCGAGGAACGAAGATCATGGCTGGTACGTTTGAAGCACCCGAGGTTGTACAGGAAGAACTCGACGTTCTGCTGATCGGCGGCGGCATGGCCTGCTGCGGCGCCGCCTACGAAATGATGCGCTGGGTGGAAGCCGTCAAGGCCGAGACCGGCAAGGACGTGAAGATCAAGCTGGTCGACAAGGCCGCCATGGACCGTTCCGGCGCCGTGGCCCAGGGTCTGTCCGCCATCAACACCTACATCGGCACCGAGCAGGATCCCGCCGACTACGCCCGCATGGTCTCCAACGACCTCATGGGCATCACCCGCGACGACCTGGCCTACGACCTGGGCCGTCACGTGGACGACTCCGTGCACCTGTTCGAGGAGTGGGGCCTGCCCATCTGGAAGACCGACGCCGAGGGCGTGCGTCATGACGGCGCCGAGTCCATCCGCGAAGGTCTCCCTGCCCTGAAGGACGGCGGCAAGCCCGTGCGTTCCGGCAAGTGGCAGATCATGATCAACGGCGAATCCTACAAGTGGATCGTGGCCGAGGCCGCCAAGAAGGCCCTGGGCCTGGATCGCATCCAGGAACGCGTGTTCATCGTGAAGCTCGTGAACGACAAGAACGACCCGTCCCGCATCGCCGGCGCGGTCGGCTTCTCCGTGCGCGAGAACAAGATCTACGTCTACAAGGCCAAGGCCATCCTGCTGGCCGCCGGCGGTTGCGTGAACATCTTCCGTCCGCGCTCCGTGGGTGAAGGCACCGGCCGCGCCTGGTACCCGGTGTGGAACGCCGGTTCCACCTACGCCATGGCCGCCGAGGCCGGCGCCGAGCTGACCATGATGGAAAACCGCTTCGTGCCCGCCCGCTTCAAGGACGGTTACGGCCCGGTAGGCGCCTGGTTCCTGCTGTTCAAGTCCCAGGCCGTCAACGCCCTCGGCGAAGTCTACATGGTCAAGAACAAGGCCCTGCTGGACGATTATCCGCCGTACGGCCAGGCCGCCGTGCCCGCCTCCTGCCTGCGTAACCACCTCATGCTGAAGGAGATGCAGGAAGGCCGCGGTCCCATCTACATGGACACCGTCACCGCCCTCGCCAAGCTGAAGGAAACCCTGACGCCGAAGGAAGTGAAGCACCTCGAAGCCGAGGCCTGGGAAGACTTCCTCGACATGTGCGTGGGCCAGTGCGGTATCTGGGTCGGCGAGAACATCGAGCCCGAGAAGAAGAACTCCGAGCTCATGCCCACCGAGCCGTACCTGCTGGGTTCGCACTCCGGCTGCTGCGGCATCTGGGTGTCCGGTCCCACCGACCTGGGCGCGCCGACCGCCAACGACGAGGAATACCCCGACGTGCCGGCGCACCTGCCGCGCGGCTGGAACTGGGGCTACCGCTCCATGACCACCGTGAAGGGCCTGTTCACCGCCGGTGACGGCGTGGGCGCCTCCGGCCACAAGTTCTCCTCCGGTTCGCACGCGGAAGGCCGCATCGCCGCCAAGGCCATGCTGCAGTACGTGATCGACAACCAGAACTTCACGCCGGAACTCGACGCCGACGTGAACGCCCTGGCCGAGGAGATCTACAAGCCGGTGCGCAACTTCCTTGAGCACAAGGACTACACCACGGCCATCGACGTCAACCCGAACTACATCACGCCCAAGATGCTGCAGTTCCGCCTGCAGAAGATCATGGACGAGTACGTGGCCGGCGTGGCGACCTACTACAAGACCAACGAGCACATGCTGAAGGTTGCGGAAGAGAAGCTCGAAATGCTGAAGGAAGACGCGCAGAAGATGCGCGCCAAGGACCTTCACGAGCTGCTCCGCGCGTGGGAGAACTACCACCGCATCCTGACCGCGGAAGCTCACATGAAGCACATCCAGTTCCGTGAGGAGAGCCGTTACCCCGGCTTCTACTACCGCATGGACAAGAACTTCGTGGATGAAGAGAACTGGAAGTGCTTCGTCAACTCGATCTACGACAAGCAGACCAAGAAGTGGACCTGCTTCAAGCGCAAGCACGTGGATCTGGTCGACAAGTCCAAGCTGTTCAAGGCCGCAGCGCACTAAGCGTCTCGCGGGCTGAGACCGAGGCCGGGATCGAAAGATCCCGGCCTTTTTTTCGAATGAACGCAGCAAGCGAAGCGTCGCCCGTCCCGTAGGTCACGTTGCGAAGCTACGTGACATCTTCAGGGCAGCGCCCGCATGACAGCCGAAGCCGGGTTGCACGGCGTGCCCCCGTCGCTCGGCGGAAAGGAGCCGCAAGCCCTTGCACTACCTGGGGAGTAATACCGGCTACTCGCAATTTTCTCCGCTTTATGCACTCGTGAGTGGTAGCAATCGCCGGTAAGTGCGATCATTGGTCCCAGCCGTTTTCACGAAAGGTTCCCGTTCATGTCCAACCCCGAAATCACCATTCCCGGCAGCCCCGTCGTACCGCAGATGGTGGAGGGCTCGCACAAGATCCAGTTTTCCTGCCACAAGGGGATCGGCTGCTGGAACGCCTGTTGTTCGAACATCGACATCTCGCTCACGCCCTACGACGTGTTGCGGCTCAAGAAGCGCCTGGGCATCAGTGCCGCGGAGTTCCTGAAGGAGTACACCGTCCCCTACGAACTCGAAAAGGACGGCATCGCCGGTGTGAAATTCCGGCCGGTAGATAACGGCACCGCCTGCCGCTTCATGCGGCCGGAAGGTTGCAGCGTCTATGAGGACAGGCCCACGGCCTGCCGGTATTACCCCGTGGCACTGCTCTCCATGCGCAAGCAGGACGAATACGTGGACCGCGATTCCTTCGCCCTGGTGAAGGAGCCGCACTGCAAGGGCCACGAGGTCGAGCGCACCCTGACCATTGACGAATACCGTCAGGAGCAGGGCGTCGTCGAATACGACGAGCTGGCCCGTGGCTGGCGCCAGCTGATCCTGAAAAAGAAATCCTCAGGCCCGAGCATCGGCAAGCCGTCGCTCAAGAGCCGCCAGTTGTTCTTCATGGCCTGCTACGACATCGACACCTTCCGCGCCTTCGTCTCCAGCGAGGGCTTCGGCAAGCTGTTCAAGCTGTCGGAAGAGGAAAAGGCCATGATCCTGGGCGACGACGTGGAACTGATGCTGTTCGCCTTCCGCTTCCTCAAGCAGGTGCTGTTCGGCGAGCAGAGCATCGGCCTCAACGAGGAAGAGGCCCAGGCCCGCCTCGCCAAATGGCGCGAACGCCAGGCCCAGCTCGAACGCGAAGCTGCCGAACGCCTCGCACGCATGGAAGAAGGCATGTACGAGGCCACCGACGAGTGCATCGAGGGCGGTTCCTGCAGCCGGGAGTGAGGAGAAAAGATTCAACCACGGGGGACACGGGGAACACGGGGAATTCGGATCTGTGTTCCTTCCGCAGCACTGTGTTTCGGAAGCGTGTAGGAGCGGGCTAAGCCCGCGATAGCGCCCCGATGGCGAGGCGCTTCACGCCATGTTCCAAAACCCCCGTGTTCCCCGTGTCCCCCGTGGTTAATTTCCTTTTCCATGGATTAGCTTTATAGGCATGGATGGCACGGAAATGCTCAGCCCGCAGTTGGAGACCGTCGGCCGGGAGCCCTATTACCGGCCGGTGGGGGACGAGGTGGCCTTGTTCGAGGCGGCGTATCGGCGGCGGCTGCCGGTGCTGCTGAAGGGCCCCACTGGCTGCGGCAAGACGCGCTTCGTGGAGTACATGGCCTGGCGCTTCGGGCGGCCGTTGGCCACGGTGGCCTGTCACGACGATCTCACCACCGCCGATCTGGTGGGCCGCTATCTCATCGTCAACGATCAGACCGTGTGGATGGACGGCCCGCTCACCGCGGCGGTGCGCTCCGGCGCCATCTGCTACCTGGACGAGATCGTGGAGGCGCGCAAGGACACCACGGTGGTCATCCACCCGCTGGCCGATGCCCGCCGCATGCTGGCCGTGGACAAGCGCGGCGAACTGGTGCTCGCGCCCGATGAGTTCATGCTGGTGATCTCCTACAACCCGGGCTACCAGAGCGTGCTCAAGGAGATCAAGCCGAGCACGCGCCAGCGCTTCGTGGCGCTGGAATTCGATTACCCGCAGCCCGAGGTGGAGGCGGAGATCGTCGCCGCCGAGTCAGGCGTGGACCTGGACACGGCACGCAAGCTGGTGAAGCTGGGCGAACTCACCCGCAACCTCAAGGGCGTCGGCCTGGACGAAGGCGCGAGCACGCGCCTGCTGGTGCACGCCGCCCACCTCATCGCCGCCGGTACCGCCCCCGCCACCGCCTGCACCGCCGCCATCGCCCGCGCCCTCACCGACGAACCCGACATGACCGGCACCCTGGACGACCTCGTCCGGGCTGTGTTTTGAAGAGAAAAGCGTTAACACGGGGGACACGGGGACCACGGGGGTGTGAAAAGGTGGGGGAGAT
>JBFXES010000085.1:0-11624 GCA_050179875.1 Thiohalomonadaceae bacterium
GCTGGTCGCTGAAGGATTTTCGTGCAGACGTCGAAACGGCATCGACGCTGTTCACGCTCCCGCCCGATTACCGCCGATTCAACATTTCCAACCTGAAGTAGGAGCCCACACGGTGGGCGAAAAAGCGTGGCATTCGCCGACAGTGTCGGCTCCTACACGGCTTCCAGCCTGCACCCGGCCGCGTCGCACACGGCCACGCTCCCTTGTGCGCCCCAGTCACCCAGCACCACACGCTCCACCTCGTGGGAGTTCACGGCGTGCGTGTGTACGCCCGCGCGGTGGGTATGGCCGTGGATGATGCGAACGGCCTGATGCTGCCGTGCGGCGTCGGCCACCGCCGCGGCGTTCACGTCCATGATGTACTCGGACTTGCGGCTGGTCTCGGCCTGGCTGCGCTCGCGTAGCGACCTGGCGAAGGCGATGCGCTCGGCCGCGGGCTTGGCCAGGAAGGCGGTGATGAACTCGGGCCGGCGCAGTTGCACGCGCATGGCCTGGTATTCGTGATCGTCCGTGCAGAGGGTGTCGCCGTGCAACAGCAGGGTGCGCCGGCCGTACAGGTCCATCACGTGGGCCTCAGGCAACAGCGTGCATCCGCTCGCTGCGGCGAAACCCTCGCCCAGCAGGAAGTCCCGATTGCCGTGCTGCACGAAAACGGGCGTGCCCGCGGCGGTCAGGGTTTTCAGCGCCGACAGGATGGGCGCGTAATCCGGCAGCACCAGGTCGTCACCCAACCAGGCCTCGAACAGGTCGCCGAGGATGTACAAGCCCTCGCTGCCGGGCGCGCGCTCCCGCAGGAAACGCAGGAACAGCTCGCCCACCTCGGGACGGGCGGTGCTCAAGTGAAGATCGGCAATGAACAGGAGCATTGTCGGAGCGCGGGTATGCGTTGACGCCGGCGGGAGCCGGCGTTCAACGCATTGCCCATGACGGCCTCAGACGATCTCGACGCTCTCGATGACCACGTCTTCCACCGGCACGTCCTGGTGATAGCCGCGGGTGGTAGTGGGCACGCCCTTGATCTTGTCCACCACGTCCATGCCCTTGGTCACCTTGCCGAACACGCAATAACCCCAGCCGTCGCGGGTGGGGGCGCGGAAGTTCAGGAAGCTGTTGTCGTTGACGTTGATGAAGAACTGGCTGGTGGCGGAGTGCGGGTCCATGGTGCGCGCCATGGCGATGGTGCCGCGGTCGTTCTTCAGGCCGTTGTCCGCCTCGTTCTTGATGGGCGCATGTTCGCCGCGCTTGTCGATCATGCCCGGCAGCATGCCGCCGCCCTGAATCATGAAGCCGTCGATGACGCGATGGAACAGGGTGCCGTTGTAGAAGCCTTCGCGCGCGTAGGTCAGGAAGTTCTCCACCGTCACCGGCGCCTTCTCGGCATCGAGTTCGAGCTCGATGGCGCCGTAATTGGTGTTGATGCGGATCATGGCTTGTCTCCTTGGTTCTCGACAGTGGATAGCTGGGTGGCCTTGCGGATGACGACGGGCTCACGCGGGACGTCGCGATAGGGGCCGACGGAGGTGGTCGGGACGGACTTGATCTTGCCGACGGTGTCCATGCCCTTCACCACGCGGCCGAACACGGCATAGCCCCAGGCGCGCGGTGTCTTCTCGCGGAAATCGAGGGCCGAATTGTTGGCCACGTTGATGTAGAACTGGGCGGTCGCGGAGTGCGGGTCGTTGGTGCGCGCCATGGCGATGGTGCCTACGGTGTTGCGCAGGCCGTTGTCGGCCTCGTTCATGACGGGGCCGCGGGTGGGCTTCTGGACCATGTCGGGCGTGAAGCCGCCGCCCTGGATCACGAAGCCCTCGATGACGCGATGAAAAATGGTGCCGTCGTAGTGGCCGTCCTTCACGTACTGGAGGAAGTTCTCCACCGTCTGGGGCGCCTTGTCGGGATAGAGTTCCACGACGATATCCCCGAGGCTGGTCTCCAGGCGCACGCGCGGATTGTCGGCCGCCATGGCGCTGCCGAACGCCAGGGCACCAAGGAGCAGGGCAAACAGGGTGCGTTTCATGTGGGGTTTCCTTTCCGGGCAAAGCGGCCATGATACCGGCATGGCGCCGAACCGGCCACGGTGCAGGCGTAATTGGGAGAAACGGCGCACGCGTGCGCCAGGCCGCCCGCGGGTTTGGTGCCGCTCCCATGATTCCGCTACCATTTGCCCCTTATGCTCAAGACCCGCTTCGCCCCCAGTCCCACCGGCTTCCTGCACCTCGGCAATGCCCGCACGGCGCTGTTCAGCGCCTTGCTCGCGCGCGGCCGGCAAGGCCGCTTCGTGCTGCGCATCGAGGACACCGATCGGGAGCGTTCGCGTGCCGAGTTCACCGAGGCCCTGCAGGAAGACCTGTGGTGGCTGGGCCTGCGCTGGGACGAGGGTCCGGCGGCAGGCGGTGATCAGGGGCCGTACTTCCAGTCGGAGCGGGGCGCGATTTATGCCCGGTATTACCGCGAGCTGGAGCAGTCGGGCCTGGCCTATCCCTGCTTCTGCACCACCGAGGAGCTGGAACTGTCCCGCGCCGCCCAGCGCGCCGCCGGCAAGGCGCCGCGCTACAGCGGCAAGTGCGCGCGTCTGTCGCCGGCGGAGGTGGAGGAGCGGCTTGCGCGCGGGCTGAAGCCCACGCTGCGCTTCCGGGTGGCTGACGATGCGGTGATCACCTTCACCGACCTGGTCCAGGGCGACAAGCTGTTCCGCAGCAGCGACATGGGTGATTTCATCATCCGCCGTGCCGACGGCTCGCCGGCCTTCTTCTTCTGTAACGCCGTGGACGATGCGCTCATGGGCATCACCCACGTGCTGCGCGGTGAGGACCACCTCACCAACACCCCGCGCCAGATGCTCATTTTGCAGGCCCTGGGACTGCCGGTGCCTGCCTACGGCCATCTGAATCTCATCGTGGGTCACGACGGCGCACCGCTGTCCAAACGCAACGGCAGCCGCAGCCTGCGCGAGTTGCGCGCCGAAGGCTATTTGCCCGCTGCCGTGGCCAATTACCTGGCGCGCCTCGGCCACAGCTACGAGAGCGACGCGCTGCTCTCCATCGATGAACTCGCCGCCGCCTTCGACCTGGCGCGCCTCGGCCGCGCGCCGGCCCGCTACGACGCGCATCAACTGTTGCACTGGCAGCATCTGGCCATCGCCGCTGCGAGCACGGCCGAGCTGTGGACCTGGATGGGGCCGGAGGTGCACGCGCGCGTGCCCGAGGAGCACGCGGAGGCCTTCACCGAGGCCGTGCGCCCCAATGTCAGTTTTCCGGCCCAGGCGCTGCATTGGGCGAACGCCGTCTTCGGTGAACCGCTCATCCTCAACGACGACGCCCGCGAGGCGGTGGCCGCGGCGGGCACATCGTTTTTCAAGGCCGCCGTGGCCGCGCTCGACGCCCACGGCGCCGATTTCAAGGCCTTCGCCGAGGCGGTGAAGACCGCCACCGGCGCCAAGGGCAAGGCCCTGTTCATGCCGCTGCGCGCCGCCCTCACCGGCGACATGGGCGGCCCCGAAATGGCGCGCCTGCTGCCGCTCATCGGCCCCGAGCGCGCCCGCCGCCGCCTCGAGGCCTGTGCTACAAAAGCATGAACCACGGGGGACACGGGGAACACGGGGCAAGAACGGGACAAGCCGTAGCGTTCCCAAACTCCTCTTTACTTCCCCGTGTCCCCCGTGTTCCCCGTGGTTAGAGCTTTTTTTCCAGGAAACCTATGGCATACCAGCACAAGCTTCAGATCCACAACGACCTGACCAAGCGCAAGGAGGACTTCGTTCCCATCGATGCGCGGCGGGTGCGCATGTACGTGTGCGGCATGACGGTGTACGACTATTGCCACATCGGCCATGCGCGTGTGCTGGTGGTGTTCGACGTGGTCAACCGCTATCTGCGCCACGTGTTCGGGAACGAGCACGTCACCTACGTGCGCAACATCACCGACATCGACGACAAGATCATCAAGCGCGCCAACGAGCAGGGCGAGACCATCCAGACCCTGACCGAGCGCTTCATCGGCTACATGAACGAGGACGCCGATGCGCTGGGCGTGCAGCGCCCCGACGCGGAGCCGCGCGCGACACTGCACATGGACGACATCATCGCCATGGTGCGCACCCTGATCGAAAAGGGCTACGCCTATCACGCCGCCAACGGCGACGTGTATTACGACGTGAGCCGCTTCGAGGGCTACGGCAAGCTGTCGGGCAAGAACCCGGAAGACCTGCGCGCCGGCGAGCGCGTGGCCGTGGGCGAGGCCAAGGACGATCCCCTGGATTTCGTGCTGTGGAAGGCCGCCAAGCCCGGCGAGCCCGCCTGGGATTCGCCCTGGGGCCGCGGCCGGCCCGGCTGGCATATCGAATGCTCCGCCATGTCCACGCGCTGCCTGGGCGAACACTTCGACATCCATGGCGGCGGGCTGGACCTGCAGTTTCCGCATCACGAAAACGAGATCGCCCAGAGCGAGGCCGCCTGCGGCTGCACCTTCGTGAATTACTGGATGCACAACGGCTTCGTGCGCGTGGACAACGAGAAGATGTCCAAGTCCCTGGGCAACTTCTTCACCATCCGAGAGGTGCTGGCCAAATACGACCCCGAGGTGGTGCGCTATTTCATCCTCACCAGCCATTACCGCAGCCCGCTCAATTACTCTGACCAGCACCTGGATCAGGCCAAGGGTGCGCTGACCACGCTCTACACGGCGCTGCGAGGGCTGGATGCGGCGGAACCCGTCGCAGATACGGAGTTCGAGCGCCGCTTCTACGCGGCCATGGACGACGACTTCGGCACCCCCGAGGCCATCGCCGTGCTGTTCGAACTGGCGCGGGAAGTGAACCGCCTGCGCAACACCGATGCGCCTGCGGCCGCACGCCACGGCGCGCTCCTGAAGCGCCTCGCCGGTCTGCTGGGCCTGCTGGAACGGGATCCCATGGCCTTCCTGCGGGGCGCGCCGGCGGCGGAGGGTGGCCTGTCGGATGCGGACATCGAGACAGCCATTGCGGCCCGCCTCGCTGCCCGCAAGGCGAAGGACTGGGCGGAGGCCGATCGCATCCGCGACAGCCTGAAGGCGCAGGGCATCGTGCTCGAAGACGGCCCGGGCGGCACCACCTGGCGGCGCGAATAACCCCGCATTCGGGGGCTTTTCTTTCCCCTCGCACACGGCTTTAATCGAAGCCGGGGGAAACGCCATGGGTAAACTCATCGGCCTTGCCAGGGCGGCGCAACTGTTGGGGATCGGCCGGCGCGAACTGCAGCGCTTGATCCAGCAAGGGGATCTGCGCACCTTCGAGGGTTGCGTGGACGCGGACGAACTGCGCCGTCGCTATCCCGCCCTGGGCCTGCAGGACGACTCCATGCTCGAACGCATCGGCTTCCTGCAGGAGACCGCCTTTGCGCGCCGGGTGCGGGACACCGTGATGCCCGACACCGAGGATCTCGCAGCGCGCCTCAAGAAGCGCACGGCCGATCTCGCGGTGGAGCGGGCGCGTGCACAGCACTACTGCGCCGTGTTGCGCGAGTTGTGCGAAAGAATCACCTCACTGCACGCCGAGGGCGGACCCGAGGTCCGCGCCTGCCTCGAGTCGCTCAACGACTGGCTCATCAAGCGCCTGGACGGCGCGTATTGACTCCATCGCACGCCGGCCGACGCGGCGCGCTCAAGCGTCTGCGACCGGTCCGTCCATCACCCTGCGACTTTTTTGCTACGTTTTAGGTGTCGCCCGCTGCGCAGGGAGCGCGATATCGGGGCGTTCAGAGGCCAGAGCAATCCTTCCGGAATAACCTCCGTTCACCGCGTACCCTGCAGGAACGGCACGGCTCCCGCCAGGATGGGCGAGGAACATCATGGACCGACGCACTTATTCCGAAGAGCTGAAGGCAAGACTGCTTGCATTGCGCGAGGCGTTATCGGCGCAACTGGCAGTGGTGGATGCGGAAGCCGCCGCCGACGTGGATCCCACGCGGGCGGGGCGCCTCACGCGCCTGGACGACCTGCACAACCAGGCCATGGGCGCGGAATCCATGCGCCGGCGCAAACGCGAGCTGGCGCGCGTGGAGGCGGCGCTGCAGCGCCTGGACGAAGGGGAATACGGCGAATGCGCCGCCTGCGGCCAGCCCATCGCCCCCGCGCGCCTGCAAGTGGACCCGGCCGCCGAATGGTGCATCCGCTGCGCCACCCGCGCCGAGGAACAACGGCGCTGAAGCAAGCCTGCGCTAAGCGAACGTAGCGGCCTCAGGAGAAAAAGCATTAACCACGGGGGACACGGGGAAGTCACTTTCTGTAGGAGTGGCTTTATGCCCGAAGGGTGCTCAGACCGCGATGGTGATGCATTCGACGCCAATCGCGGCCTGAGGCCGCTCCCACAGGTCAAAGGCGACGAACAAAGCCCCCGTGTTCCCCGTGTTCCCCGTGGGTAATGCTTTTCTCTTCTTCCCGCTATGAACTCAGGCGCGCAGGCGTTCGGCGGCGTCGAGGGTGTTCTTGAGCAGCATGGCGCGGGTCATGGGGCCGACGCCGCCGGGGACGGGGGTGATCCAGGCGGCGCGCTCCTTTGCGGTTTCGAATTCCACGTCGCCCACCAGGCGGCCGTCGGCCAGGCGGTTGATGCCCACGTCCACCACTATGGCGCCGGGTTTGATCCATTCGCCCTTGACCAGGCCCGGTTTGCCCACGGCGACCACCACCAGGTCGGCGCGCTCCACATGGGCGCGCAGGTCGCGGGTGAAACGATGGGTGACGGTGACCGTGCAGCCGGCGAGCAACAGCTCCAGCGCCATGGGGCGGCCGACGATGTTGGAAGCGCCCACCACCACCGCGTCCATGCCCTTGATGGCGATGCCCGCGTGCTCCAGCAGGGTCATGACGCCATAGGGGGTACAGGGCCGCAGTTGCGGGATACGCTGCGCCAGGCGGCCGATGTTGTAGGGGTGGAAGCCGTCCACGTCCTTCTCCGGCGCGATGCGCTCGATGACCGCGGTGGTGTCGATATGGGCCGGCAACGGCAGTTGCACGAGGATGCCGTGCACGCTTGCGTCGGCATTGAGCCTATCGATGAGGACCAGCAGGTCCTCCTGACGGGTCTCCGCAGGCAGGTCGTGATTGATGGAGCGGATGCCGACTTCGGCGCAGTCCTTGCGCTTGTGCGCCACATAGACCTCCGAGGCCGGGTCGTTGCCCACCAGGATGACGGCGAGCCCCGGAGCCGGGAGTCCGGCGGCCAGGCGCGCGTCAACACGGGTCTTGATCTGCTGGCGGAGATGGGCGGCGGTGGCCTTGCCGTCGATAAGCTGCGCGGTCATGGGTGGGTATGTCCGGGAAAAGGCGCGTATTTTCACACGCGCCCGGGGTTTCGCCAACCTTGCCGTGCGCCTTCGAGATGCCGTGCCAGTGCCAGTCCGTTGTCGCGGACAAGCGCGCCTCGTGGACTGTGCCCACGAGCCCCGGGACGGGCCGGTTCTGCCGCAAGGTATCGCAGAGTTACGGCGGCCCAACACGTGAACGCAGGCAGAACGGGATTCTCGCGCGCGAACAGACGTATACTCGGCACATCCGACGTTGACGATGATGCGGCACGTGCGTATCATTCGCCGACTTCGCGCCGTCGGTGTCACCGTTTCGCCGGGGTATAGCGCAGTCTGGTAGCGCGCCTGCTTTGGGAGCAGGATGTCGGGGGTTCGAATCCCTCTACCCCGACCAATTCGTCATCAGGCTAAGCGCTTTGATAACATGTCTGGACTCGGCCTATCCGCGCCCGTAGCTCATCCGGATAGAGCATCGGCCTTCTAAGCCGAGGGTAGCAGGTTCGAGTCCTGCCGGGCGCGCCAAATCACGGCGCCTTGGCCCCTTTCAATGGTGGACGTAGCTCAATTGGTAGAGCACAGGATTGTGGCTCCTGTTGTCGTGGGTTCGATTCCCATCGTCCACCCCATCTCCCTCTGACGGCCCGCAACAGCGGGCCGTTCTGTTTTGTGCACCCGCAGCAGGAGACCAGCCTTCCGGCATCGCGCGGGTGCATATCGCCCGCGTGAGCGTCCCGGTGAGCTTCGACGCTCACGACCTCTTCCTCATCGGTCACTGCCGCGCTGCGGGTGTGTGTTTTCACACACCCACCTGCGTCAAACCACCCGATCGCCGCGTTTGCTTCAGGTCACATTTCCCGTGAAATCAAGGTAATGAAGGCTGGTATGGATCCTGCCTTGGCTGTTCCCCGAGACCGGGCTCATTCGGCTCGGCGCATGGTCGGTCAGGGTTGATCACTTACTGCTGGAAGCTCCACGTGCCGCGCCGCCCGGCTGCATGAATCACCGGCGTCGATGACGCCGGTCCTACAAGACGGGGGCAAGCATGGGGTGCAAACACAAGGGCCGTGTCGGCCAGGCGGTGATGTTGTCCGGCCTGGTGGGCGTCACATCGGGCGTCATGGCGCAGGAGGCCGACCTGGGCACGATTTCCATAACCGCAACGCGTGAGGAGCGCGCGACGGCAGAGGTGCCGCAGGCCATTGCCGTCGTCGGCAAGGAAGAGCTCGAAGACAAGAAGATGTTCAACGTCAAGGAAGCCCTGCAAGGCATTCCGGGCGTGCTCATCGACAGCAAGAACGGTGGCTTCGACGCGCGCCTCATCATCCGCGGCGCGGGACTCAAGGCGCGCTACGGCATCCGCGAGATCATGCTGTTGCGCGACGGCGTCCCGCTCACCGATCCCGACAGTTTCACCAAGCTCGATTTCGTCGATACCCAGGACATCGAGCGCATCGAGGTGGCCAAGGGTCCGGGCAACCTGTTCGCTACCGGCAGCGCCGGCGGCGCCATCCAGATCCTGTCCCGCTCCGTATTCGACGAAACCTCCAATCAGATCCGTATTGGCGCAGGCAATTACGGCACCGAGAACTACCACGTGCGTTACGGCGTGGTGGGCGAGCAGCAGGCGCTCGCGCTGACGGCCACCCATCGCAAGACCGACAACGACTGGCGTTTGTGGAACGAATTCGACACCACCCAGACCTCGCTCAAGCACGGCCTGATGCTGTCGCAGGGCGACACGCTGGAGAGCGAGATTGCCTATTCCGAGTCGAACATCCAGCTGGCGGGCGGCATGAACGAGGCCTTGTTCGAGGAATTCAAGGACAGCGGGAAACAGAAGGAGACCTCGGAGATCTGGCAGCACTCGGGGCGCTATTCCAAGACCTGGTTCTTCAATACGCGCTACGAGATGGAGCGGGGCGATGTCTCATTCAAACCGCGCTTTTATTACAACACCTGGTACCACTACCACCCGGTTACCGGCCTCATCAACGAGACGAAAGATTGGGTATACAACGTGGGCACCGACCTGGAAGCCCATCTGCGGCATGAAGGCGGCATCCTGGTGGGCGGTGTGACCGTGCGCCAGGAGGAAGTGCCGGATTCGCGCAAGTACAAGTATCGGGATCTGCAACTCGGTGGCGGCGGCCGCATCGTTGCCACGCTGTCCGATCGCAAGGGCGAACTGGCCGCTCTGAGTTCGAGCAGCACGCTGCTCACGGGCATTTACGCGCAGGAGTCCTGGCGTCCGGGTGAACGCTGGATCGTCGACCTGGGCATGCGTTACGACGTCCTGGACATGGAGATCAAGGAGACGGAATTCGCCCGGTTCGTGTATGGCGCGAACAGATACGAGGATGAAAGCGGCGTCGAACAGAAGACGACCAAGACCTTCCATCTTCCTGCGCCCAAGCTGGCGGTGAGCTACCGCCTTGCCGATGGGCTGTACCTGTTCGGCACCGTGGCCCAGGCGGGGCAGATCCCGTCCACCAGCGAAATATCCAGCAATCCCGACCTGGATGCGGCCACCTCGCGCAACTACGAGATCGGCCTCAAGGGCCGGTCCGATCGCTGGGAGTTCGATACCAGCATCTACGTCAATCCCGTCGAGGACGAGATCATCCAGGTCACCAACGAGGGCGGGGAATCGGAATACGTCAACGCGGGCGAGACCGACAAGCGCGGCTTCGAATTCGCCGGCAGCTACGAGGTGGCGCCCGGTTGGCAACTGGGCGGTTTCTACAGCTATGCCGACTACACCTTCGACCGTTTCGTGGAGCCGGTGCGCAGTTTCGTGGGGGGCACGGTGGTGACCACCGACGAGGATCGCTCCGGCAATCGTCTGCCCTTCATTCCGGAACACCAGTACGGGTTGTTCCTCGCCTGGAAATCTCCCACCGGCTGGCGTGCGCGCGTGACCAGCAATACCTGGGGCGAGTACTGGATGGACAATGCCAACACAGAGAAATACGAAGGCTGGGACTGGATCACCCATCTGTCCGTGGGGTATGAGCGCGATCAGCACGCGGTCACGCTGAACGTGGACAACGTGTTCGACGAGCGCTATGCGGCGGAGGTGAAGAAGGATACCTCGGGCGAGAAGGACTACACCGCGGCCTCGCCCAGGACTTACCTGCTCACCTACCGCTACAACTTCCGGTGAGCGCCATGATCCGCCTGAAGAAAAAAGACATGTCGCGCCATGTGTGCTCGGGATGCGTGCTGCTCGCGCTGGCCGCGGCGTTTCCTGCACAGGCCGCGATGAGCTGGCGTTCGGTACCTGAGGTGGCTGCGCACGAGGCCGGTGAGGGCGGCCACGGACATGGGCACGGTCAGCGTCGCACGGGCGCCTGGCTGCGCGACGGCACGGGCGCCGACATCGGTCTCTGGACACCGACGCTCGAGCAAAGGCCGCTGGCGCCGGCCAAACCCGACGGCCAGGTGTCCGTGCGTCCATCGGGCATGGACAACTACCACCTGCTCGTCGCGAGGCGCACGTCGGCCGAAAGGGAGGAAGTGGCGCTGCGCTATGTGTACATGCGCGGCAAGCCGAGCGGACAGAGCCCGCGGCGGTTGCTGGAGGCCCCCAAGGCGGTGCTGGAGATCGTCCCCAATCCCCTGCCGCGGGAGCATTGGCGTTATCAGACCAGCGCCCCGGCGGTATTCACCGTTCGCTACGACGGCAAGCCGCTTGCGGGGCAAACGGTGCACCTGGTGACCACCCACGGCACCTTGCTCGAGGCCATGACCGATGTGGAAGGGGAGGTGACGTTCCACCTGCCCGAAGATTTCCCCCACGTCGCGCCCAGTCGTGAGGCCAACGCCGCTGCCGAGTTCATCGTGAGCACCGAGTACATGCATGGCGGTGTGCGGCGCCTGACCACGCTGAGCGCCGAATATCATCCCAGCCCCTCCCACTGGCAATCCTCGTTGGGCGGTGTGCTGGCGCTGATGGTGGGTTTTGCGGGCGGCGTGGTCCTCTGGCGCCGCCTGCCCACGGAGGGTCGCTCCACATGAATATCTCCATCGTTCGCAAGCTGGTTCAGCTCGCCGCCTTCGTGTTCCTGGTGTATGGCTCGGTGGTCGTGGGCTTCTATTCCGCCGACAAGTTGTCGGGCGCCTTCCCCGCGCTGGCCTGCGCCTACGACGCCAGCACGGCGGATTACTGCGCGCTCATCCCGTTGCAGCACCAGATGGACCATCGTCTGGGCGCCGCCATCTCGGCGGGCACGTCCGTGCTCGCTGCGCTGATGCCCACGCTCATCACCCTGGGCACGTTCCTGGTGTTGTTCGTGCTGCTCAACAAGGCGTTCTGCGGCTGGATCTGCCCGCTGGGGTTCTTCC
>JBFXES010000086.1:0-11446 GCA_050179875.1 Thiohalomonadaceae bacterium
AATCCCTTCGGTGGGGAGTCGTATGTCACCTTGCGAAGCCACGTGACAACTTCCGCCCGCCCATCTCACGTAGCCGCTACGCACCAACGTGAACTACGCCACCGCCTTCGCCCGAGGTCACGTTGCGAAGCTACGTGACATCTTCAGCCCGCCCCAATGTCACGTAGCCGCTACGCGCCAACGTGACCTACGCCACCGCCTTCCCCGTAGGTCACGTTGCGAAGCTACGTGACATCTTCAGCCCGCCCATGTCACGTAGCCGCTATGCGCCAACGTGACCTACGCCACCGCCTTCCCCGTGGGTCACGTTGCGAAGCTACGTGACATCTTCAGCCCGCCCCAATGTCACGTAGCCGCTATGCGCCAACGTGACCTACGCCACCGCCTTCGCCCGAGGTCACGTTGCGAAGCTACGTGACATCTTCAGCCCGCCCATGTCACGTAGTCGCTATGCGCCAACGTGACCTACGCCAACTCGAACCGCACCGGACGAAAAACGCGTTCCGTCTCACCAGACGCTTCGCGTTTCACTCAACAATTCGCTCTGTCCGTTGCCAAAAAAACTCCGTTGTTCTCCCCTAAAAAATCCGAAAAAAGTGTCGACTATTTCCGGTACACGCCAGGGGCGGGATTTATAGTGAATTCGCGCCCCACCCACTCCGCCCGATGGGTCTTGTGTAATGGCTCGCCGCTACGCCCGCGACCCGCAGGTCGATCGATCGCTCCGCCACTCGGTCCGTGACGGCGTCGCCATGTCGGTGCAGACCGGCAGCGGCGAAAACTACTTCAACGCCTTCGTCGTCCACCTCAAGGCCAGCACCGGCCAGATCGCGCTGCTCGCCTCGCTGCCGCCCCTGGTGGGTTCGGTGGCGCAGTTGTTCTCCGCCTGGCTCGGGCGTCGCGTGGGCAGCCGCCGCACCCTCATCCTGCTGGGCGCACGGCTGCAGGCGGCGATGTGGTTGCCCATCATCGTGCTGCCGTTGGTGTTTCCCGAACACGCCCGCGCCATCTTCCTGACCTGCGCAGTCTTCTATTACGCCGCCGGCAACCTCATCACGCCGCAATGGAGCAGTCTCATGGGCGATCTGGTGCCGGCGCGCAAGCGCGGGCGGTATTTCGCCTTCCGCACGCGCCTCGCCAGCCTGACTTCCTTCCTCGCCCTGGTGGGCGCCGGCGTGGTGCTGCACCTGTTCGACGGCGCGGGACTCGCCTACGTGGGCTTCGCGGTCATCTTCGTGTGCGCCACGGTGGGGCGCGTGGTCTCCGTCTGGCACATGGCGCAGATGTACGACCCGCCGGGCAAGGTGGCGGCGCTGGAGCCGCGGCCCGAAGCCGGCTGGTGGTCGCGCGTGCGGCATTCCCGTTTCGCGCGTTTTTCCGTGTTCTTCGCCGCCATGCAGGGCGCGGTGGCGGTGGCCAGCCCGTTCTTCACGGTCTACATGCTGCGCGACCTGGGCTTCACCTACCTGCAGTTCATGACCGCCTCGGCCGCCTCGCTGCTCATGCAGGTGCTGATGATGCAGACCTGGGGACGGCTGTGCGATCTCTACGGCAGCCGCTTCGTGCTCGGCGTCACCGCCTTCCTGGTGCCGCTGCTGCCGGGTCTCTGGCTGTTTTCCACCGATTACGTGTACGTGCTGTTGGTGCAGGGCTACGGCGGGGCGGTGTGGTCGGGCTTCGCCCTGAGTGCGGGCAACTACATCTATGAGCTGGTGCCCTCGCACAAGCGCGTCACCTACATGGCCTACCACAACGTGCTTGCCAATGCCGCGACCTTCTGCGGTGCGCTGGTGGGAGGATGGATCGCGCTCACCCTGCCCGCGGACTTCAGCCTGGGCCCCATGCAGGTGACCCTGCCGAGCGCGCTGCTCTGGGTGTTCTTCTTCTCCTTCGTGCTGCGCCTCGCGGTGGCCGCCGCCTTCCTGCCGCAGATCCCCGCGGGCGTGGCGCACCGTCAGCCAAGGCTGGCGGAACTTCTGGCACGCCTGCAACGCACCAGCCCGCTCGTGCACGCCGTCGACGCGGGCATGCGTCACCTGCGCAGCTTCGCCCGTGCAAACATGGTGCTGCTGCGTTGACACGTAGGAGCCCACATGGTGGGCGAATGCGGTTTGGCGGAATCGCGGGGCCGAAGATTCGCCCACGGTGTGGGCTCCTACAGGAAAACTCCGGCATTTGCAGGAGCCCACATGGTGGGCGAATTCGGTTTGGCAGAATCGCGGGGCCGAAGATTCGCCCACGGTGTGGGCTCCCAGAACGTCCGTGTTGCAGTGCGTAGGTCACGTTGCGAAGCTACGTGACACGTTTGAACCGTGGAATGTCACGTAGGCGCTGCGCGCCAACGTGACCTACGCCGGGTGAGGGAGTTGTCCCGTCTGAATATTGAGTCTCTCGCCAGGGTTGATCCTGGTGACGCGTTTCCCGCGACCACGTTCACACGCCCCGGGGTCAGGGATCACACTCCCGGCCATTTCTCCCGTCCATCGCCCACGGCGTGATCGCCTGCGCACAGGCGACAGGCGTGGATGCGTACTCTGCTGCCGCACGGCGGGCGCGGGTGCCCGCTGCAGAACGACACCAACACGGCAGCATGGCAAGACGCTATTCCCCCAATCCTCATTACGATCGTTCCCTGCGCCACTCGGTGCGCGACGGCGTAGCTTTCTCCGTGATGACGGGCGGCGGCGAGAGCTATTTCTCCGCCTTTGCCATGCACTTCAAGGCCACGGTGGCCGAGGTGGGGGTGCTGTCGTCCCTGCCGCCGCTCATCGGCTCGTTCTTCCAGTTGTTGTCGGTGACCATCGGACGCCACCTGGGCAACCGCCGGCGCGTGATCATGCTGGGCGCGGCGCTGCAGGTATTTTCATGGCTGCCGCTTACTGTGCTGCCCATCCTGTACCCGGACTGGGCGCTGCTCATCATCCTGGGCAGCCTGATCCTGTTCTACGCCGCGGGCAACCTGGTCACGCCGCAATGGACCAGTTTGATGGGCGACCTGGTGCCGGAACGCCGCCGCGGCCGCTATTTCTCCCATCGCAGCCGGCTCGCGGCCATCACCGGTCTCATCGCCCTGGTGGGCGGCGGATTCGTGCTGCAATTCTTCGAGAACTCGCTCTACGCCATCGCAGGCTTCGTCACCATCTTCGCCGTGGCGGCGGTGGCGCGCATCATTTCGGCCTATCACATGGCGTGCATGGTGGATCCGCCCCTGTCCCGGCGCGAGACGCCGGCGCGCGACTGGCTGCGACGCTGGAAGGGCACGCCGGCGCTGCGTTTCACGGGCTTCTACATGCTCATGCAGTTCTCCGTGGCCATCGCCGGGCCCTTCTTCACGGTGTACATGCTGCGGGATCTGGAATTCACCTACGTACAGTTCATGGCCAACACCGCGGCGGCCGTGTTGGCGCAGTTCCTCACCCTGCGCGCCTGGGGACGGGTGGGCGATGCCTTCGGTCACCGGTTGGTGCTGGCAGTGACCGGGTTCACCCTGCCCGTGATGCCGGCGCTGTGGCTGTTGTGCGGCAACTACTGGTATCTGCTGGGTGCCCAGGTGGTGAGCGGCGTGTTCTGGGGCGGCTTCACCCTGAGCGCCACCAACATCCTCTACGACCTGGTGCCCGCGCAGGAACGGGTGGCCTATCTCGCCTCGCACAACGTGAGCGTGGGTATCGGCACCTTCAGCGGCGCGCTGCTGGGCGGGTGGCTGGCCAATCATCTGCCCAATGCGGTGGCGGCGGGGCAGGGCCTGTTCCAGCCCGAGAGCGTGCTGTGCTGGCTGTTCCTCATCTCCGCCGTGGCGCGCCTCATCGTGGCCGCGGGGTTTCTCACGCGCATCCCGGAAACCCGCGCCGTGCGCCCCTTCACCTGGCGCGGGCTGGCGTTCCGCCTCACCGGCAGCAGGCGTTGGTTGCAAGGGAAAACATCCGACCGCAGGCCACGTTGCGAAGCTGCGTGACATGAATTGAACCGCGGAATGTCACGTAGGCGCTGCGCGCCAACGTGACCTACGTCGTCGAGGGCTCGTGAAGTACGTACCGATGCGTAGGTCACGTTGCGAAGCTACGTGACACGAATTGAACCGCAAGATGTCACGTAGGCGCTGCGCGCCAACGTGACCTACGTCGGGTGAGGGAACACCCCGTTATCCTTCTCCGTGGCCTCCGTGCTTGATCTTTCGACGACCGACTGTCAGGCGTCGAGATCGGGGATCAGTTGGCTCTCCAGGCGCGTGATGGCGTCCTTGAGGAGGAGCTTGCGCTTCTTCAGGCGGCGGAGCTGCAACTGGTCGGCCAGGGGATCCTGGCTGAGGGCGGCGATGGCTGTGTCCAGGTCGCGGTGCTCGAGGCGGAGTTCGGCGAGGCGCGTGGTGATGCTTTCCGGCGGTTCGAACATACGGCAAACCTAACAGTGAACTGGGTAGACGATAAGGGAAGCCCCGGGCACATTCCAGTGATCCGTTACCGGTTTGCACCTTGAAGGCCGGCGGAAGCAGGCAGCCGGCGCACGGGCGTGGCGGAATCCGGGCGGCGGTGCACCCGGGTTCCGGTGTTCCAACAGGGTTACGCGGGACGCAGTGCGGGCACGTGGCGGTGGAGGAACCAGCGGTCCAGCACCAGGCGCCGCGTGAGCACCGGGCTGCCCAGCACCCACTGGCCCAGGGCGCGGCGCCAGCTGCGGGGCAGGGGCAGGCCGAGCCGTTGGCCGGGACCCAGGCGTGCGCGCAGCCGTTCCTCGTAGTCGCGCAGGCGCACGGGGCGGTAATCGCCCTGGGCCTCGATGATGGTTTCCGCGGCGAGCAGCGCCGATTCCACCGCCGGGCGGATGCCTTCGCCCGACTGGGCATAGGCCAGCCCGGCCGCATCGCCGATGAGCAGGGCGCGCTCGGTGTAGCGCGGGCGCGGGCTGGGCCGGCGGTGCAGCAGATAGGCGTGACCATGGAAGTGCGTCGGGATGTCCTGCGGGATGCGGCCCTCGGACTTGAGCCAGGCGACGAATTCCGAGAGATCCCGCCCCAGGTTGCCGCCGGCCTCGCGGCCGAGCCCCACGTTGAGCCAATCCCCCTTGCGGAAGCACCAGCCGTAGCCTTTCAGGTCGGGGGTGAAATAGAGCTCCGGCGTGTCTTCGCCTACGGCGCAGCGCGCCTGCTGTTCAGGAGAGAGCGCGAACTCCACTTCCTGCGCAGTCACCGGATGTTCGTTACGCCCCAGATCGGCGCCCAGGTGGCGCGCCACCGGGCAATAGTGGCCGCCCGCGCCGATGAGCAGGGGCGTGCGTATGCGGCCGTTGATCAGCCAGCCGTTCGGTACCCGCTCCAGGGTATCCAGGTTTTCGCCCAATGCCAGGCGGGCGCCGCAGCGGCCCAGCAGGTAGTCGTCGAATTCGAAGCGGCGGATGCCGTAGCTCACCACTTCGTTATACCGGTTCACCACGGCGGGTCCTTCGATCATGCCGGTGCGGAAAGCGCGGATCGGTTGTATCACCCGCTCACGGGCATAGTCGCCCGGATCGATGTCCAGGGTCGCGAGGACCGCCGGGGTGATCCAGCCCGCGCACACCTTGTCGCGCGGGAACGGCTTGCGATCGAGCAGCAGCACGTCCATGCCGGCCCGGGTTAAGGCGCGGGCGCAGGTGGCGCCCGCCGGGCCGCCGCCGACGATGACCGCATCGGCCACCGTGCTCACGGCTGATCTCCGTACAGGTGGGCGCGGGTCCATGGGTAGTCGAGCATGCGCGGCCGGGCGAACACCACCTGGAACAACTGCAGGTGACCCACGGCGAAGGTGGCGTGGGAGGCGGCGAGGTACAGTCGCCAGGCGCGCACGAAGCGCTCGTCGAACATGTCGCGCACCTGGTCGATGTTCTCGTCGAAACGCGCAAGCCATTGTTCGCAGGTGCGGGCGTAATGGGGCCGCAGGTTTTCCACGTCGAGTACGGAGAAGCGCGGCTCGAAGATGGTCATCATCTCGCGCAGGGTCGGCGGGTAGGCGCCCGGGAAGATGTGGCGCGCGATCCACCCGCCCAGCGGCTCGCTGCGGTTCTGGCCGATGGAGTGGATGAGTCCCCGTCCCTGCGGCGCGAGGCAGCGATCGATGACGTCGCCCAGCACGGGCAGGTTTTCCACGCCCACGTGTTCGAGCATGCCTACGGACACGAAGGCGTCGAAGCGGCCGCGGATGGCGCGGTAATCGTCCTCGACGTATTCGATCTGCTTGTCCAACCCTTCGCGCGCGGCGCGCTCGCGGGCGTAGGCGATCTGCTCGCGGGAGATGTTGAACGCCTTCACCTTCACGCCGTAGTGGCGCGCCATGTGGCGCGCGAGCCCGCCCCAGCCGCAGCCGGCTTCGACCACGGTCTCGTTGGGCTGCAGCCTGAGCTTGCGGCACACCAGCTCCATCTTGGCGAACTGGGCCTGCGCCAGCGTGGCGCTGGCATCGGGGTAGTAGGCGCAGGTGTAGGCCATCTCCCGATCCAGCCACAGCTCGTAGAAGGCGTTGCCGATGTCGTAGTGATGATGGATGTTCTCGCGCGAGCCGCTCAGGGTGTTGAGCTGGCGCCGCAGCAGGCGGGCCATGGGGAAGCGGCTGTCCAGGGCCGGGGGGCGGGCGCGCAGGATGATGCGCATGAACTCCGTCAGTTCGGTTTCGGTGTCGATGCCGCCGGTGCTGTATTCCTCACCGAAACAAAGGGACGGGTTGAGCATGAGGCGCCACAGGGCCGTGCGATCGGCGATGCTCGCGACCACACGGGGCGGTTCGCCCGAGTGGATCTCGGTGCCGTCCCACAGGCGAATGGTCAGGGCAGGCCCGCCCACCAGGCCGAGAAAGCGGCGCAACAGGGCCTTCTCCATCGTCGTGGCGGGTACGCGCGCCGGGCGGCGCAGGGCCGCGGCGTCGCCGGGGATGATGTTCTCCTCGAGGATGTCTTCTCTGTTCTCGTGCATAGACGCGTGTTCCGTGCGTGGTCATGCCCGGCACATGGGCCGTCCAAGAAGGCTAGGCGATGGGTGGCGGGGCTGCCAGTTGCCAAGGCCGGGATGCCGGGATGCCGGGATGCCGGGATGCCGGGAGGGCCGCACTTTCGCTGCTGTTCACGCGGAAAGTCGCGAGCGGAAGCTCGCTCCCACAGGCATCGGCTGGCAGGGCTTCCGCCCGCCGTCTCAGTGGGGTCGCACACCGCCCTTGAGGTCCTGTTCCATCTCGGTGATCAGCCAGGCGCGCACCGATAGCAGGTGACGGTCCTCGTCGAGAAGCACCTGGTGGAAGCGCCGCGACAGGTCGTTCTGGCCCAAGGCCTCGGCCAGGCGGATGAGCATGTGCCAGGCGTCGTTGTCCGCCAGTTCCGCCACCAGCAGCGCCTGCAGGGAGTGGCCGAGGGAACTGCGCGGATCGGTGATCACCAGCAGCACGCCGGAGGCGGTCACGCCGCTCACGTCGGCCGAGGGGGTGACCACGGTGGGATCGCCGCCCAGGTATTCGATGGCCTCCCTAACCATCTCGAAGTGGGCCAGTTCCTCGCCGTGGAACGCCTCCAGCTCCTCGCGCGTGGGGCCGTGGTCCCAGGTGCCCACCGCATCCAGCTTGGCGATCACCGCCTCGTACAAGCGCGTGCCGGTGCGTTCGAAGGCCAGGCGTTCGCCCAGCCTGTCGAGAAACACCGACGGCCGGTGCCCCTGCAGCATGTGCTTGCCGGCCTGCGCCGCGCCCCTGGCCGTGACCGGCGGCGGCACGGTGCCGATGGGACGTGAATCGCGCAGGTAGATCTGCCGCAGCGCGTCGATCTGATGCCCGTCACCGCCCGAGGTCGGGATGCTGGTCTCGGCGTCGCGGATCATCTCTTCGCTCAGGCGCGGCGCCATGCCGATGCCTGTACGGTTCATGCCCATGTCGCTTGCTTCTGTCATGCCGCCTTCCTCAGCGCGCTTGCGCCCGTTTGCCAATCTCCGTGCCCGATACCCAGCGATAGCCGGCCGCGACCGTGTCGCTGGGGCTGCCGTGGGTGTTCAGGCGCTTGCGCCAGGCGAGGGTGGCCGCGCTTTCCTTCTCTTTGGCGCCGTCGACGAAGCGGTGGCCCACGGCGCGCAGGTTCATCTCCTTGCCGAGCACCTGGCGCACGTAGTCGCGGTGACTCTCGAACCGGATGGGGTCGGGCAAGGTCGCCGGCAGGACCTCCGCGGGGTCGCGCCTGTCCACCTGCTCGAAGAGGTCGATGACGAAATGGAGATGACCCAGCTCATAGTCGCAGAAGCGCTGCCAGATCTCCTTGATGCGCGGGTTCGACTCGGCCTGCATGCAGCTCCAGTAGTTGTACACCTCGGTGGCCTCGTGCAGCAGCCACTTCTCCATCCAGGTTTCGTCCGGATCGGCGATGGACTCGTATTGCGTGACGTGCTGTTCCTCGACCGACGCGATCTCGGCATAGAGCTGGCGCGCCACCGGATCGGCGAAGGTCGGCCCCACGTGCATGTAGTAGTCGTGGGTCTGGTATTCGCCGGCCATGAGGGTGAGCGCGTTCAGCCTGGTGACGGGCGCCGCCTTCCTGCGGTCGTACCCGTTGCGTAGATCGTCCTCCGGTACGTGGTGCTGCTCCGAAGTGGGGTGGCCCGGCATGATGTCGGTGTAGCTCTGGAGAATGTTGTTGGCGTCCTTGCCCTCGATGCGATCCATGAGGGCGCTGTAGCGGTACAGGTGATCGAAATGTTCGAGCAGGCCGTAGCGGTACACCTGCTGCAGATAGGGATCGGGCTCGCGGGCCGCCACTGACGCCGTCACCTCCACCGCCGTCTGCTCGTAGGCGATGGTGGTTTCCAGTGCGGACTGGTCCGGCGGCAGCAGCCAGTTCACCAGTGTCTGCTGGTACTGTTCCATGCGCCGGAGGGTCGCCAGCGGCAGCAACAGGTCCTTGTTCATGCGCCCGCAGGCATGGGAGAAGCGCATCGCTCCCGATTCGATGCCGTTCATCAGGATCACGCGCACGCGCGTGAAGGCATCGTCATCGAGCTTGCTGAAAGGCACGCGCACCATGTCGCGCCAGGTGAAGTGCTGGCGGTCCAGGGGCACGCCTTTCTCCTTCATGAGGTCCAGTGCCATGCGGTTCCTCCGCGTTCCGCCTCCCGCCAGTGTGGGGGAGCCGCAGCGCGCCGCCATGATGCCGGTTGTGAATTCCTGACACGCGGGTGGGTATGGGGATCGCAAGAAATGGCCGAATCGGGGACATTTCCCAACGGCAGGTGTCCGTAGGAGCGGCCTCAGGCCGCGATCACTAGCTGTGCGCCTTACAGACGTCGCGGTATTCGAAGGATGCGCTGCGCGCGAAGATTGTTTAGACGGGGGTTTCGCCCCCCTGCGACGAGTGACTTTTCTTTGCGCGGCCAAAGAAAAGTCACCAAAAGAAAGGCCGCCCGGATGCCGCGCCGCCCCTACGGGGCGGTGCCCTGCGCTCCTCACAGTGGCACATCCCTGTGCCGCTGCCCTTCGGGCGCCTGCGGCGTGCCAATCGGCTATCCTGCCGATTGGTCGTCCGAATCGGGGGTCCACGACGGGGCATCCTGCCCCGGCGTGGACGGCGCGCCCTCCATGGCGCGCCCCCTTCGGGCCTGATCCGATTCGGACTGCGGTGCTCGGCGCGGCATACGGGACCTGAAGAGCGCTCGCTTCGCTCGCTCAAGAGGCGCTTCGCGCCAGGGAAAAATCACGTTGCTCGCCGACTGACTGTCACGCAACACCAGATAGCCACGCGGGGAAACGAAGCGTTCCCTCTCCCTCCGGGAGAGGGACAGGGTGAGGGGAGTTCAATCAATGGCGTAGGTCACGTTGCCGCGCAGCGGCTACGTGACAGCATGGCGAGGCATTCCAGCCAAGGCAAATCGCGGCCTGAGGCCGCTCCTACAAGCGGTGGAATGAACGCAGCCTATAGACTTGCATCATGGGCGCGATACGCATCGGCACCTCCGGCTACCAGTACGATCACTGGCGCGGCATCCTCTATCCGGAAGGCGTGCCGAAGCGGCGCTGGTTCGAGATTTATGCGCAGAATTTCGATACCGTCGAGATCAACAACACCTTCTACCGCCTCCCGGGCGCCAATGTCTTCGACCAGTGGCGCGAGCAGGCGCCGAAGGGATTTCTCTATGCCTTGAAGTTCAGCCGCTACGGCACCCATCGACGGCGCCTGAACGACCCGGAAAATTCCGTGAACCGCTTCATCGACGTGGCGCAGCAGTTGCACGGGGTACTGGGGCCCATCCTGGTGCAACTGCCGCCGCGCTGGGACGTGAACGTGGAGCGGCTGGAGGCCTTCCTCAAGGTCGCGCCGCGCCGTTACCGCTGGGCGGTGGAGGTGCGTGACCCGCGCTGGCTTACCGATGCGGTCTACGCCACGCTCAGGCGCCACAACGCCGCGCTGTGCATCCACGATCACATCAAGGATCATCCGCGGGTGATCACGGCCAAGTGGGTGTACCTGCGCTATCACGGCGGTGCCACCGATACCGGTTCCTACACCAATGCGCAGCTCTCCCGCGAGGCGGAGTTCATCCAGCGATGCACGGGCGACGGGCACGACGTGTACGCCTACTTCAACAACGACCAGGGCGGCCATGCGGTGCGCAACGCGCTGCAACTCAAGAAATACGTGAGCCACTGAGCGGCGGGGCGCGGCTATGTTCAAGAGAGTATTCGCCCTCGGCGAGGGCGATCTGTTGATGAACGAAGCAGGTGAGCGTCGCGAAGTGCGTTGCCCCGGTGACGCTTCGAGACGCTACGCGGCGGCCGCACGGTCGCCCGGGAGGCGTGATGGAACGGACCGAGATTCGCCGCACCGCGTGGCGACCCTTCCTCGATGAATTCAGCCGCCGCCATCACGGCTGGCTGGTGACCCTGGGGGTGATCGACACGGAACTGCTGCGGCGCAGCATGGAGGCCGAGGCCCACCTGGTGGTCGAGAACGCGGTGTTCGAGGGCATGGACCTGGAGCAGCGCGCCGAAGGCGAGCAGATCGCCGTGGTGCTCGGGCGCGAACATACACTCTCCCGCCACGCCGTGCGCGCGCCGCGGCGCATGTTCGTGGAGCGGGATGGCGAGCTGGAAGAGGAAGGCCTGCGCGTGGATGCCACCGACGGCTCCACCCTGCTCATGCGCTTTCGCGCCGCGGCGCCGCCCGAGGCGCTGAACGGTCTTGCCAAGACGGAAGCCTGAATGAGCGAGATCTCGCTGGAGGCCGCGGGTGCGCCGCTGCAGGGTTTCCTCGACGTCCCTGCGAAGGCGCGCGGCCTGGTGATCTTCGCGCATGGCGGCGGCAGTACACGTTTCAGCAACCGCGACCGCTACGTGGCGGACGAGCTCAACCTGAACGGTTACGCCACCCTGCTGTTCGACCTGCTCACCACCGACGAATACCGCGAGGATGCGGAAACCGGCCTGCTGCGCAGCAACATCGGCCTGCTCGCCGA
>JBFXES010000087.1:0-11199 GCA_050179875.1 Thiohalomonadaceae bacterium
CGCCGCTACAAGGACGGCGACAACAAGCGCCGCGCTTGGAATCAGGAGATCTGGCAGGCCGGCTGGACCCACAAGTGCCCCACCTACGTGCACCGCACGCCGCCTTGCCAGGGCAGCTGCCCCGCCGGTGAAGACATCCGCGGCTGGCTGGACATCATTCGCGGCGTGGAGAAGGCCCCCGCCGGCATGACCATGCAGGAGTACGCCTTCCGCCGCTCCACCGACGCCAACCCCTTCCCCTCCGTGATGGGCCGCGTGTGCCCGGCGCCGTGCGAAGACGGCTGCAATCGCAACCAGGTGGAAGACCACGTCGGCATCAACTCCGTCGAACAGTACATCGGTGACCAGGCCCTGAAGGCCGGGCTGCAGTTCGAAGCCGGCGCCGACACCGGCAAGAAGGTCGCCATCATCGGCGGCGGCCCCGCCGGTCTGGCCGCGGCCTACCAGCTGCGTCGCCGGGGCCACGGCGTGACCATTTTCGAAGCCCTGCCCCAGCTCGGCGGCATGATGCGCTACGGCATCCCCGGCTACCGCATGCCCCGCGACGTGCTCGACGGCGAGATCAGCCGCATCGTCGGCATGGGCGTGGAAGTGAAGTGCGGCGTGAAGGTAGGCAAGGACATCCAGCTCGCCGACCTGGAGAAGCAGTACGACGCGATCATCCTCGCCCTGGGCGCCCAGTCCGGCCGTCCCCTGCCCGTGCCCGGCTTCGATGCGGTGAACTGCATCTCCGGCGTGGCCTTCCTGGCCGCCTTCAATGAAGGGCGCCTGACCCACGTGTCCGGCAAGGTGCTGGTCATCGGCGGCGGCGACACCTCCATCGACGTGGCCTCCGTGGCACGTCGCCTCGGCCACATCACCGTGGAAAACGAGAAGGACCGTCCCGAGTACATCATCCTGGGCCACACCGCCTCCGACGTGGCCAAGAGCGCCAAGCGCCAGGGCGCCGACGTAACCCTGATCTCCCGCTCGCCCATCGAGAAGATGCCCGCGGCCCAGCATGAGATCGAGGACGCCACCCGCGAGGGCGTGAAGATCATCGGCCAGCTGAGCCCGGTGGAAGTGATCAAGGGCGCCGACGGTCGCGCCACCGGCCTGAAGGTCGCCAAGCTGGACGACAAGGGCAAGGCCATCGAGGGCTCGGAGTTCGTCATCGAGGCCGACCTGATCGTGGCGGCCATCGGCCAGACCGGCAACCTCGAGGGCATGGAATCTTTCGCCAATGCCCGCGGCCTCATCGACGCCGACAAGCACTTCCAGGTGCCGAACAAGCCCGGCTATTTCGTCTGCGGCGACATCGTGCGTCCCCACCTGCTCACCACGGCCATCGGCCAGGCCTCCGTCGCGGTCGAGAGCGTGGACCACTACCTGAAGCATGAGCAGCTGGTGAATCGTCCCAAGGTGGACGTGCACCACTTCAACCTGCTGAACAAGCTGCGTGAAGCGGGCCTGCAGCCCGAAACCTTCAAGCCCCGCGCCAAGGAAGAGATCGTCCAGGCCGAGGGTTTTGCGAAGGAAATCGACCTGGGCCTGCGCGGCACCTCCGCCGACAAGTTCGCGGTACACAACTACGAAGACCGCTCGGCGCACGAGATCATCTCCGCCGACGAGCTGTTCCTGGGTCACTTCGCCTTCGCGCCGCGCAACAAGCGCAAGCATGTGGAAGTGGATGCGGACCAGGTGCTGGGTCACTTCGAGGAGCGCCTCATCCCGCTGTCCGAGCAGGAGGTCATCGCCGAGGCCAAGCGCTGCATGAGCTGCGGCATGTGCTTCGAGTGCGACAACTGCGTGGTGTTCTGCCCGCAGGACGCCGTGAAGAAGACGCCCAAGAAGGAGGCCACCACCGGCCGTTACGTGTACACCGAGTACTCCAAGTGCATCGGTTGCCACATCTGCGCCGACGTGTGCCCCACCGGCTACATCCAGATGGGCATGGGTGAATAAGGAGCCAGCAATGAAGCGGTTTACCAAGCTGTTCCACACGGCGGTGCTGGTGCTGACGCTGTCGGCACCGGCCGTGGCCGCCGGGGGCGGCCGGGTGCCGATGCCTCAACTGCCCGAGGCCAAGGGTGATCAGTGCGTCGAAGACACGGATGTCATGCGCCGCAAGCACATGGATTACCTGATGGTCCATCGCGACAAGACCATGCGCGAGGGCGTGCGCACGCCGAAGCACAGCCTCAAGGAGTGCCTCGAGTGTCACGCCTCCGCGCAGGAAGAAGTCGCCGCCGGTCAGGACCAGGGTCAGCACTTCTGCAAGAGCTGCCACATGTACGCGGGCGTGAAGATCGACTGCTTCGAGTGTCACGCCACCAGGCCCGAGAAGACCACCACGTTCCACCCCATCGTCACGCCCGGGATGGAACATGCCGCCGCAGCGCACCAGCCTGCGGGTGAGCTGCTCAACCAGCTCGCGGGTGTCAGCGAACAGACAGGTGCAACAGAATGAGCGAACAGAAGCATCCGGACATCGCCCGTCGTGAGTTCCTGAGCAGTAGCGCCAGGCTCGCCGCGGGTGTCTCCCTGGCCTCGGGGGTGATGCTGTACGGCGTGGCGCAGGCCAAGCCGGTCGACGCAGCCGTCACCAGCAAGGTACGCTGGGGCATGCTCATCGACACCAACAAGTGTTCGAGCGGCTGCGATGCCTGCGTGAAGGGTTGCAACGAGTGGAACGGGCTCAAGGGCCACGGCCGTCCGCAGACGGACGCCCAGTGGATCCGCAAGGTGGACCTGCGCAACAAGGCCACCGGCTCGGTGCACTCCCTGCCCATGATGTGCCAGCACTGCGAGAACCCGCCCTGCGCGGACGTGTGCCCCACGGGTGCGTCGTTCAAGCGCGCCGACGGCATCGTGCTGGTGGACAAGCACATCTGCATCGGCTGCCGCTACTGCATGATGGCCTGCCCCTACAAGGCGCGTTCCTTCATCCACGAGGAGGTCACCGACCAGCGTCCCCATGCCCCGCGCGGCAAGGGCACGGTCGAGGCCTGCACCCTGTGCGTCACCCGCGTGGACGAGGGTCAGCAGCCCGCCTGCGTCGAGGCCTGCAGCCGGGATGGCCACAAGGCGATCATCTTCGGCGACCTGAACGATCCCAACAGCGAGATCGCGCAGACCGTCAAGACCTACGCCACCACCGCCATCCGCGCCGACCTCGGCCTGAACCCCGGCGTGCGCTACCGCGGCATCTAACGATTCGGAAGGCTGAAAGATGAAGAAAGTGCGCTTTACGCAAATCGAGGGTGGTCAGGGCTTCTGGGCCCTGCTCGCCATCCTGGGCGCGGTCATCCTTGCCGGCCTGGGCGCCGTGTACCACATGGAGCACAACGGCCACTGGGTCACGGGCATGAACAACCAGATCGTCTGGGGCATGCCGCACGTGTTCGCGATCTTCCTGATCGTGGCCGCCTCCGGCGCCCTGAACGTCGCGTCCATCGGTTCGGTGTTCGGCAAGTCCATGTACAAGCCCCTGGCGCCGCTGTCCGGCCTGCTGGCCATCGCGCTGCTGGCCGGCGGTCTCGCCGTGCTGGTGCTCGACCTGGGCCGTCCGGACCGCCTGGTCGTGGCCATGACCAAGTACAACTTCAAATCCATCTTCGCGTGGAACGTGATCCTGTACACCGGCTTCATGGTCATCGTGGGCGCCTACCTGTGGACCATGCTGGACCGTTCCATGAAGAAGTTCAGCGGCAAGGTGGGCTTCGTGGCCTTCCTGTGGCGCCTCATCCTCACCACCGGTACCGGCTCCATCTTCGGCTTCCTGGTGTCCCGTCAGGCCTTCGACGAGGCGATCATGGCCCCCATGTTCGTGGTCATGTCCTTCTCCTACGGCCTGGCCGTGTTCCTGCTGGTGCTCATGGCCGCCTACCGCATGACGGACCGCCCACTGGGCGACGCCGTGCTGTTCCGCCTGAAGAACCTGCTGGGCGTATTCGTGGGCGGCGTGCTCTACTTCGTGCTCGCCTACCACCTGATGAACCTCTACGCCACCGAGCATCACGGCGTCGAAGCCTTCATCCTGCGTGACGGCGGCATCTTCACCGCCCTGTTCTGGGTGGTGCAGATCGGCCTCGGCAGCCTGCTGCCCCTGGCCCTCATCTATCACCCGAGCACCGGCAAGTCCCGCAGCATGATCGCCACCGCCGCGGCCCTGGTCATCATCGGCGGCTTCGCCCAGGTCTACGTGATCGTGATCGGCGGCCAGGCCTTCCCCATGACCATCTTCCCGGGCTTCGAGGCCACCAGCAGCTTCGCGGACGGCGCGATCAACAGCTACTCGCCCACGCTGGCAGAAGTGCTGCTCGGCTTTGCCGGCATCGCTATCGCCCTGGCGGCGACCACCGTTGCCCTGAAGCTCCTGCGCTTCCTGCCCGAATCCCTGGGCGACGAGCAGGTGGCCGCCAAGGACGAGGACACCGCAGCGGTCAAAGCCGCGGCATAAGGACCCCGCCCCGGCCGAACGACACCGCTGCTCCGCAAGGACAGCGGTGTCGTCGTCTTTGGGGTACCCTGATGGGCGGTAAGGTCTTACAGTGCCAAAAGATCAAACCACGGGGAACACGGGGCACACGGGGAAGGAATGAATCCCCTCTTTTCCCCCGTGTTCCCCGTGTACCCCGTGGTTAATGCTTTTTTCGAAGGTGAGGCATGAGCGAAGAACATGCGTTTGCGCAGTACATCCGGATTCTCGGCAAGGGCCGTAACGGTTCGCGCGCCCTGAGCGGGCAGGAGGCCTTCGATGCCATGTCCCTGATCATGAGCGACCAGGTGCAGCCCATTCAGTTGGGCGCCTTTCTCATGCTCATGCGCGTCAAGGAGGAGACACCCGAGGAAGTGGCGGCCTTCGTGCGCGCCATCCGTGCGCACCTGAACGTCCCCAAGGACGGCGTGAACGTGGACCTGGACTGGTCCTCCTATGCGGGCAAGAAGCGCCAGTTGCCCTGGTATCTGCTGGCCACCCTGCTCATGGCCGAGAGCGGCATCCGCGTGTTCATGCACGGCGCCAGCGGCCACACCGCAGGCCGCATCTACACCAAGAACGTGCTGCCCATGCTGGGCGTGCCCGTGGCCACCAGTTTCGAGGAGGCCCGGCGACACCTGGGCGAGATGAATTTCGCCTACATGGACCTGGAACACCTGAGCCCCAAGCTGCACCACATCATCGAGCTGCGCCCCCTGCTCGGCCTGCGCTCGCCAGTGCACACCATCGCGCGCCTGCTCAACCCCTTCGATGCGCCTTACATGATGCAAGGCATCTTCCACCCCGGTTATCGCCCCACCCACCAGGTGGCGGCGCAGTTGCTGGGGCAGCCCCACATGGCGGTCATCAAGGGCGAAGGCGGCGAGATCGAGCGCAACCCCGACAGTTCCTGTCTCATCCAGGGCGTGCACAACGGTGAGCTGACCGAGGAGGAATGGCCGCCCATGTTCGATAAGCGCCACGTGCGCAACGACGAACTGGACGTGAGCCGCCTCGCGCGCGTGTGGGCCGGCACGGAGGAAGACGATTACGGCGTGGCCGCCGTGATCGGCACCGTGGCGCTCACCCTGCACATGATGGGCCGCGCCCGGGACCGCGCCGATGCCGAGGCCCAGGCCACGGCCATGTGGCAGGCCCGCAACCGGGAGAAGTTCCGGGCGGCGGCATGATGGGCCACTTCCTCGTCGCCGCGCCCCACAAGTCCTCGGGCAAGACCACGCTCACGCTGGGGATCTGCGCGGCGCTGGCCGCGCGCAGCCGCCGCGTACAGCCCTTCAAGAAGGGGCCGGACTTCATCGACCCCATGTGGCTGGACGCGGCCAGCGGACGGCCCTGCTACAACCTCGACCTGCACCTGATGCAGGCCGACGAAATCCGCAGCATCTTCGCGCGCCATGCCACCGCAGCGGACATCGCGGTCATCGAAGGCAACATGGGGCTGTTCGACAGCCTGGACGTAGAGGGCACCCAGAGCAATGCCGCCCTCGCCGCCCTGCTCGGCAGCCCGGTGGTGCTGGTGGTGGACGTGCGCGGCATGACGCGCAGTGTCGTGCCGTTGTTGCTCGGGTTCCAGCGCTTCGACCCGTCCATCCGCATCGCCGGCGTGATCCTGAACAAGGTCGCCGGCACGCGCCATGAAAAGCGCCTGCGCGAGGCGGTGGCCCATTACACCGATCTGCCCGTGCTCGGTGTGGTGCATCGTGACCCGCGCCTGGCCATCGACGAGCGCCACCTTGGGCTCATACCGAGCAACGAGGAGGCCGAGGCCCAGGCCGTGCTGCGGGACATCACCGCCGCCGTGCACGACTACATCGATCTGGACGCGCTGGAGCGGCTCGCCGCCACCGCAACGCCGCCGGGTCCTGTCCCATCGCCGCGCGCCATCGTCCCCGGCCCGACGGTGCGCATCGGCATCGCGCGCGACCGCGCCTTCGGTTTCTATTACCCGGACGATCTGGAGGCCCTGCGGGCGGCGGGCGCCGAGCTGGTGTCGTTCGATACCCTGCACGACAGCCGCTTGCCCGAGGTGGACGGGCTATTCATCGGCGGCGGCTTTCCCGAAACCCAGATGGACGCGCTCGCGGCCAACAGCGGCATGCGCCAGTCCGTGCGTGCGGCCATCGAGTCCGGGATGCCCGCCTATGCCGAGTGCGGCGGCCTCATGTATCTCACCCGCTCCATCGTCTGGCAGGGCCGGTGTGCGGACATGGTGGGCGTCATCCCGGCCGACACGGTCATGACCGACAAACCCGTGGGCCGCGGCTACACCCGCCTGAAAACCACGGGCGCCGCCCCGTGGGCGCCCTGCCCGGCCGGTCTCGCCTTCGACGCCCACGAGTTTCATTATTCGCACCTGGAAAACCTGCCGGCAGGGCTCACCTACGCCTATGAGGTCGAGCGCGGCGCCGGTATCGACGGTGGCCACGACGGCATCGTCTACAAGAACCTGCTCGCCAATTACGCGCACCTGCGTCACTTGGACGGCAGCCCCTGGGCCGGCGCCTTCGTGGATTTCGTGAGGCGGGTCCGCGGCCTTTCACACACCGCCTGAATCAAACCAAGGAGAGCAGCATGATCACCGTGACACCCGACGCCGCCAAGCAGATCCTCGCCGCCGCCGAGCAGGGCGGCATGCAGAACCTTTCGCTGCGCCTCGCCGCCCGCCGCCAGGGCGACGGTTCCATCGAATACGGCATGGGCTTCGACGAATGCTCGGACGACGATCTGGTCTTCAAATGTGAAGGCATCGAGGTCATCATCCATCCCGCCCACGAACAACTCCTCACCGGCGCCACGCTGGACTACGTGGAACTGGAGCCCGGTGAGTTCCGGTTCATTTTCCTGAACCCCAACGACCCCCATTTCGTCCCGCCCGGCTCCAACCAGGGCGGCTGCGGCTCAGGCGGCAAGTCCGGCGGTTGCGGCGGCGGTTGCAGCTGCGGCTGATCCATTCCCCCGCGGCAAGTCCAAGCGCGCCCCTGCGGGCGCGCGGAGGGCTATGGTAGACTACATGGCCCCGGCCTTTTTACGAGGCGGGATCACCTGATCTGCCAAGGGTTTGCCGCTTACCGATGCGTTTCCACAACGTCGCCACGGGCACCAAGGCGCCCCGCACTCCCTGGCTCCGGCGCGCCTGTCCCCGGGTCCAGCGCCGCTGCGTCTCCTGGGCCTCCGTGCTGGCCGGCTCCCTCCTGGCCCTGCTGGTCATCGGCCTCGTGGCCCTGCGCAATCCCGAACACCCCATGCAGCTGGCGTGGTTCCTGGCCCTCGCCACCGGCACCGGCTTCACCGCCCTGTTCTACATGGTCCGCACCGTCCGGCGCGAACTGTTCCTGCCCCTCGCCGACGTGCGCGAGTGGGCCCTGCGGATCCGTGGCGGCAATCTGTCGGCGCGCCTGCATGAGCCCGCCGAGGGCAACTTCAAGGAACTGGCCAAGGACATCAACAGCGTGGCGGATGCCCTGCAGGCCCTGTCCCTGGACATGGAGACCGCGGTCTGCAAGCAGACCGAACGCATCGAGCAGAAGAAGCGCTCGTTGCAGGTGCTCTACGATGTGGCCGCGAGCCTCAACGTCTCACGCGACCTGAACGACCTGCTGGTGCGCTTCCTCCACACCATGCGCGACATCGTCGACGCCAAGGCCGGCACGGTGCGCATGCTCAACGAGCACAACCAGATGGAGCTGGTGGCGAGCATCGGCCTGGACGACGACGTCATCGAGAAGGAGCGCCTGGTGGCGGTGCAGCGCTGCCTGTGCGGCAACGCCGTGTCCGAAGGCGAGGTGATGTTCCAGAGCGATCTGCGCAACTGCGGGCACTACGTGGGCAAGCCCATGCTGCCGGGCGCCGAGGATCTGGAGATGATCGCCGTGCCCCTGCAATACCGCGGCGAGACCCTGGGCGTCTACAACCTGTTCGTGGAGAAATCCAGCTTCGAGCTGCGCGAGGACCTCAAGGCCCTGTTCACCTCGGTGGGCCGCCACCTGGGCATGGCCATCGAGAAGACGCGCCTCGACAGCGAGGCCAAGCGCCTGTTCATCATGCAGGAGCGCACCGCCCTCGCCAACGAATTGCACGACTCCCTGGCCCAGACCCTGGCCAGTCTGCGCTTCCAGGTGACCATGCTGCAGGATAGCCTGGACGTCATCACCAAGGACGGCATGCGCGACGAAATCCAGCAGATCAAGTCCGGTTTGGATGACGCCTATGTGGAACTGCGCGAGTTGCTGGCCCATTTCCGCGCGCCCATCAACACCCGCGGCCTGCTGCCCGCCCTCGAAGACCTGGTGAACAGCTTCCGCAAGCAGACGGGCATGTACGTGCTGCTGCAGACCGAATGGGATTCCGCGCGCCTGCCCGTGGACCTGGAGATCCAGGTGCTGCGCATCGTGCAGGAGGCCCTCGCCAACGTGCGCAAGCACAGCCAGGCGCAGACCGTGCGCGTCATGCTCAAGTCCGATCAGGACGGCAACTACCGCGTGCTGGTGGAGGACGACGGCGTCGGCCTGCGCAAACCGGCCTTCTCCGGCCATCCCGGCGAGCACATCGGCCAGTCCATCATGCAGGAGCGCGCCCGCCGCCTGGGCGGCGACCTGTGCATCGAAAGCGAGCCCGGCGAAGGCACCTGCCTGCGGCTGGTGTTCCGTTACCCCAACGACGGAAAAACGCGGGAAACACAGAAGATCATTCCTTTGGTGCGCAAAGACTGAACCATGCGTGTCCTTCTCATCGACGATCACGCCCTCTTCCGCAGCGGCCTTGAAACCTTGCTGGAACGCCACGGCATCGACGTGGTGGCCGCGGTCGGCAACGGCATGGAAGGCAAGGTCCTTGCCCAGCGCCTCGAACCCGACATCATCCTGCTCGACATGCGCATGCCCGAGATGAACGGCCTGGAGGTCCTGCGCAGCATGCGCGAGGCCGGGCTCACCATGCCCATCGTCATGCTCACCACCAGCAACGAGGAAAAGGACCTGGTGGAATGCCTGCGCAGCGGCGCGCAAGGCTATCTGCTCAAGGACATGGAACCCGCCGATCTGGTGAGCGCCCTGCGCGAGATCAGCGAGGGCAAGACGGTGGTGGCACCGGAGCTCACCGGTGCCCTCGCCCGCGCCATCCAGGGCGACGGCAATGACGACCGCCGCCCCCCCGCCAATCCCTTCGCCGACCTCACCCCGCGCGAACTGGAGATCCTCTGCCTGCTGGCCGAAGGCCAGAGCAACAAGGTCATCGCCCGCAACCTGGGCATCTCCGACGGCACCGTGAAACTCCACGTGAAGGCCGTGCTGCGCAAGCTGGACGTGCACTCCCGCGTGGAAGCGGCCGTGATGGCCGTGGAAAAGAACCTCTGCGCCAAGGGGTCATAGCCTCACCGCAGCGCCTGTTCCAGAACGGCGAATTTCATACCGGACCCGGTGGATTTCACACCGCCCGATTGATCGCATCGCGGAATTCCGCCAGCCTTTTCCACAAACCCAACCCAAGCCGGCCACGCCATGGACATCGCCCGGATCGCCCTGACCCGTTACACCACCAAGGCCTTCGACCCTGAGAAGAAGGTCCCCGAGGAACTCATCAGGCAGCTGCGCACCGTGCTGCGCAACGCCCCCTCCTCGGTCAATTCCCAGCCCTGGCATTTCTTCATGGCCTCGTCGGCGGAGGCACGGGCCCGTGTCGCCAAGGCCATGCACGGGCCTTACGCCTACAACGAGCCCAAGGTGCGCAATGCCTCGCACGTATTCGTTCTGTGCGCCAAGAAGGGCCTGGACGAAGCACATCTGCAGGCCGTTCTCGAAAAGGAAAACCGCGACGGCCGCTTCGCCACCCCCGAGTTCATGGCCAATCAGGACCGCAGCCGCCGCTTCTACGTGAACCTGCACAAGGACCAGTGCAACGACGAATGCGGCTGGATCGAGCGGCAGGTGTATCTGGCCCTCGGGGCCCTGCTCCTTGCCGCAGGCGCGTTGAACGTGGACGCCTGCACCATGGAGGGTTTCGACGCCGCGGTGCTCGACAGCGAGCTCGGCCTGTCCGCAGCGGGATTGAAACCCCTGGTGGTAGTCGCGCTCGGCTATCGGAGCGACGACGACTTCAACGCCCGCCTTCCCAAGTCGCGCCTCCCCGAGGAGGAAATCTTCACGGATCTCTGACCCCAGCCCCCCGAGGGGCAACCCGACGGCAATGACACCGCAGCGGAGGTGCGTCAGGCAGGCGTCGCCTTCTCTGCGGTCTACATTCTTCCCAGGCTCCCGCCCGACGCCGTCATGTCCTCTGCAGGCAACGACACCCGCCACCCTCGCCCACTGCCGTCGGCCCTCGCCGAGGCGCACCTCGCCGATGAAGCCCTTTGCATGGAGCGGCTGCTCGACGAGGCCACGTTCTCCCCGGAGCAAAGCCTGCAGGTCAGCGCCCGTGCGGCCGCGCTGGTCCGCGCCGCGCGCGAGCATGGCCCTGGAGGTCTGCCTTTCGACGCCTTCCTCGCCGAATACGGCCTCGACAATCGGGAAGGCATCCTGCTCATGTGCCTGGCTGAAGGCCTGCTGCGCATCCCCGATGCGGCCACCGCCGACGCGCTGATTCGCGACAAGCTGAGCCCCGCCCACTGGGATGTGCACCTTGGTCACAGCCGATCGCTGCTGGTCAACGCCTCCACCTGGGGCCTGCTGCTCACGGGGCGCCTGGTGGCACTGGACGAGGAGGCCGAACGTGGCGCCGGCCAC
>JBFXES010000088.1:0-11151 GCA_050179875.1 Thiohalomonadaceae bacterium
CGGGTAATTCCGCACGAAGCCCTGTTCGAACACCTGGCGGTAGCCCGCCCGCGCCGCTTCCGGATCGGTGAAGTAATCGGCGAAATCGGTGCCGATGAGTTCGCCGCGCGTGCGGCCCGTCACCGCTTCCGTGGCCGCATTCACGTCAGTGATGGTGCCGTTCGGGCCGATGGTCACCAGCGGGTCGAGACTGGCCTCGATGAGACGCCGGTTGTAGGCGTTGGCCTCGCGCAAGGCCTCCTCGGCGTGGGCGCGTTCCACCGCCGTCGCCACCACGTTTGCCACCGCCTGAAGGAAACTCACGTCATCGCGGGAAAAATCGCGCTGCTCAACGCTGTGCGCGGCCAGTACCCCGTAGGGACGGGCACGTTCGCCGATGATCACGCTGATGCCGCTCCTTACGCCATGCTCCCGCAGCAGGGGCGCTTCCGGGAAGCGGTTTTCGGTGGCATAGTCGGAAACGATCACGGGCTCCGCGGCCATGAGCGTATAACCGGCCTGCGATTCCAGCCCCGCACTCACCCGTTCCCTCTGCACGAGTCCGGGCCGCCACCCCGCGCCTGCTCGCAGCAGCAAATCGCCCCCTTCGGGTGACAGTTCGAGGATTTTTGTGAACTCCACCTCCAGCGTCTCCGCCACCAATTGCACGGCCCGTTCCATGAATTCGTCCAGCGAGCCGCCCGTGAGAGCGGCGTATCCCACGGCGGCGATGGCCTCCTGCTCACGCGTACGCAACTCCAGCAAATGCTCCGCACGCTTGCGCGCGGTGATGTCCTGGACCGTGCCGATGGAACGCAGGGGCGTTCCGTCTTCCGCATAGAACGTCTCGCACTGCTCATGGACGTACTTGATGCGGCCGTCGGGAAACAGCAGGCGATGGTCGATGGAATAAGGCGTGCGCGTCGCCACCGACGTGTTATAGGCACGATTGACGGCCTCCCGGTCATCGGGGTGAACCAAGCCGAGAAACGCTTCATAGGACGCGCCGAAGCTTTCCTTGTCGATTTCGAAGATGCGGTAGATCTCGTCAGACCAGTAGAGCACGTTGGTGACGAGGTCCAGTTCCCAACTGCCGATTTGGGCAATGCGCTGGGCCTGGCGCAGCCGCTCCTCGCTGGCGCGCAGCGCCTCTTCGGCGCGACGCCGCTCACTGATGTCGCGCGCCGCCGCGAATACGCCTACCACCTTGCCTTCGGCATCACGGTAGACCGAGGCGTTGTAGAGCACCGGCGTGACATGTCCGTCCGCGTGGCGGATCTCCAGCGGATAGTCACGCACCTGGCCCTGCTCGAACGCCTGGCGGTAGCCGTTCTGCGCCTTCTCCGGCTCGGTGAAATAGTCCGAGAAATCGGTGCCGACGAGCTGCTGGCGCGTGCGCCCGGTGACGGTTTCGGTGGCGCGGTTCACGTCGGTGATGCGTCCGTCCCTGCCGATGGTCACCAGCGGATCGAGGTTTGCCTCGATGAGGCTGCGGGTGTAGGCGACGGTGGCCTCCAGTTTTTGCCGGGTCTTCACCTTTTCCGTCACATCGAGCAGGCTCAGCAACACGCCTTCCACGCGCCCGTTGGCGCCGCGTACGGGTTGTACCACCCAATCCCAGTAGGAAACCCCACGCTCCGGATGGGCCGCGTACACGAATGGGCGCTCGGCCACGAAGGCCGGCTCCCCGGTCTCCACGACGAGACGGAACATCGCCTCGTTTTCGGCGTTGGGATAAAGGTCGAAATGGTTCTTGCCCACGAAGTATTCGGGCTCGCGTTCGTCCGCCTCCGCATAGGCGCGGTTGACCTTGATGAAATTGAAATCGCGGTCCATGTAGGCCAGCAGGATACGGATGCCCGAGAAGATCTTGTCCAGCAGGTCCGCCGCACGCTGTTTTTCCTCCACCGCCTTCATTTCCACGGTGATGTCCCGGCCGATGACGGATGTGCCGGTGGCATGGCCGTGCGGGTCGAGCACAGGTAAAAAGGCCAGTGCGACCTGGAAGCGGCTGCCGTCCTTCCGACAAGCCTCGGTAACGTGGTGTTCGCCGCGGCCGTCCTGCCGGACGCGCCGGTTCAGCGTCGTGATCTCGTCCCGGCGCTCGTCCGGCACGAGCCTGTGGAACGGCTGGCCGATGATCTCGTCCGGTCCGTAGCCGTAGATCCGTTGTGCGCCGCGGTTCCACGCGACGATGATCCCGTCAGCGTCCTGGCCGATGACGGCGTAATCGGAGGAATCCGCGATGGCCGCCAGATAACGCACGCGCTCGTCCATGGAGCGGGCTGCGGTGTCGCGCGGGGAGGTGGTGTCATTCATGCCATGGTTCCGCGTGCGCCGAGTCCTTTGCCATGACGTTCACTCCAGGGATGCAATCCGCAGCGTGAGCAGGAAGCTCGCCCCCGGACCCGGCCTCTCCTCCAGTTCCAGCTTGCCTCCGAAACCGCTCATGATACGGTGCGACATGGGCAGGCCCAGTCCGGTGCCCTGCCCCTCGGCCTTGGTGGAGTAGAACGGCTCGAAGATGCGGTCCCGGGCCTCCGCGGGCACGCCCGGGCCGTTGTCCTGCACGCGCACCTTGAGGCGGTCGTCCGCCACCCATGCCTCGACCCGGATGCGTTTTTCCGTCTGCCCTTCCATGGCGCTCATGGCGTTCAGGAGCAGATTGATGAACACCTGCTGCAGGCTGCTCAGGCTGCCCCAGGCCTTGGGCAGGTCGTCCGGAAGAACGCGCTCGAGTTGCACGTTGGCCTTGCGTATGTCGGCGGCGAGCAGGTCCGTGGCGCGCGTCAGCGCCTCGCCCACGTCCACCGCCACCAGCACCTCGCCGGTCGGGCGGCCCAGAACCAGCAGGTTGCGCACGAAACCCGCCATGCGCTGCAATTCCCGGTTCGCGCCGTCGAGCGCCTTTTGCGCCTTGGGGTCATCCAGCTTGCCGCGTGCGTAGCTGACGTAGTTCATCACGCCCATGAGCGGATTGTTGAGTTCGTGCGCCACGCCGCTGGCCAGCGTGCCGATGGCGGCCAGCTTCTCCGCCTGGATCAGGACCCGCTCCGCGGTGGTGAGGTCATTGATGGCCTTCTCCAGCGCCTGGTTGGTGCGCGCCAGTTCCTCCGTGCGCTGGCGCAGGGCCAGCTCGCTGCGCCGCCGTTCGGTGATGTCCTCCAGGATGTGCAGGGAAAAGAGGTACCGGCCTTCGCTGTCACGCACGCCGAAGGCACGGGAGCGGAAGACATTGCCGCCCGCCTCGATCTCCTGCTCCTCGGTGCCCCGCTCGGGACAACCCGGCAGCGGTGAGTCGCGCCGCGGAAATACCTCCCAGTAGGGCCGCCCCAGCACCTGGTCCTCGCCTGCGAGCAGGCGGTAGGCCTGGTTGGCGCCCGTGATGTTGCCTTCGCTGTCGTGCATGAAGATGGCATCCCGGATGCCGTCGAAGGCCGCGCGCCACTCCTGCTCCGCGCGCGCCAGGCGCTGGCGATCGTCATCCAGATCCTCGAGCAGGTTGAGCACGGCGCGCCGGGTGTCGCCCAGTTCCCGTTCCCTTGCCCGCGCCTGGTCGAGGTCGCGGCGGAGCCGTTCCATTTCGGTGGGCTGGTCCATGGCTAGCCCGGGATCTTCGGCCCCGCGAGCAGGGCCGACGCAATGGACCGTATCTGGTCCGCCGTAAGGGGTTTGCTCGCGATGCCGAAGCGCAATCCCTCCCGCGCAGCCTGCGCCAACTGGTCGAGGTAATCGGGATGAAAGGCCGTGACGATGTACACCGGCACCTTGGGGCAGCAACGATACAGCTCGCGCAAGGTGGCGATGCCGTCCATCCCCGGCATGCGCAGATCGAGGAAGATCAATGCCGGCGGATTCCTTGTTGCCTTCTCCACACCCTCCGCGCCGCTGGACGCCGTCTCGACCTCATAGCCCGCCTCGCTGAGGGCCAGCACGAAGGCATCGCGCACCGCCTCCTCATCATCAATGGCCAGAATGCGCTTCGTCATGAACGCGAGTCCTCATGGGCTGAAGCGGAGGGAACGACCACAGAAATTGTAGTGCCGCCCCCCTCCGCCCGGCGATGGCGCATGTCCCCGCCCAGGTCCAGCATGATGCTGCGGGAGATGGAGAGGCCGAGGCCGGTGCCGCGGCCCGGCGGTTTGGTGGTGAAGAACGGATCGAAGATCTTGTCCTCGATTTCCGCGGGAATCCCGGGTCCGCTATCGGTAAAGTCCACCCGCACCTTGCCATCCTCCACCTCCGCGCCGATGTGCAGGCGCCGGGTGTGGCGGTATTCCAACGCATCGCGTGCGTTCATGAGCACGTTCACGAACACCTGCTGCAACTGTCGCTCGCGCGCCAGCACGGCGGGAAGGCCCGGAGCGAGGTCCAGCGTCACCTCGATGCCGCGCGCGCGCAGTTCCGGCGCAAGCAGCGACAACGCGTCCTTGACCGCAGCCTCGATCGGCATGGCCTTCACGGGCTCGTCCACGGGCCGCGTGAAGGCGAGCATGTTGGTCAGCAGCCCTCTTATGCGTTCCAGTTCGCGCGAGGCACGCACGAGCATTTCCTTCGCCGCGGGATTCACGGCGACGCGGAGGGCGTAGTCCACGTAGTTCATCACTCCCATCATGGGATTGTTCAGCTCGTGGGCGATGCCGGCGGCCAGGGTGCCGAGCGCCGTGAGCTTTTCGATCTGGATGATGTGCTGTTGGCTGGTGCGCAGCTCGTCCATGGCGCGCTTGAGCTGACAGTAGGCGTGCCGCAGCTCGTCCTCCGTCCGCTTGCGTTCGGTGATGTCGCGGGAGAGCGTGATGACGCTCTGCACGCGGCCGTCTTCCGCCGCCTCCGGGATGACCCGCGTCTCGTAGACGCGGGTGCCTGTCGCGGTGGGCACGAAAAACTCCAGGGTGGCCGCCTCGCCGGCTTCGAACACCTTAGGCAGCACCCTGCTCCAGAGCGTGCGCTGCCCATCGGGCGCGTTGCCGTCTTCACCCACGCTGGTGATGTAATCCTCGGGCGCAGCGCCTGCATGCTCGTCAGAGGTCCGGTTCGTATAGAGCGGCCGGAGGCTCCGATCGAGACGCGTGATCACGTCCGGCACGTTCTCCGCCAGTGTCCGGAACTCGCGTTCACCGCGTACCAATGCCTCTTCCATGCGCTTTCGCTCGGTGACGTCCCGCGCGATGCCGAGCACCGTCAGCACCCGCTCGCCTTCCGTGCGCTCGGGAACCACCAGCCATTCGAAAGTGCGGAGTTCCCCGTCCAGGTCGACCAGACTGAATTCGGCGGAACGCCCGGCGCGCCGCGCGAAGGCTTCTTCGAGCAACGCGTCCCACCGCGCCTGCTGCTCGGCGGGCAAACCCAGTTCGCCATGGGTACTGCCCACGAAGTAGGAACGGGGGCGTCCGGTGATGGCTTCCACCCGGCGATTCACATAGATGAAGCGGTGCTCACGATCGAACTCTGCGATCAGATCAGGCGAGTTCTCGGCAATGGCCTCGAACTCCTGCTCCCGCTGCCGCAGGGTCTCCTCGGCGCGCTTGAGCGCGGTCACGTCGTGCAGCACGCCGGCGCCTCCGATGATCGCGCCACCGAGTCCCCGGAGGGGCATGATGTCGACGTCGTAATAGCGATCGAGGCCTTGCGGCGGAAATCTGATATGGCAACCCCGGCGGCGAACGCACTCTCCCGCCAGCGCCCGCTCGAAGAGCACGTCGAAGCCGAGTTCCCGGAGAAACGGAAACACCGCCAGGACTTCGGTGCCGACCACTTCACCGGCCGGTTTGCCGGTGAGTTTTTCCGCGGCCTTGTTCCAGAGCATGAAGCGGCACTCGCCGTCGAAGGCGAAGATCGCGTCCCCGGCCGCATCGAGCGTGGCGCGGGTCAGCTCCTTGTCCACGCCCAACGGAGTCGCCACACGCTCGCCTGTCGCGCCGGCCGTGGCTGCGTCGGGCTCGCCTGCGAGTACGGCGTCCAGTCCGATCACGCGGCGGCCGTTTGCGGTGACGGGCTCGGCCGCCACCCGCACGACCGGCCACCGACCTCCTTCCGCAAGGCGCACCTGCAGGGAAAAGCCCGTGGCCGAGTCCAGGGCGTTTTCGAGCCGGACCAGCAGAGACGGCCGATCCTCGGGATGAATGGCGGCAACGAAATTGTGATAGGTGGGTTCGACTTCAGGCGCGTAGCCCAGGAGCGCATACAGCCCATCGGACCAGACCATGCGCTCGCTCCCCGGCGCCCAGTGAAAGGCGCCGATGCCGAGCAGGCGTTCGGCGGCTGCGAACCACGCCGCCGTGCGACTGGAGGTGCCGACATAGCCCGAAGAGACGGGCCGGCCTCCCGCGAGGTCGGCGCCGGCGTGCTTCGCAGGCGGCTGGCTTTGGTCGCGCTTGCCCATGACCTTCGCTTTCGATCCACTATTAATGATACGTGGCATACGTGGGGATGCCGGTCGACGGTGCGAAAGCAAGATTCCGATGATCTTCGCATCGAAGCATCGTGCAGCCGACGCGCCGGCGCCACCGCCAAGGGGCTGCCGTGCGTCGGTTGTTCCACACTGGATGATGGGAGCCTGCACCTGGAGCCACCATGCAACGGCATATCCTGGTCATCGACGACGAGCAGAGCGTGCGGGATGCGTTCGAGCTCGCGCTCGAATCCTGCGGATACCACGTGGATACGGCCGTCAGTGGCGAAGACGGGCTGAGAAAGGCCACGGCATCCAGGCCCGATCTGGTTTTCCTCGACCTGCGCATGCCCGGCATGGGCGGGGTAGAGACGCTGCGCCAATTGAAACGGCTCGACCCACGCATCCCGGTTTATGTCGTGACCGCCTTCTATCAGGCCTACCTCGAGCCGCTGCGTGAGCTGCTGGAGGAAGGCATCAACTTTCAACTGGCGAAAAAGCCGCTCGCTGCGGAGGACATCCGCGAAATCGCGCGCAGCGTGTTCGAAGGTCCGGAGGCACGTCTCCATGAGTGACGGCGATTCCAGGACGTACAGGTTCCTGGTGTTCGTGGCCGATCACGAGAGCGACGCGCGGCAATCCATCGCCGCCCTGAGCGAGGCCCTGGATCGCTTCATCCCGGGGCAGTACCAGATCGAGCTCGTGGACGTGCTGCGCGATCCGGAGCGTGCGGAACAGGAAAACGTCTTCGCCACGCCCATGCTGGTACGAAGCCGGCCTTCGCCGACCGTTCGCATCCTGGGCGATCTCGGTGAACCGGAGAGACTCATCGCATTGCTGGGGCTGGAAAAGCCTGCGGATTGATGCAGTGCGGGGGAGCCACCCCGACCGCAGGCAGTGCTCATGGAGTTCATGCCGATGGACATACCGCCTCGCGGTGACGAGGAACAGGTACCCGAGGAACAGCGCGCGCTGGAACATCTCATCGCCGGCAGCGCCGCCCTGCTCGCCGATCTGGATCAGGCAAATGCCGGAGAAACCCTCGATCGCGTGCTGTACCTCACCGGCGAGTTCCTAGGCGTGGAGCGCGCCGGGCTCTTCCTGTGGGCGCCGGACGGCGGGATGCTGGAACGTACCCGGCAGTGGTCTGTGCCGGGACTGGAAGACGGCGGGCAGTTCCTGCGCGCCGTCGAGTACCCGTGGTGGCTCGGGCAGCTGTCTCAGGGCGCGGCCGTGGTGCCGGACGTCAATGCGCTGCCCGGCGAAGCGACCGCGGAACGACTCCGCTTCGAGGCCCACGGCGTGGGGGCGGTGCTTGCCGCGCCGGTGAGCTGGAACGGCCGCCTCCAGGGCTTCGTCGCCGTGGAGTGCCTGGGTGTGGCGCGCACCTGGACCGAACAGGACGTGCGCGTGCTCAAGGTCATCGCCCACCTGTTTTCCAGCGCCCTCGGAGGACTGCATGCCCGCGAGGCCCTGCGCCACAGCACGACCCTGCTGGAAACCACGGAAGCGCTGTCCCACGTCGGCAGCTGGGAATGGGACCTCACCAGCGACAGGCTCAAATGGTCCGCGGAGATCTACCAGATCCACGGCGAAAGCCCGGAACGGTTCAAGCCGGATCCCGAGTCGGTGCTCGCACGCGTTCATCCCGCCGATCGTCCGGCGTTCAAGGCCACCGTGCAGGAGGCCTTGTCCCAGGCCAAGCCCATGGACACGACCCTCCGCATCCTGCGCCCCGACGGCTCCGTGCGCAGCCTGCGCATCCAGGCCCACCCGTGCGTGCATGCGGGCGGGCGCGTGGAACGTTTCATCGGCACGGCCCAGGACGTTACCGAGTTGCTGCGCGTGCAGGAGACCATGCAACGGGCCAATCGCGCGTTGCAGACCATCAGTGCCTGCAACACGGCCATCGTGCGCGCGACCAGCGAACAGGAATTGCGCGATCAGGTCTGCCGCATCCTGGTGGAACGCGGCGGCTACCGCCTCGCCTGGGTGCTCATGTTCCAGCGCGACGGCCGCCTGCCGCCCCTGCCCGACGGCTGGTTCGGCGACGTGGACGAAGCCTTCTTCCGGGAGATCCTCGCGTCCCCTGCAGGAGGCGGCGAACCGCACTGCCTTGAAGCACTGCTGGGCGCCGAGCCGTTGGTCATTCGTGACGTGGCGACCTCCCGGTTACCGCACAAGGACGCCTGGATCGCCCGCGGCCTGAACGCCTGTGTCGGCCTGCCGCTGAAGGGAAACGGCAGGAATCTGGGCGTGCTGGTCATACACTCGGACCAGCCTGCGACCTTCGATGATGAGGAGATCGCCCATCTCAAGGAGCTCGCCTCCGATCTCGCCTACGGCATCGGCGCCCTGCGTTCGCGGAAGGAGCGGGATGAGGCGCGCAAATACCTGGAGGCCACCGAACAAAGCCTGCGCGCGGCGCTGGAACGGGACACGGACGGCGTGATCGTGACCGACCGTTCCGCCCGTATCCTGTTCGCCAACCCGGCGGCACAGGACATGCTCGGTCGGCCCTTCGAGCGTCTGCAAGGCGAACCCTTCGCCTTTCCGGTGGTGAGCGGTGAAAAGACCGAGATCACCCTCCTGCGGCCCGACGGCTCGCTGGTCATCGCCGAAATGCGCGCCGCGGAAACCGAGTGGTACAAGGTGCCCGCCATGGTGATCGCCATGCACGATGTCACCGAGCAGCGGCGCGCCGAGGAACAGTTGCGCATCTGGGCCACGGTGCTGGAGCGCAGCGGCGAGCTCATTTTCGTCACCGACGCCGAGCGCCGCATCATCGCCGTGAACCGGGCCTTCGAGGCCATCACGGGTTACACCGCCGAAGAGGCCCTGGGCCGCGATCCGCGCTTCCTCGCTTCCGGCCTGGAAGACAAGGCCTTCTATACGGAGCTGTGGAATTCGGTCAAAACCACCGGCCACTGGCAGGGCGAGATCCGCGATCGCCGCAAGAACGGCGAAATCCTGCCGCTCTGGCTGGCGATCACGGCCGCCACCGACGCAAGGGGCGCAACGCAGCATTACATCGCCATCGGCTCCGACGTGAGCGAGCGCAAGGCAGCCGAGGAGCGCATCCACTTCCTCGCCTATCACGACGCCCTCACCGGCCTTCCCAACCGCGTGTTGTTCAAGGATCGCCTGGGCCTGACCATTTCCCACGCCCAGCGCGCCGGCACCGCGGTCGCGGTGCTGTTCCTCGATCTCGACCGCTTCAAGAACATCAATGATTCGCTGGGCCACGAAGCCGGTGACGAACTGCTCAAGATCGTGGCCGAACGCCTCGTCCATTGCGTACGCCGGGACGACACGGTCTCGCGTCAGGGCGGCGACGAATTCCTGCTGCTGCTATGCCAGGTGGGCGGACCGGACGGTGCGGCGCAGGTGGCCGCCAAGATACTGCGCGAGGTGGAGAAACCCGCCGTGATCGCGGGTAACGAAGTGCACGTCACGGCCAGTGTCGGCATTGCCGTGTTTCCGGAGGACGGCACCGACCCCGAGACCCTGGTGCGCAACGCCGACGCCGCCATGTACTATGCGAAAGAGCGCGGACGCAACAACTTCCAGTTCTTCGTGGCCGACCTCAACCGCCGCGTCTCCGAGCGGCTCAGCCTCGAAAACGCGCTGCGTCGCGCCATCGAACGGGAGGAGTTCGAACTCTATTACCAGCCCCAGATCAACGGGCGCACCGGCAGGGTCGAGGGCGTGGAGGCCCTGCTGCGCTGGCACCGTGGGGACAGGCTGGTCGAACCGCTGGAATTCGTCGGCGTGGCGGAAGAGACCGGGCTCATCGTCCCCATCGGCGAATGGGTGATGCGCGAGGCCTGCCGCCAGGCCGCGGAGTGGCGCGACGCCGGCATGCCGCCTGCACGCATCGCCATCAATCTCTCCGCGACGCAATTCAGCCAACGCGGCGCCCTGGACCGTCTGCGCGACATCCTCATGCAGGGTTGCGTGGACCCTGCCAGCATGGAAGTGGAACTGACCGAAAACACCTTCATGCAGGAGACCGAAAGCAGCCTGCATACGCTCACCACACTCAAGGAAACCGGCGTGGGATTGGCCATCGACGACTTCGGCACCGGCTATTCCAACCTCAATTACCTGCGCCGCTTCCCCATCGATCGCCTCAAGGTGGACCAGACCTTCGTCCGCGACCTCGCCAGCGACCCCATCGATCGCGCCGTCACCGAGGCGATTATCGCGCTGGCCAAGACCCTGCACGTGGAAGTGGTGGCGGAAGGCGTGGAAACCGAGGAGGAGCGCCGGCTCCTGGAAGAACGGGATTGCGAAATATTCCAGGGCTACCTCTTCACCCCACCCCTCCCGGCCCCCGAAATGACCGCCTGGTGGCGGCAGCGGCTCTGAGAAGAGAAAAGCCCAACCACGGGGAACACGGGGGACACGGGGAATGATGTTGCTGGGTAGGAGCGGCCTCAGGCCGCGATGACCCTGGTCAGTCGGCACATCGCGGCCTGAGGCCGCTCCCACGGGCAAGGAATGACCATTGACGGATTCCCCCGTGTGCCCCGTGTCCCCGTGGTTGATGCTTTTTGCCTTTTGCTGTCCGATTCAATTCGGCACGACGTGCACCGTGGCGAAGCCGCCGCCGGCGGTGCGGAAGTTGGTAGCCTGGCCGCGGTAGAGGCGTGCGGCCAGCAGCTGGATGTCGCCGCGATATACTTAGCAGCGCACGTCATATTTCAGTTCCGCAGGCATGGCGTCCACGAACACCCGGCGGCGGGGCGCGGGCACGTAGGCCTGGGCCACGTAGTCCT
>JBFXES010000089.1:0-11143 GCA_050179875.1 Thiohalomonadaceae bacterium
ATTGTCGGCCGAATGATGCGACCCGCGCCGCTGCCGGCGCGGTGTCCATGCGGGGTTATGGCTGCGACGGAAGCATAAGCCGGTGAGGGGCTATGCTTAACGCCAGAGGGCGCCGCCTCGTTGCGCTGCCCGAAGCGTGCATCGCCAGTCATGGAGGATCCCATGGCCCTCGACAAGGCATTCTTCGACGCCTGGACGCCCAGGCTCCTTTCGGTGTTGCGCATCGTCGCCGCGTTTCTCTTCATCCAGCACGGCACGTCGAAGTTTTTCGGCTTCCCCATGGCCATGCCCGACCCCGTGGCCCTGTTTTCGCTCATCGGTCTGGCCGGGACGCTGGAGATCGTGGGCGGTGCGCTACTCATCATCGGCCTGTTCACGCGGCCGGCGGCATTCATTCTTTCAGGTGAGATGGCGTTCGCCTATTTCATGGCGCACGCCCCGCAGGGCCACGTGCTCTCGCCGTTGCTGAATCAGGGTGAGCCTGCCGTACTGTTCTGCTTCATCTTCCTGTTCCTGGCCGCCGCCGGTGCCGGAAGCTGGAGCGTGGACGCGGCGCGCGGCAAGTTGCTCTGATAGCTTCTCTGCGCGGCTGCGTCTACGTGCGGAAGGGCGTCGCTCTTGGCATTGCAGCGTTCGTCGTGGCGAGCAACGTGCAATGGGTGGCCTCGAACGTGCGCATGCCTTCCGCCGCATGCCGTGTCGCCTGCCTTCAGGGGTGGGCACCGCTCTTGGGCAGGACCACCGGGCCGGGCAGGCGCAGGACCGTGGGGGCACCATCGTGTCCGAAGCGGGTCCGGAAGGTTTCACGGCCGGGGATACTCACCTCGACCTCATCGTCGAGTTCCACCCGGAGCTCATGGAATACCCCAGCCGGCACGCCTTCGCCTTGCAGTCGGCGGCCGATGTAACGCAATTCGGCGAGCGGAAGGCGCATGCCTGCGGCGTCCTGGTAGAGGATCCTCTCCTTGTCTTCTGCGTCCAGTGCGGTGACTTTCAGGACCGTCACGTAAACCGCGGCGGCTGGTTTTGTGTCTTTCCCGGCATCTCCTTGCTCTTCCGTGGCGAGCACGGTCGAAGCGAGGGCGAAGGCCAACAGGCCTGCCACGCATGTGCTGAAGAACTTCGCCATCTGCATCTCCTCGCGGGTGATGGTTTTCGGAGAGCAGAGGCTGGACGAGGAAGATGAATCCGGCCTGAACGGGTGTGCAGAGATGCAGCGGGAAACGCAGGACAACGTCTTCAGGATCCGCAAGTGGCCCGATGGTTGACATGTATCAGGCGAGCCGGCGAATGAAAGCAGCGCAAGGACGGCGCCCTCTATCCCTCGCTTGAGCATCGGTGCGCGGCGCGAAATGACGCGGGCGCTGCATACCTCGGGCCTGTTCCTGGTGTCCGCGGCGCCCGAACTCCACCGGCAATCTGTACAATAGGGCGCCAGCCGTCACCGCCGGTGGCGGCTGCCCGGACAAGACCAACAATTCCCAATGCTGCTCACGCTGATCCTTCTCCCGTTCATCGGCAGTGCCCTGGTGGCCTTCCTGCCCGCGGGCGCCCGTGGCCGCGAGGCCTGGCTGGCCGGCGCGGTGGCGCTGGCAGGCACGCTGCTGACGGCCTGGCTCTACCTGCAGGCCGAGAACGGTGCAGTAGTGCGCCATACCCTCCCGTGGTTGCCGCAGCTCGGTTTGGAATTTGCCCTGCGCATGTACGGCCTGGCCTGGGTGTTCGCCATGCTGGTGCAGGGCATCGGCGTGCTGGTGGTGCTCTATGCGCGCTACTACATGTCGCCCCAGGATCCGGTGCCCCGGTTCTTTTCCTTCCTGCTGGCCTTCATGGGCTCAATGCTCGGGGTGGTGCTCTCGGGCAATCTGATCCAGCTCGTGGTGTTCTGGGAGCTGACCAGCCTCACGTCCTTTCTGCTCATCGGCTACTGGCATCACCGCATCGACGCGCGCCGCGGCGCGCGCATGGCGCTCACGGTCACCGCCCTCGGCGGCCTGTGCCTGCTCGCCGGGGTGTTGATCCTGGGGCACATGGCAGGAAGCTACGACCTGGACAAGGTGCTGGCCGCCGGCGACACCGTGCGCGCCCATCCCTGGTATGTGCCGGCGCTGGTTCTCATTGCGGTGGGCGCGCTCACCAAGAGCGCCCAGTTCCCCTTCCACTACTGGCTGCCGCACGCCATGGCCGCACCCACGCCGGTGTCCGCCTACCTGCATTCGGCCACCATGGTAAAGGCGGGCGTGTTCCTGCTCATGCGCTTGTGGCCGGTGCTTTCCGGCACGCCGGAATGGGGCTGGATCGTGGCGGGGCTCGGGGTGATCACCCTGCTGATGGGTTCCTTCAACGCCATCTTCCAGGCGGACCTCAAGGGCCTGCTGGCCTATTCCACCATCAGCCACCTGGGGCTCATCACCGTGCTGCTGGGCATCGGCACGCCGCTGGGTGTGGTGGGGGCGATCTTCCACACCATCAATCACGCCACCTTCAAGGCCTCGCTGTTCATGGCCGCCGGCATCGTGGACCACGAGATCGGCACCCGCGACATGCGCGTGCTGAGCGGGCTGTATCTCGCGCTGCCCGTGACCGCCACCCTGGCCATTGTCTCCGGCGCCGCCATGGCGGGCGTGCCGCTGCTGAACGGCTTCCTCTCCAAGGAGATGTTCTTCGACGCGACCCTGGTGGTAGGCGGGCCGGACCACTGGTGGATGTCAGTGGCGGCGGTGGCCATGGGCATTTTCAGCGTGGCCTATGCGCTGCGCTTCATCAGCATCTTCTTCGGCCGGCTGCCGGACGACCTTCCATCCGCGCCGCACGAGCCGCCGCGCTGGATGCTGTTTCCCGTGGCGGTGCTCGCCGTGTTGTGTCTGGTGGTGGGCACGCTGCCCGCCTACAGCGTGGGCCCGTTCCTGCGCGACGCCGTGGTCTCGGTGCTGGGCGAGCGCACGCCGGTCTACAACCTGGCGGTGTGGCACGGCTTCAGCGTGCCGCTGCTCATGAGCATGATCGCCCTGGGCGGCGGCATCACGCTCTACACGGTGTTGCGCCGATGCTTTGACCTGCGCAACCGCACCGGCGCGCCGTTGCTGTACCGGCTCAATGGGGCCCAGGTCTACGACAGCATCATGCTGCACGTCTCGCTGAGTGCGGGCGCACTCATGCGACGCCTGGGCACCCAGCGCCTGCAACCACAACTGCTGCTGATGATGGTGATGCTGTTACTCATGCCCGCGCTGCTGGCCCGTCCGGAACTGCACTTCGACGCCGCCGGCCTTGCGGACATCGATCCGTTGTTCACGATGCTGTGGCTGATCGGCGGCGCCTGCGCCCTCGCGGCGGCGTGGCAGGCCAAGTACCACCGCCTCGCAGCACTGATCCTGGTGGGCGGCACGGGCATCGTCACCAGCATGACCTTCCTCTGGCTGTCCGCGCCCGATCTGGCCCTCACCCAGTTGATGGTGGAGACCGTCACTGCGGTGTTGCTGCTGCTCGGCCTGCGCTGGCTGCCGCCGCGCATCGTGCCCGAGGAGCTGAATCTGAAGGTTCCGCGTCGCGTGTGGCTGCGCCGCTCGCGCGACCTCATGGTCGCAGTGGCGGGGGGGCTTGCCCTCGCGGGCGTGGGTTACGCGGTCCTGACCGGCGCCGCGCCCGACGGCATCGGCAGCTTCTTCGTGCTGAATGCCCTCGCGGAAGGCGGCGGCGCCAACGTGGTGAACGTGTTGCTGGTGGACTTCCGCGGCTTCGATACCCTGGGCGAGATCACCGTGCTCGCCATCGTCGCCCTTACCGTGTACGCGCTGCTGCGCCGCTTCCGCCCCGCGCCGGAAAGCATCACCATCCCCAGCCAGCGCGCCAACGTGATGGATCCTGCGGTCGGCCAGGCCCCCGCCGAACAGGCGGAGCGGGGCTATCTGATGATCCCGGCGGTGTACCTGCGTTTCCTGCTGCCCTTCATCGTGCTGGTCGCCGTGTATTTCTTCATGCGCGGCCACAACCAGCCGGGCGGCGGTTTCGTCGCCGGCCTGATCTTCGCCGTGGCGTTCATCGTGCAGTACATGATGGCGGGCACCATCTGGGTGGAATCCCATCTTCGACTGCGGCCGCAAAAGTGGCTGGGGCTGGGGCTGATCACGGCCGTGTTCACCGGCGCAGGTGCGTGGTGGTTCGGTTATCCCTTCCTCACCAGCCACACCGCGCACCTGGATCTGCCGCTGCTGGGTGAGCTGCACGTCCCCAGCGCCTTCCTTTTCGACCTGGGCGTGTTCGTGGTGGTGGTGGGCGCGACCATGCTGATCCTGGTGGCGCTGGCGCACCAGTCCGTGCGCAGTCACCGCCACGGCAGTGACGGCCGCCTGGCCGCGACGAGGGAGCTGGGATGAACGCGGTCATCGCCATTGCCATCGGCGTGCTGTTCGGCTCGGGGATCTGGCTCCTGCTGCGCCCGCGTACCTTCCAGGTGATCATGGGACTGCTGCTCATGTCCTATGCCGTCAACCTGTTCATCTTCATCATGGGCCGCGTTTCCGTGGGCAAGCCGCCGCTCATCGACGGCGTTCCCGATCCCGCGGCCGTGGCCGATCCGCTACCCCAGGCACTGGTGCTCACCGCCATCGTCATCGGCTTCGCCACCACCGCCCTCTACCTGGTGATGATGATCGGCTCGCGCGGCGTCACCGGCACCGACCACGTGGATGGTCAGGAGCCCGAATGATGCTGACAGGCTGGCTCGATCATCTGATCCTCGCCCCGGTGCTGCTGCCGCTGCTCGCCGGCGCGCTGCTGATCCCGATCGGTGAGAGCCATCACCGGTTCAAGTTCGCGGTGAACCTGCTCTCCGTGCTGGCGCTGCTCGGCCTGGCCCTGGTGCTGGTCCACCTGACCGACGGCGGGCACTGGCCGGGCGACATGGGCGTCTATTTGGCCGCCAACTGGGCGGCGCCGTTCGGCATTGCCCTGGTGGTGGATCGCCTGTCGGCCATGCTGCTGTTGCTCGCGGCATTCATCGCCCTGGCGGCGCTGCTGTATTCCATGCAGAGCTGGAGCCGCATCGGGGTGCACTTCCATTCGCTGTTCCAGTTCCAGCTCATGGGCATCAACGGCGCCTTCCTCACCCATGACCTGTTCAACCTGTTCGTGTTCTTCGAGGTGATGCTGGCCGCGTCCTACGGCCTGTTGCTGCACGGCTACAACATGCAACGCATGCGCGCCGGATTGCAGTACATCGCCGTGAATCTGGCGGCCTCGCTGGTGTTCCTGATCGGCGTGGCGCTGGTGTATGCCGCCACCGGCACCTTGAACATGGCCGACCTGGCCGGCCGCGTGGCGACGCTCGGCGGGGAGGAACTGGTCCTGCTCAAGACCGCCATGGCGGTGCTGGTCGTCGCCTTTTTGGTGAAGGGCGCCATGTGGCCGCTGGGCTTCTGGTTGCCCACCGCCTACGCCGCGGCCTCGCCGCCGGTGGCGGCCATCTTCGTGCTCATGACCAAGGTGGGCGTGTACGCGATCTTCCGCGTGTGGCTGCTGGTGTTCGCGGCGGAGGCGGGCGCCGCGGCCGGATTCGGCCATGAGGCCCTGTTGTGGGGCGGCATGGCGACCGTCGCCTTCGGCGCCTTGGGCATGCTCTCCGCGCAGGAACAGGGGCGCCTTGCGGGTTATGCCGCCATCGTCTCGTCCGGCACGCTGCTCGCGATCATTGGCTATGGCCAGGCCTCCGTGATCACTGCGGGACTGTACTACCTGCTGAGTTCCACCCTCGCCATCGCCGCGTTCATGCTGCTCATCGAGTTGAACGACCGCATTCGCTCCCCGGCCGCGGCCATGCTGGCGGTCACCATGGAGGCCTTCGGTTTCGAGGAATCACCGCAGCAACCGGTGGGCAAGGGCATCCCGGCGGCGCTGGCGTTTCTCGGCCTGTTTTTCCTCGTCTGTGGCTTGATCATCGCCGGCTTGCCGCCGCTGTCGGGGTTCATCGCCAAATTCGGGCTGTTCCACGCGCTGCTCAATCCGGACGCGGCGGGCGCCGTCGCGGGCGCCACGGCCTGGAGCCTCATGGCCCTGTTACTGGTGTCCGGACTCTCGGCCATCATCGCCTTCATGCGTTTCGGCGTGCGCACCTTCTGGGCCACGCCGGTGACGCCGCCACGCCTGCAATTCATGGAGGCGGTCCCCGTGATCCTGCTGGTGCTGTCGTGCGTGGGGCTCACGGTGCAGGCCGGCCCTGTGTTCGCCTACCTGGAACGCACCAGCGCCGCGCTGCACCAGCCCGGGAACTACGTGCAGCGGGTGCTTTCGCAGCCGCCGGCAGGGGAGGAGAGACCGTGAAACGCTGGTTGCCCGCGCCCCTCACGTCCCTGGGCCTGTTGCTCACCTGGCTGTTGCTGAACCGCAGCCTGGCGCCCGCGCACCTGTTCATGGGCACGGTGCTCGCCATCGCCATCCCGTTGTTGACGCGCCCGCTGCAGCCGCTGGGCGATCCGCGCCCGCGCCGGCTCGGCGCGCTCATTCGGCTGTTGAGCATGGCCTTCGTGGAGATCGTGCGCTCGGCCTTCAACGTCAGCCGCATCATCCTGTTCGCCCGCTCCCGCGGCGTGAACTCCCAGTTCATCCGCGTGCCCCTGGACCTCAGGAACCCGTACGGCCTGGCCTTGCTGTCCATGCTCATCAACGCCACGCCGGGCACCGTGTGGGTGGAGATCCTGCCGGGCACGCACGACCTGGCCTTGCACGTCTTCGATCTGTACGACGAGCAATGGTGGATCGACACCATCAAGACGCGTTACGAGCGGCCATTGATCGAGGTTTTCGACGGAGACACGCCATGACCCTGCTGCTGGAACTGGCCATCGGCTTCCTGCTCGTGTGCGTGGTGCTTTCCATGCTGTTCTGCACCGTGCGCCTGCTCATCGGCCCCTCGGCACAGGACAGAGTGCTGGCGCTGGATACCTTGTGGATGTGCTCCATGCTGCTGGCGCTGGGGCTGGGGATCCGTTTCGGCAGCCTGGTGTATTTCGATGCGGCGCTGATCATCGCGCTGCTCGGGTTCGTCTCCACCATCGCGTTGGCCAAGTTCCTCATGCGCGGGGAGATCATCGAATGAGTGGAATCGAGACCCTGCCGGCGTGGGCCGCGGCGCCCGTGGCGTTGTTGCTGTTCCTCGGCGGCAGCATCATCCTCATCGGCACGCTCGGGCTCATGCGGCTGCCGAGCTTCTACCAGCGCATCCACGGGCCGGCCATCACCATCACCCTGGGCGCCGGCTGCGTGCTGATCGCCTCCATGATCTATACCAGCGTGTCGGAGTCACGCTGGATCATTCATGAGCTGCTCATCAGCGCATTCGTGCTGCTCACCGCGCCGGTGGTGGCCATGATGATCATGCGCGTGGCGGTCTACCGCGAGTTGCGTGCAGGCAAGCACGTGGCGGAGATCTATCCGCGCCGGGGAGGGCATTGAGACCCGGTGGATCAATCCGGGTGGAAGATGTCGCGGTAGGAGGTGTACATGGTCGCCATGAGCAGCGGCGCCATCACGAGCATGCCGAGGCCGAGCGGCAGCATGGCAACGAACAGCAACACGCTGACCGCCACGCTGTAGATGAACAGCGGGAGTACGTTCTTCAGACAGCCCACGAAGCTGAGTTTCATGGCGGCGAGCGGCGCGAGGCCGTCGAGCGCCACGAGCGCCGGCGCATACCAGTAGGCCATCATCATCAGCATCATCAAGGTCATGGTCAGCAGCATCGGTACCGCCATGACGCTCAACATGCCCACGGGGTCCATCGCCTCCGGTCCCAAGGGAAGGGCGGCGACGGAACCGCTCATGGTCACTGCCGCAACGGCGCCGATGACGACCATGCCCGCCAGTTCGAACACCCCCACCAGCACGAGCTTGCCGGGATGACGCGAAAATCCGGCGAAAAGATGTGCGATGCGAAAATCCTCACCCTCGCGTTGATGGTCGGCGCCGAGGAAAAAGCCGGCGATGAAAACCGGAGCGAGCAGGCTCATGGCGATGGGGCCGGCGATGGGGATGATGGACACGGCGATGAGCAGCACCATCCAGAGCAGGACGGCGCCGAGCCAGGCGAAGGGATTGCTGCGGAAATGACCCCAGCCGTCGGCGATCCATTGCCAACCGTTGCCGGCCGGGACACGGCGCGGCCCGCTCAGGGGGGCAACAGGTTCCTCGTTCGCACCGTCGGCGGTTTGGGCGGAAGCAGCTGGCGCCTGTGAGGCGGCCTCCGCCGCCAGCCGCGCCTGCCGTTCCCGATAGCGCGAGATGATGATGCCGCAGGCCAGGCAGTCGTCACCCTCCACGCGCGATGAACCGCACTTGGGGCAACGCGTTCCCTCGGCCGCTGGTGCCGTTGCCGGTGTCGGTGCGACGGTCTCCTGTGGCTCCAGTGACAGGGCCGCGGAGGATTCCACGCGCACCTCCATGCCCAGGCCCACCAGCACACGGCGGAATTTTTCCGCCTGCGTCCCATCCAGCCCGGTCTTTAGCGTGACCGGTTTGCCGATATCCACCAGCTTGCGCGCCTGGGCCTCCGGAACCTTGAAAGCCCGCGCGAACTCCTGAACAAAACGCTCGACGTCGGTGCCCGCCTTGAGCGCGCCGGTGTAGACCACTTTATGGCTCGTGTTCACAGTCTTTCTCCCTGACACCGGCCCCTTTTGTACAGGAAAACCCGTCGCCGGAACAGACAGTCGGTGACTTCACCCGGCGCGTGCAGGAAATTCCCGTGCGGTTCGGGACTTGATGAGCGGAGGAGGGCCGCGATGGGCGAAAGCCTGGGACCGCAGGGGGCGCGCCGCAGCGGCGCGCCCCGGGTGTTTCACGGCTTGATGGCCACCTTCAGCACGCCGTCGCGCTGGTTGGCGAACAGGTCGTAGGCGGCGAGGATGTCGTCGAGCTTGAAGTGATGGGTGACCAGCACATTCAGGTCCACGCGCCCGGATTCCACCACGTTGATGAGACGGCGCATGCGCTCCTTGCCGCCGGGGCACAGGGCCGTGACGATCCTGTGATCGCCGAGACCCGCGGCGAACGGCCCGAGCGGGATCCTGAGGTCGCTTGAATACACGCCCAGGCTCGACAGCGTGCCGCCGGGCTTGAGTACGCGCAGGGCCGACTCGAACGTGCTTTGCAAGCCCAGCGCCTCGATGGAGGCGTCGGCGCCGCGGCCGCCGGTGAGCTTCATCACCTCGTCTACCACGTCGCAGTTCCTGAAATTGAGCGTCACGTCGGCGCCCATCACCTTGGAGATCCCGAGGCGGTGATCGTTACCGTCCACCGCGATGATGGTGGTGGCGCCCAGCAGACGCGCGCCCGCCGTGGCGCACAGGCCGATGGGCCCTTGCGCGAAAATCACCACGGTATCGCCGATGCGGATGTTGGCGTTTTCCGCGCCCTTGAAGCCCGTGGACATGATGTCCGGGCACATCAGCACCTGCTCGTCCGTCAGACCGTCAGGAATGGGCGCGAGGTTGGCCTGGGCGTCGGGCACGAGCACGTATTCGGCCTGGGCGCCGTCGATGAGGTTGCCGAAGCGCCATCCCGCCGTGGCCTTGTAGCCGTGTGCCCCAACCTTGCCGCTGGGGATGAGATAGCTGCCGTCCTGTGACGGGTAGCCGTCCTGGCTCGAATACGAGGTGAAACTGGGGCAGATGGCGCCGGCGATCACGCGCTGGCCCTCGTGGTAACCCTGAACCGCGCTGCCGAGCTTTTCGATCACGCCCACGGGTTCATGGCCGATGGTCAGCCCCTTGGCCACGGGGTATTCACCTTTGAGGATGTGCACGTCCGTACCGCAGATGGTCGTGGTGGTGATGCGCATCAGCGCGTCGTTGGGGCCTACGTCCGGAATGGGCTTTTCGACCAGTTCGATCCTGCCCGGCTCGACGAATACGGTGGCTTTCATCCTGGCGGCCATGGGAGCACCTCGCTGGAGTGGTGAATGCTTCGCCGGCGCCTGCACCAACGGTGCGGCGATGCGGGGATTGCGCTCGTTGATCCTTTGCCGTAACTGTATGTCACGCCAACCCGCGGTCAATCGGCGTGACATCCGCGCAGAATGGGGGAAGGTGCCCCTGTCCCGTTACGCACGGGCGCCCGCCTCTATACTGAACCGGACATCGCCGCCTCCTGTCCCACCGAACCACAAGCCGCATCGCCGTGAATGAACAGCGTGATACTCCGCAGCCGCGCGCACTGAACAGGTCGCCGGGCCTCGTGCACATGGTGCGGGCCCTGCGCTATCGCAATTACCGGCTGTTTTTCACGGGCCAGAGCATCTCCCTGGTGGGCTCATGGATGACGCGGCTCACCACCCACTGGCTGGTGTGGCGCCTGACCCAGTCGCCGGAAATGCTTGGCTTGGTGGCGTTCATCGGCCACCTGCCGACGCTGCTGCTCGCGCCCGTGGCCGGCGTGTGGGTGGACAGGCTGGACCGTCATCGCCTGCTCATCGTCACGCAGGTCCTGGCCATGCTCCAGGTGTCGGCGCTGGCCTTGCTCACCCTCACCGATCTCGTGCAGGTGTGGCACGTGATCGCCTTGCAACTGGTGCAGGGCGTCATCACCTCCTTCGACATGCCCACGCGTCAGTCCCTGCTGGTGGACCTGGTGGACGACCGCGCCGATCTCCCCAATGCCATCGCCCTGAACTCTACCATGGTGAACGGATCGCGCCTGATCGGTCCCAGCCTCGCCGGGGTGCTGATCGCCTGGGTGGGCGAGGGCTGGTGCTTTCTCGTCGACGCACTCAGTTACCTCGCGGTCATCGCCTCGCTGCTGGCCATGCATGGTCTGGTGCGTCGCCCGGCGCGCAAGTCGTACCGGGTGTGGCACGAACTGGTGGAGGGATTCGGTTATGTGCGTGGTTTCATGCCCATTCGCTCGATACTTTTGTTGCTCGCGCTCATCGGTTTCGTGGGCATGCCCTACACGGTATTGCTACCCGTCATCGCCACCGGCGTGCTCGGCGGCGGTTCGCATACGCTCGGTTTCCTCATGGGCGCCGTGGGCTTGGGCGCCACCTGCGGTGCGCAGTACCTGGCGTCGCGCCGTTCCGTGCTGGGGCTCGGCAAGCTGATTCCCGTCGCGGCCGCGACCTTCGGGATCAGCCTGGTCGGTCTCGGGCTGTCCA
>JBFXES010000090.1:0-11065 GCA_050179875.1 Thiohalomonadaceae bacterium
GAAAAGGGTCTTGTAGGAGCCGACACCGTCGGCGAATGCGGTTCTGAAAACCGCCATGGCTGGAAAGGCATTCGCCCACGATGTGGGTTCCTGCACGAAGTCGGTGGTCTACGCTTACTGACGTGTTTTACTTGCCAACCGGAGGGCATGCGCGAGATGGCCATGGTACGTTCCACCCGCCCATCGACATTTGCAGAAGAACACATCCTCGGGGAAATCGCTTACTGCAAGGCCCGTCTCGCGGACATCCTCAACGCGCCGGAAAGTTCCCGGCACCGCGAGGCCCTGGGCAAGATCACCGAGCGCCTGCGTCGCAGCGAGGCCCTGCTCGCGCAGTTGCGTCAGAGGTGACGGGAATCAGGCGCCTGATGCCGCCCCCGCAGAGGGCGAACGGTGACGCATAACGGCCACCCGTCGGGTGGCCGTTCCTTTAGTGCAACATGCGGGAGGGTCGCCTCAGGCCTCAAACAGGTTGTGGCGTATGGCGATGCGCGTCATCTCGGCCTTGCTGCTCACGCCGAGCTTGTTCTTGATGTGGTGGTAGTGGGTGTTGATGGTGTTGGGCGAGAGGTGCAGCGCCTTTGACACCTCCGAGGTGCTGCGTCCTTCGGCCAGCATCAGGAACACGGTGAATTCCCGCTCGGTGAGATTCATGAACGGCTTGCTGCCGCCCGTCACCTGCTGCAGGGCGATCTCCTGCGCGATTTCCGCGTCGATGTATTTCTTGCCCTGGGAAATCTGCAGGATGGCGCGATGGAAGTTCTCGCTCGGGCAGCGCTTGCTGATGTAGCCGAACACGCCATCGCGCAGCGCCCTGTCGGCCAGGATGGCGTTCTCGTGGAAGCTGAGCACCAGGATCTTCGCCTTGGGCTCCCTGGCCATGATCTTGTGGATGGTCTCCATCCCCCCGATGCCGGGGATGCCCATGTCGAGCAGGAGCACGTCGGGCTTCTGCTTGGTGAACTGATCGACCGCCTGCTCCCCGGTTTCGGCCTCTCCGACGATTTGTACGTCTCCCCACTCCTTAGCGAGCGTCCTGAAACCGATGCGCACCACGGGATGGGCATCTGCCAGGACGATCCGGACTGGTAGGCTCACGATGGTCGCTCCTTCGGTTGCGATCCAGGCGGGCTCCCCGTCATTACGCACCGCTCTCGCATCCACCGAGTGCGATCACGCGTTCGGATCATGTCGGGGCCCGCAGTTCCGATGGGCATCCACAGAATCCCTATGTTCGGTGAAGCCGCCTGAATCATCCGTAAACGTGCGGCAATCCTTTGCCGAATCATCGCCATCGGGACCAACTATAGCCGAGCGCACGAGTGCCCTGAGGATGGAAGCGCAGAAGATCGCTCAAGAAATCGTTGAAATTGGGGTGGTGAAAACCGCCGCAATGCGCCGCGCAGGGGCGCGACCAGAAACCGGCCGGGGTCCTCGCCGACCGAGACATAAGTCCTTGCATGGCCGGGCCTGCCTCCACTACTGTATATCCATCCACAACATCGAGTGGCGGGTCATGACCCGCCCTAAAGCCCCAAGGAAGGCGGCGCAGGGGCGCGAAGCGAAGCGCATTGCGCCGGAACCTCAGGAAAGCAGACATGGCAGAACTCACCCCCCGGCAGCATGAAATCCTCGACCTCATCCGCGAACACCTGGAGGCGACCGGCTATCCGCCCACCCGCGCCGAGATCGCCGATACCCTGGGATTCGCCTCGCCCAATGCGGCCGAGGGTCACCTGCGGGCCCTGGCGCGCAAGGGCGCCATCGAACTGGTGCCGGGCTCGTCCCGCGGCATCCGCCTGCCGCAGCAGGGCCTGCCCGTGGTGGGTCGCGTGGCTGCCGGCCGCCCCATCCTCGCAGAGCAGCACATCGACCAGCGCCTGTCCCTGGACGGGGGCCTGTTCCAGCCGCGGGCGGACTATCTGCTCAAGGTGCGCGGCATGAGCATGCGCGACGCCGGCATCCTGGACGGCGACCTGCTCGCCGTGCACCGCCAGCAGGAGGCGCGCAACGGCCAGATCGTGGTGGCGCGCCTCGATAACGAGGTCACGGTGAAGCGCTTTCGTCGCCAGGGCCGGCGCACCGTGCTGCTGTTGCCCGAAAACCCCGAATTCCAGCCCATCGAGGTGGACCTCGCCACCACGCCGCTGGTCATCGAAGGCATAGGGGTGGGCATCCTGCGCAATGGCAAACCCCTGTGATCCGCCATGAACACCGCCCGGCCTCTTCACCTTGCCGCCCAGGCGGGCCGGTCTGCCCCGCTCGCCGATGATCTGGACGCGCTGCTGCGGCGCCCCGACGTATGGCGCGGGCGTCACGGGCCGCGCTGCACAGGACACGTCGCCACGGGCCACGCCGCGCTGGATGAATGCCTGCCCGGTGGGGGCTGGCCGGTAGGCGCCCTCACCGAACTCTTTCCCATGCATCCCGGCATCGGTGAGTTGAGCCTGCTCATGCCCGCGCTCGCCGCCCTCAGCCAGGAGGAGCGCTGGATCGCCTGCATCGGCGCACCCTGGCTGCCCTACCCGCCCGCCCTCGCCGCCGCCGGCCTGCGCCTGGCCCGCCTGCTGGTGGTGGAGGCCTCCGCGCGCGAGCGCCTGTGGGCGGCCGAACAGGCCCTGCGCTCGGGTGCCTGCGCCGCCGTGCTGACCTGGCCCGAGGCGGCGGACGATCGCGCCCTGCGCCGCCTGCAACTGGCCGCCGAGGAAGGCGACGCCCTCGGCTTCCTGTTCCGCCCCCCGCACGCCGCCCGCCACGCCTCCCCCGCCGCCCTGCGCCTCGCCCTCGCCCCGGCCGACGACGGACTCGTGGTACAGGTGCTCAAATGCCGCGGCGGCTGGTCGCGCGGCGCGGTCCGCCTCTCCCGCCGCGATGAAGAGTTAAACACGGGGAACCCGGGGAACACGGGGTTTTCAAGGGCTGAAATGTCATAACCGGCAGGAGAAAACAAAACAGACGAGCATCCTTTTCTTCCCCGTGTCCCCCGTGTCCCCCGTGTTAATGGCTTTTGGCCCATGCTCTGGCTGAGTCTGCACTTTCCCCATCTGGCCCTGGAGGTCTTCGCCCGCGCGGTGGAAGACCCGGCGCTGCCGCTGCTGGTGAGCGATGCCCACGGTGCGCGCCAGTGGGTGCATGCCCGCAACCGCGCCGCCGCCGCGGCGGGCGTGCGGCCCGGCATGGCCCTGGGCGCCGCTCAGGCCCTGTTGCAGACCCATCGCACCCTGCCCCGCGACGAGGCGGCGGAGCGCGCCGCCCTGGAACGGCTCGCCGCCTGGGCCGGCCAGTTCACCTCCACGGTGAGCCTGGTGCCGCCCCAGGACCTGTTGCTGGAGATCGGCGGCAGCCTGCTGCTGTTCGGCGGACTGAAGGCCCTGTGCACGCGCGTGCTGGAAGGCGCCGGGGACCTGGGCTACCGCGCCGCCGTGGGCCTCGCGCCGGTGCCGCTCGCCGCGGTGCTGCTCGCCCGCGCCGGCCGGGGCACGCCCGTGCTGGAAAAATCCGCCCTGCCCGCGGCCCTCGGCGACCTGCCCGTGGAGCGCCTCGGCCTCGCCGAGGCACAGGTCGCCGCCCTGCGCGGCATGGGCCTGCGTCGGCTGGCCGACTGCCTGCGCCTGCCGCGCAGCGGGCTCGCGCGCCGGCTGGGTCCCGACACCCTCGCCCATCTGCTGCGCCTCCTGGGCGAACTGCCGGACCCGCGGCCCGCCTACGTACCGCCGCCGCGCTTCGAGAGCCGGCTGGTGCTGCCCGCCGAGGTGGAAAACACTGAAGCCCTGTTGTTCGCCGCCCGGCGCCAGTTGCTGGAACTGGGCGGTTTCCTGCGCGCGCGCGGCGCCGGCGTTTCGCAACTGGATCTGTCCCTCGGCCATCGCGGCCGCCTGCCCAGCCGGCTGACCATCGGACTGCTCTCGCCCAGCCGCGACGCCGGCCATTTGCTCACCCTGCTGCGCACGCGCCTCGAACAATTCACCTTGCCGGCCCCCGTGGACGAACTGGTGCTTTGCGCCGATGGGCTGTCACCCCTGGCCGACGAGGATCGCCCGTTGTTCGGCGAGGAGCCCAGGGTGCAGGCCCAGGGTGAGCAATTGCTGGAAAAACTCCGCGCACGGCTGGGCGCCGAGGCGGTGCACGGCTGCGAAGTGGTCGCGGAACATCGCCCGGAGCGGGCCTGGCGGCGCTGTGACCCGGGCTGCGCCGCGGAAACGGACGCCGTCTTCGGCCGGCGTCCCCTGTGGCTGCTGGACACGCCCGAACCCCTGGAGGAACTGGACGGCCAACCCTGCCGCGGCGGAAAACTGCACCTCCTGAGCGGCCCCGAGCGCATCGAGGCGGGCTGGTGGAACGCCAGCGTCACCCGCGACTACTTCGTGGCCGAGGACACTCGCCACGCCCATTTCTGGATCTTCCGCGAACACCGCGAGCGACGCTGGTTCCTGCACGGCGTATTCAGCTGAACCGCGCACATCGCCCGGACCTTCACACCGGACGGACGTGCTCCTCCCTTTTTCGCCCCACGAAATCCGGGGGTGTCCGATTGCCCCACCCTGCGGATTGGGCTACCGTGCCGCAAACAAAAAGAAAAACCTCGGCATGCAATCTTTCTCGGCACCGAAAGGGATCTTGCGGCGCTCCGAATTGCCCGCGCTGGCAATCGGCACGGCCTCGCTCGGCTCCGCGCTCCTGTCACTCACCGACCTCACCCTTGCGGCAGCCGCGCTGGCCGCCGGCGCCGCCGCCGGGCTGTTCGCCTGGCGCGCCCGCCCGCGCCGCGAATCGGCGCGCCTGCAACGGCTCAATCGCACCTACGCGGTGCTGAGCCGCTGCAACCAGATCCTGATCCGCGCCGAAACCGAAGCCGGGCTGATCGCCGATTTCTGCAACACGCTCGTGGACGTAGGCGGCTACCGCTTTGCCTGGTACGGCGAGAAGAGGGACGATCCGGCGCAAAACGTGGTTCCCCTGGCCCACGCGGGACACGAGGACGGCTACCTGGCCCAGGCCCGCATCAGCTGGGCCGACACGCACCGTGGCCGTGGCCCGGTCGGGACCGCCATACGCACCGGGGACGTGGTGATCGCACGCGATACGGAAACCGATCCCCTGTTCGCACCCTGGCGCGCCCAGGCCAGGGCGCGCGGCTACCGCTCCGTCATCGCCCTTCCCATCCGCCCGGAAGGCCGCGTGATCGGTTCGCTGAACATCTATTCCGGAGAGCGGGACGCCTTTGACGCGGAAGAACTGCGCCTGCTGCGGGAGCTGGCCGACGACCTTGTCTTCGGCCTGCAGACACTGCACGCAAGACGTGCGCGCAGCCAGGCCGAAGCCCTGCTGAAGCTCAGCAACCGCGTCATCGAATCCACCCGCAACGGCGTCATGATCTGCGACGCGCGCACGCCGGACTTGCCGCTCATCTACGTGAACCCCGCCTTCGAGGACATCACCGGTTACCGTGCCGATGACGTGCTGGGACGCAATCCTGCGTTCATGTTCGGCAGCGATAACGAGCAATCCGCGTTGAACAATATCCGCTCGGCCCTGCGCTTCGGGCGCGAAGGCTCCGCCACGCTGCGCAACTATCGCAAGGACGGCCGCCTGTTCTGGAACGAACTGTATCTGGTCCCGGTGCGGGACGAGGCGGGCGAGCTCACCCACTTCGCCGCCATCATCAACGACGTCACGCAGCGCCGGCTCTACGAGGAACAACTGGAATATCAGGCCAATCACGACGCGCTCACGGGCCTGCCCAGCCGTGCCCTCATGCAGGACCGCCTCGGCCAGCTCATCGCCGCCGGCGCCCGTACCGGTGAATCGGTCGCCGTGCTGTTTCTCGATCTGGACAATTTCAAATTCGTGAACGACAGCCTGGGCCACCGCAGCGGCGATGAACTGCTCAAGCAGGTCGCGCTGCGGCTGAAGTCGTGCATCCGCGAGAGCGACACCCTCTCCCGTTACGGTGGCGACGAGTTCGTCATGTTGTTGCCCGGCCTGGGCACCCGTGCGGAGCTCGAACCGGTGGCCGCACACATTCTGGGTGCGGTCGCCCAGCCCATCGAAGTACAGGATCGGATGCTGCAGACCACCATCAGCATCGGCGCTGCGGTATTTCCCGGCGACGGCATGGATGGCGAAACCCTGCTGAAGAACGCCGACGCCGCCATGTACCGCGCCAAGGACATGGGCCGCAACAACATCCAGTTCTACACCTCCGAACTCAATGTGCGCGCCATGGAGCGCGTCACCCTGGAATCGGAGCTGCGCGCCGCCATCGGCAACGGCGAACTACTGCTGCACTACCAACCTCAGGTGGATCTCTACACGGGCGCCATAATCGGTATGGAGGCGCTGGTGCGCTGGCAGCACCCGCAACTCGGCCTGGTATCCCCCATGCGCTTCATCCCGCTCGCCGAGGAAACGGGACTCATCGTGCCACTGGGAGAATGGGTGTTGCGCACCGCCTGTGCCCAGGCTGCCGCCTGGCAGCGGGCAGGCATGGAAGTGCTCGTGGCCGTGAATGTCTCAACCCGCCAACTGGCGCAGCCGGATCTGCACGAGCGCGTGGCCGCGATCCTCGCGGACACCGGTCTGGAGGCGGACAATCTCGAACTGGAGCTGACGGAAAGCGTCATCATGACCGATCCCGACGCCATGTTGCACAAGCTCATGCGCCTCAAGGATCTCGGCGCACAGCTCGCCATCGACGATTTCGGCACCGGCTATTCCAGTCTGAGCTATCTGAGCAGCTTCCCCTTTGACAAGCTCAAGATCGACAAGTCCTTCATCCGCGATGTCACGGTATCGCCGCACGATGCCGAGATCGCGCTGGCCATCATCGACCTGGCACACAGCCTCAAGCTCAGGGTGATCGCCGAGGGTGTGGAAACGGAAGGGCAACTCAGCTATTTGCTGCGCCACGGCTGCGACCAAATCCAGGGCTATCACTTCAGCCCGCTGCTGACCGCGGAAGAGGCAACCGCCCTGCTGGAGAGCGGCAGGAAACTGGCGATTCCGTTCATGCCCGCCCATGAGCTTCCCGTGGTTTTGCTCGTGGACGACGAGCCCCACGTGCTGCAAGCCCTGACGCGTGTCCTGCACCGCGAGCCCTACCGTGTGCTCACGGCAAACAGCGCCGAGGATGCTTTCGAGATGCTCGCCCGCACCGATGTGGACGTGGTGGTGTCGGATCAGCGCATGCCCGGGATGTCGGGCGTGGAATTCCTGGCCCGTGTCCGCGACATCTATCCCGAGACCGTGCGCATCATCCTCTCCGGCCAGATCGACCTGGCCGTGGTGACGGACGCCTTCAACCGCGGCCACATCTTCAGCTACATCGCCAAACCGTGGGACAACGCGGAACTGCGCCGTGAATTGAACGAAGCCATCAAGGCGGCGGGCGCGACGGCGCAGAAACAGAAAAGGAACGGCAGTAACCGGTGGTGACAAGAGAAAACCACGGAGAAGGGAATGGGTTTTCCTCGACGGTGAGTTCCCGCCGATGTGGAAAGAACAAGGTCGTAGGTCACGTTGGCGCGTCAGCGCCTACGTGACAACGCGGCATGAAGATGTCACATAGCTTCGCAACGCGACCTACGGCTACAGGTGGCGCGATGACACGGAGAAGAAATTCCATCTTCTCCGTAGCCTTCGTGGTCTCCGTGGTTACCTCTTCACCGCAGCCCTTCCGCAAAGCCGATGACCGTCTCGCGCAGCTTGGCGCGCAGTTGCCGGTCCACTTCCGAGATGGCGCGATGGCGGGCCGTGGCGGCCTGCTGGGCGGAGGCCTTCACCGGCCAGCGTTGGGTGCCCAGCACCTGCCCTGACTTGTCCAGCATGCGCAGCTCCAGCGTACCCGTGACCCATTGCCAGCCGTCCGTCACCGAGGTGTCGATCACGAGTGAGGACACCAGGCGGTAATCCGCCTCGCCGGCCGGCGCGTTGATGAAGCCCGCATGGCGCACGGCGCCCTGCATCACCGAAGCGAGATTGCCGATGGGATCGGCTTCGGCCTCCACGGCGACCCGCAGGCGCGCAGCGAGCTCCGCGAAGTCCGCCTGCAAGCGCGCGCGCTCGTAACGCGCCGGCACGCCGATGCCGGTCGGGTCGATCACGCGCAGGTCCTGTTGCAAGGCGTCGCGTTCCTGCTGCGCGGCCACGGCCTGCGAGGCGGCGCCGAGACGCGCCAGCAGATGGTCGCTGCCGCGGGCGCGCGCCACCGCACGTTCGATGACCTGATCCAGTCCGCCGATGCGCGTGCGCAGGCGATCGCTCTCGGTCAGGCGATCGAGTACGGCAAGCGCATGATAAGTGCCATCGGGGTCGCGCCAGGTCTCGGCGATGCGCACCCCTTCGAGCAGGCGCTGGGTCTCGGTCTGCACACTGCGGTCCACGCGCGTCTCCGAGCGCTGCCGCGTGTCGCCGCCTTCGGTGATCACCTCTGCGCTGGCCACGTCTTCCGAGCGTTCGCTCACCCGCGTGGCGAACACCTTCGCCAGTTCGGCGCGGGCGCGGTCGCGCGCCAGCGCGGCGCTCGATGCCTGCCCCTGGCCGGTGAGATAGCGGACCTCGGGGTATTTGTCACTGCTGCCATCCACCCACTCGGGTACCGTTTCGCGCGCGCCGCCGGCACAACCGGCGAGCAGCAGGGTGAGGACAAGTGCGGCTTTTTTCATGGCGTTCTCCGCGGCGAAAGGGAAGGAATCCAGTGGCGCGACAGCACGGTCTGGCCGCCCTTCGCCACACTGACGTCAAACTCGTGGGTCTCGACCACGCCGCCCGCAGGCGAGAGCAGTTCCAGGCGGACGTGATGATCGCCGGCCGGCAGGCGCAGGCGCGCCATCTGGATCTCGGCGGGCAGCGTCAGCCAGGACCGGGTATCGGCGCGTTCGGTGAGCAGGCCCGCCACGTTGGTGATGAGGCCGGCGGCCTTGTTTTCCTTCTGCGCGCTCTCGGTGATCTTGAACTTGGCCACGGCGCGCGCGAGGGCGCGGGCGGTGATGGCCGGCATGCGCCCGCTGAGGGTGTGCTGGGCGATGGCATTCACGTCCTCGACGATTTCCGTGCGCGCCTCGCGATCACCCGCCACCACGCGGGCCGCACTCACGCCGGCGGGACGCGGCTCGTAGCGCGGCAGCGCGATGGTCACCACCTGGGGCGCGCGCGGCGGGAGGATCACGGCGCGGTCCTCGCGCTTGATGGGCGCGAGACCGTTGTGCAGCAAGACGATCAACTCGCCTTCCTTGCGGCCGGGGTCCTTCCAGGCAGACACGCCGAACTCCTCGCGAAACTTGCGATGCTCGTTCTTGAGGCCGACGCGCGCGGTCAGGCGCAGCAGGTCTTCCTTCAACGAAGCAGGAATGTCGATGGGATACAGGCCTGCATGGGCCTTGTACGCCTGGTAGGCCTTGCGGTAGCTGATGAGCGCGTCGCTGAGTTCGCCGCGCCGCTCGTAAATGATGCCCGCGAGATAGCGCGCAAAGGGATCGCTGGCGAGGGGTCCGTCATCGTCCTCGGCCAGGGCCTCCAGGGTGAGGTCCACCTGCAAGGCCTCGACGCGCGCGGCTTCGTCATTGCCGAGGTCCAGGTAATTGAGCGCGGCATAGGCGTGCAGCAGGGCCTGTTCGAAGGGCTCGCCCACGTAGGTCGTGGTGGCGTCGTTGATGATGAAGGTGGCCGAGGTCTCCGTGGCCGAGACCGTGGAGAACTCCTCGATGAGCGCCTTGGCCTCTTCGAAGCTCGCGTTGCTCGCACCGTAGTCGCCGGCGAGCCGCTGCAGCATGGCGCGATCCAGCAGGTGCAGCACGCGGTCGCGCTCCGGGCCCGGTTGCTCCGCGAGTTGCTTCAGCGCCTGCTCGTACTGGCCCGCGGCCAGGCTCGCTTCGAGCGCGCCGCGCGTGGCGGAATAGGTGGCGCAGCCGCCGAGCATGGACGCCAGCAACAACGTCCAGGCCCAGCCGGCCGCGCGGGATAGCCTCTCCATGGGCTGAAGGCGGTCCTGGTCAGAGCCGCATGCCGGGCTTCTCGACCACCTTCTTGATCTTCTTCTGCCCCACCCAGACCTTGCGGTTGTCCGTGAGGCTGATCAGGTTCATGTCCACCTGGTAGTAGCGCACCGCGGTCTTGCCTTCCTTGTCCACAATGGTGTTGATAGAGCCGGTGAGCATGTAGTCGGCGCCGATTTCCTGGCCCATGGCCTTGCGCGTCGCCTCGCTGGCGTGCACGTCCATGTCCTTGCGTTCCTCGCGGATCTCGCCGCGCTCGTCGCGAGAGGCCACGAATTCCACGCGGCCGGAGTTGATCACGGCGCGCTCGATGTCGGCCACGAAGGTGTTCACGTTCACGTGCTCATGGCTCAGGTTCTTCACCGTGCCGACGATCACCGTGGGCTGTTTGCCGTGGCGGCGCACGTGATTGTTGACCCAGGCGCCTTCCAGCATCTGGCCGATCATCTCCTCGGAAACCAGGCGCGAGTCGGTGTCGTTCCACTTGCCGCTGAGGTCGCGCACTTCATCGGTCTCGATGCGGCTGACCTTGGTGGAGCAGCCGGCAAGGCCGATCAGGGCCGCCAGGGCGATGACGGCGGCATGCTTGGTGGAAAGGCTAAGACTCATTTCTTGTTCTCCTGGACGAAACGATCGAAAAGGTTGTCCGCGTTGGCCTCGAGATAACGCCGCGCCTCCTCGTTCATGTCGCGGGAAAGCGCCAGCGTCTCCTTCACGGCCTTCATGTCGAGCTCGGCGAGGGAATACACCACGCCGGTCTTCTTGTCCTTCCAGTGGGCGATGATGCGCGCGCCGGCGAGGTTGAGCTTGGTGCTGTTGCGGATCTGGTTCGACACCTGCTGCACGCTGAACTGGCTTTCGCCCGAGGCGGAGGCCGCAGCGTAGTCGTTGGCGGCGAGATCCATGTAGGAACTGAGCACGCGCGCGATCTCCGCGCGGGCACGGTTGTCGGCAGTGGATATCTGGAGGGCGGGATCGCCCATGGCCGGCGCCTGGCCCACGCCATGGAACAGCCGACCGTCCTTGTCGTTCAGGGCCTGTCTGCCTTCGTTCACCCAGTCGGGCGCGCCATG
>JBFXES010000091.1:0-10977 GCA_050179875.1 Thiohalomonadaceae bacterium
GGCCATCGAGGTGCATCGCGCACTGGGGCCCGGTCTGCTTGAGTCGGCCTATCAAGCAGCACTCGAGCATGAGTTGAGCTTGCGAGGTTTACGGTGGGCGGCGGAGATGCCGATCGCCGCGAGTTACAAGGGGCGAACGCTCGAGTGTGCGTATCGTTTGGATCTGTTCGTTGAAGATTGTCTGGTGGTGGAGCTCAAATCAGTCACTGAACTGCTGCCGATCCACAAAGCCCAACTGCTTACCTATTTGCGGCTGACAGGGCAGTCGCTGGGATTGCTCATCAACTTCAACGTTTCTGTATTACACAAGGGGATCTGCCGCGTGGTGCTGAACCTCGATCCCCTCCGCGATCTCCGCGTCTCCGCGTCCTCCGCGTTGCGCGACGAGGGTTAAATCCATGTTGCTGATGATCGACAACTACGATTCGTTTACCTACAACCTGGTGCAGTATCTGGGCGAGTTGGGTGCCGATGTGCAGGTGTACCGTAACGACCGGATCACGGTCGAGGAGATCGAGCGGCTGGCGCCCGATCACCTGATGATTTCACCGGGGCCGTGCACGCCCAACGAGGCCGGGGTGTCGGTGGCGGCCATCAAGCACTTCGCCGGCAAGCTGCCCATCCTCGGGGTGTGCCTGGGCCATCAGTCCATCGGACAGGCCTTCGGCGGGAAGATCGTGCACGCGCGCGAGACCATGCATGGCAAGACCTCGCCCGTGTACCACAAGGACGTGGGCGTGTTCGCCGGGCTGGCCAATCCCTTCGAGGCCACACGCTATCACTCGCTGGTGATTGAAAAGGCGAGCTGCCCGGAGGTGCTCGAAGTGACCGCGTGGACGCAGAACGCGGACGGCAGCGTGGACGAGATCATGGGCGTACGTCACAAGACCTTCAACATCGAGGGCGTGCAGTTCCACCCCGAATCCATCCTCACCCAACACGGCCACGACCTGCTCGCCAACTTCCTCAGGCTCCGCGGCGGCGTGCGTGGCGCGTGAAAAGCCCGGCGCCGAGGCGCGGTGAGCGCAGAGGATGTGATCCGCATCCGGTTGTCCCTGTGTCCTCTGCGTCTGTATCTCTGTGTTAATCCGATCCCCCGCTGATGCGAGCTGAAGCCGAAAACGCCCGGCGTATCGCCGTGCTGGTGGCCTTCATGTCCATGCTGGCGCCGTTCAGCATCGACACCTATCTGCCGTCCTTCCCCGACATCGCGCGGGAGTTCGGCGCGAGCCACGTGCAGATGCAGCAGACCATGTCGCTGTATCTGATCAGCTTCGCTGTCATGACCCTGGCCTACGGGCCTCTTTCCGACGCCTTCGGCCGGCGCATCGTCAGCCTCTGGGCAGTCGGACTTTATTGCGCGGCCTCCGTGGGTTGCGCGCTGTCCGACAGCATCGGTGAGCTGATCGCCTTTCGCATCGCGCAGGGGCTCACGGCCAGCGCCGGCATCGTGGTGGGGCGCGCCGTGGTGCGGGACGTGTTCGCGGGGGCGCGGGCGCAGAAGGTGATGTCCAACATGATGCTCATGTTCGCCCTGGCGCCCGCGGCCGCGCCGGTGATCGGCGGCTATCTGCACGATGCCTTCGGCTGGCGTTCCGTGTTCCTGTTCCTGGCGCTGGTGGGCGGCGCGCTGTGGCTGCTGGTCTATCGTCGTCTGCCCGAGACGCTGCCGCGCGAGCATCGCCAGTCCATTCATCCGGTAGTGGTGGGGCGTGCCTACGGCAGGGCGCTGGCCACCGGCGGTTTCATGGCGCTGGTGTGCATGGTGGCGCTGAACTTCGGCGGCATGTTCCTGTATGTTGCCGGCGCGCCCGTGCTGATCTACGAGCATCTGGGCCTGGACGCCGACGACTTCGCGGCACTTTTCGTGCCCCTGGTCACGGGCATCATGTTGGGCGCGTACACCTCGGGCCGACTGGCCGGGCGCGTGGACACGCTGCGGGTCGTGGCTATCGGCTACGGGAGCATGGTGCTGGCGGTGGTCTTCAATCTCGTCCAGGCCTACGGCTTCCCCGGCCACGCCGCGCTGGTGGTGGCGCCCATTACGCTGTACGCCTTCGGCAACGCGCTCGCCGCGCCCAGCCTGAGCCTGCTGGCGCTGGAGTATTTCCCGTACAACCGTGGCATGGCGTCGGCGGCGCAGGGCTTCATGCACACCGCATCCAACGCGGCGGTCGCCGGCGTGCTGGTGCCCGTGGTTGCCCATGCCGTGCCCGCCATGGCCAAGGGCATGACGGCGCTGCATGCCGCGTCGTTGCTGCTGTGGCTGGGCTGGCTGCGGGCCACACGGGCGAAAACTTGACCCCCGCGCGAACGGGCGGGGAAAATCCCATCTTTCACAGGCGGATCACCCCATGGACATGCAATCAGCCATCCGCGCCGTCACCGAACGGCGTGACCTCAGCAGCGACCAGATGCGTGCGGTGATGCGCCTGATCATGACCGGTGAAGCGACGCCCGCGCAGATCGGCGGTTTTCTCATCGGGCTGCGCATGAAGGGCGAGACCGTGGACGAGATCGCCGCCGCCGCGGAGGTGATGCGCGAGCTCGCCACGCCCGTATCCATCGCGGGGGAGCACCTCGTCGACACCTGCGGGACGGGCGGTGACGGCGCCGGCACCTTCAACATCTCCACCACCGTCGCCTTCGTGGTGGCCGCCGCGGGCGGCCGCGTCGCCAAGCACGGCAACCGCGCCGTGTCGGGCAAGTCCGGCAGCGCCGACGTGCTGGAGGCCGCGGGCGTGAAGCTGGACCTCACCGCCGATCAGGTGGTGCGGTGTATCGAGGAAGTGGGCGTCGGTTTCATGTTCGCCCCGCGCCATCACGGGGCCATGAAGCATGCCGTGGGCCCGCGCCGCGAGATGGGCGTGCGCACCATCTTCAACCTGCTGGGTCCGCTCACCAATCCCGCGCGTGCGCCCAACCAGGTCATCGGCGTCTTCAGCACCCACTGGCTGGAGCCGGTGGCGCAGGTCTTCAACCTGCTGGGCAGCCGGCACGTGCTGGTGGTGCATTCCGAGGACGGCCTGGATGAGATCAGCATCGGTGCGCCGACCCGCGTCGCCGAACTGCACGACGGCAAAGTGACCGTCTCGGTCATCAGTCCGGAGCAATTCGGCCTGGAGCGCTGCGCCCTGGACGCCCTGGTGGTCGAGAATGCCGAGCAGTCGCTGGCCATCGTGAAGGCGGTGCTCGACGACCGGCCCGGTCCGGCGCGCGACATCGTCCAGCTCAACGCGGGCGCCGCCATTTACGCCGCCGGCCTCGCCCCTTCGCTGGCGGCGGGCGTCAAGCGCGCCGGCGAGGTCATCGCCAGCGGCGAAGCCCGCCGTCGCCTCGACGCCCTTGTGACTCTCACGAACAGCTTTTAACGCGGAGTACGCGGAGGAAAAAACAAATTCCATTCTCCGCGTACTCCGCGTTATGGCAGGTAACCCATGAACGACACCCCCGACGTACTGAAGAAGATCCTGCGCCGCAAGGCCGAGGAAGTGGCCGAGCGCGCGGCGCGGGTCCCGCTGTCGGCGCTGTGTGAGCGTGCCAAGGCGGCGGATGCGCCGCGCGGCTTTGCCGAGGCCATCCGCAAGCGGGTGGCAGCGGGCCGGCCGGCCGTGATCGCCGAGGTGAAGAAGGCCTCGCCCAGCAAGGGCGTCATCCGGCCCGATTTCGATCCGGCCGCCATCGCCCACTCCTACGAGGCCGGCGGCGCCACCTGCCTGTCGGTGCTTACCGATATCGATTTTTTCCAGGGGGCCGACGCCTATCTGCAACAGGCCCGCGCGGCGTGTTCACTGCCCGTCCTGCGCAAGGATTTCGTCATCGACCCCTACCAGGTGGTCGAGGCGCGCGCCATCGGCGCCGACTGCATCCTGCTCATCGCCGCAGCGCTCAGTGACGTGCAAATGCAGGAATTGACCCAGGCGGCCCGGGAATCCGGCCTGGATGTGCTGGTCGAAGTGCACGACGGGGAGGAACTGGCGCGGGCGTTGCCGCTCGGCCTGCCGCTGGTGGGCATCAACAACCGCAACCTGCGCACCTTCGAGGTATCGCTGGCGACCACCCTGGACCTGCTGCCCGCCATCCCGGCGGACCGCACGGTGGTCACCGAAAGCGGCATCCTGGCGGCAGAGGACGTGGCCCTGATGCGCGGCCACGGCGTTCACGCCTTCCTGGTGGGCGAGGCCTTCATGCGCGCCCCCGAGCCCGGCGAGCGCTTGCGGGAGCTGTTCGAAGAGAAGAGATAGGCCACGAGGGACACGGGGATATTCCTCTTCCCCGTGTCCCCCGTGTTTGGGTTTACCCTCAGCGGGTGCCGAAGACCACGATGGTCTTGCCGCTTACCGAGATGAGGCCCTGGTCTTCCAGGTTCTTCAGTACGCGGCCGGCCATCTCGCGGGAACAGCCCACGATGCGGCCCAGCTCCTGACGGGTGATGCGGATCTGCATGCCGTCCGGATGGGTCATGGCATCCGGCTGCTTGGAGAGTTCCAGCAGGGTCGCGGCGATGCGGCCGGTCACGTCCAGGAAGGCCAGGTCGGAGACCTTGCGGCTCGTGTTGCGCAGCCGCGCCGCCATCTGGCCGGCGAGCTGGAACAGGATTTCCGGGTCTTCCTGGGCGAGCTGACGGAAATGGGTGTAGCTGATTTCAGCGAGTTCGCATTCGCTGCGGGTGCGGACCCAGGCACTGCGGGTCGTTTCGCTGAACAGGCCCATCTCGCCGAAGAAATCGCCCGCATTCAAATACGCGAGTACCATTTCGCGGCCCTGCTCTTCCTCGATGAGCACGGACACGGAGCCTTTGACGATGTAATAAAGCGTCTCCGGCTTATCACCCGCGTAGATGATATTGGTCTTGGACGGATATCTGCGACGGTGGCAGTGACTGAGAAACCGATCGATGGTCGGATTCCCGGTGCCTGCTTCCCTAACTACTATTCGTTGCGCCATCGTGGGTCCTGTAAGCATCGTTTTTTCACCCAACGTATATCACCGGCGGGGAGTCTATCAATACCCTCCGGCAAACGAGAATAACCACTAATACTGAGATTTAAGTCACGGGAGTCATTATGAAGGCGAGAATCAAATGGGTGGAAGGGGCCACATTCCTAGGCGAATCAGGCACGGGGCATGCCGTCGTCATGGACGGGCCGGCCGAACATGGTGGCAGAAACCTGGGCGTCCGTCCCATGGAAATGTTATTGCTGGGCATGGGCGGTTGCACATCTTTTGACGTAGTTCACATATTGAGGAAGGGTCGGCAGCCCATTACCGATTGTGTGGCCGAGATTACCGCCGAGCGTGCGCCGACCGACCCGAAAGTGTTTACCCGTATCCACGTGCACTTTATCGTCACCGGCAAGGGGCTGAGCGAGGCCCATGTAAAAAGGGCGGTGGAGCTCTCGGCAGAGAAGTACTGCTCCGCGTCCATCATGTTGGGCAAGGTGGCCCAGATCAGCCATGACTATGAGGTCGTGGAGGCGTAACCCGGGGCTGCAAGACCGGGGACGTGATAGGGACGTGGATGATTTACCACCCGCCCCCTGGTGTGGATAATACCCCCCCCTGGAAACGGCGGCGGGTACCCCAAAGCAGGTTCCGGGCCGGTGGACCCGCCCCCGAAGGGCGGCTCCACCACGGAGAGTGCGTCCGGTCGGTGTAACCGAAACCGGGCGCTTTGCTTTTTTTACGTCCGGCCAATCCGGAGAGCCTGGGGAGACGTCCTACGTTGAGCACACTGAAGCTGCATGGGTTCAACAACCTCACCAAGACGCTGAGCTTCAACATCTACGACATCTGCTACACGCAGACCGAGGGGCAGCGCCGCCAGTACATCGAGTACATCGATGAGGAGTACAACGCCGAGCGCCTGACCCGGATCCTCACGGACGTGGCGAACATCATCGGCGCCAACATCCTGAATGTGGCGCGCCAGGACTACGACCCCCAGGGGGCGAGCGTCACCATGCTCATCTCCGAGGAGCCGGTGGTCTCCCAGGAGCTGTCCAACTCGGAAGAGCCTGGCCCGCTGCCCGATGCGGTGGTGGCCCACCTGGACAAGAGCCACCTGACGGTGCACACGTACCCGGAGAGCCATCCCCACAACGGGATCAGCACCTTCCGTGCGGACATCGACGTGTCCACCTGCGGCCGGATTTCACCGCTCAAGGCCTTGAATTACCTGATTCACAGCCTGGAATCGGACATCGTCACCATGGATTACCGGGTGCGCGGCTTCACGCGCGACGTCCGGGGCACCAAGCTGTTCATCGATCACAAGATCAACTCCATCGAGAACTACCTCTCCAAGGACACCAAGGAGCGGTACCAGATGATCGACGTGAACGTGTATCAGGAAAACGTCTTCCACACGAAGATGATGCTGAAGGACTTCGACCTGGATAACTACCTGTTCGGCGTGAAGGCCAAGGACCTGAGCCCGAGCGAGGAAAAGGCGATCCGTCAGCGGCTCCAGCACGAAATGCTGGAGATCTTCTACGGCCGCAACATCAACAAGCCGCCGCTCTGAGCGGCGCGCGGGCGGAATGAAGAAGGGGGCCGACGGCCCCCTTTCTTTTGTGCGTTCCGCGGCTCAGAGCCAGTAGGCGGTCTTGGTCATCACCTTGGAGCTGAGCTTCATGAGCAGCTTCACCGGCTCGGGGAACGACGCGCCGCCCGCCGCCTGGGCGATGTCGGCGTGGTGCATCTCGTCTTCCTTCATCTGTTCCAGGATCGCGCGCGTTTTCTGGTCCTGGGGCGGCAGCCGGGACAGGTGTTCGTCCAGGTGACGGCAGACCTGGTGCTCGGTCTCCACCACGAAACCCAGGCTCCACTTGTCGCCCGCCAGCCCGGCGGCGGCGCCGATGGCGAGGGAGCCGAAGTACCAGAAGGGATTGAGCCAGCTCACGTGCGTGCCCACCTCTTTGGCGCGGCGTTCACACCACTCCAGGTGATCGTTTTCCTCAAGCGCCGCCCGTTCCATCTTGCCGCGCACCTCCGGCAGCTTGGCCGTGAGCGCCTGGCCCTGGTAGAGACCCTGCGCCGAAACCTCGCCGGCATGATTGATGCGCATGAGGCGGCCTACCAGGTCGCGTTCCTCGTCCGACAGATGGGCTTCGGGATACCGATCGCCGGGGTTGGGGCGCTCCGTGAGCAAGGGCTGGCCGAGCACGGTGCGCAGGCCGATGTCCACGTTCATCAGGACGTGATCGAGAAATGAGTAGCTTCTAGGTTCGTTCATGCGCATAGAAATTATGGAGAATCCGTCGCCAGGGCAAGCTGCCTCGCCAGCAGGCTGACGGGGTGCAGCACCTCGACAGCAAGGCCGCGCGCCTTCGCACCCGCGGCCAGGTGCAGGGCACAGCCCACGTTGGTGGTCACCAGGTAGCGGGCGCCGCTGGCGACAAGGGCGTCCAGCTTCGGTTCGCGGAGCGCGTCGGCCAGGGCCGGGTCCTGCAGCATGTGCACCCCGGCGGCGCCGCAGCAGGTGCGGTTGTCCGGGAGCGTGGCGATGCGTACCTCGGGGATGCGGGCCAGCAATGCCGCCGAGACTCCGGGCCGGCGCAGGGCGTGGGCCTGACTGCAGGGTACGTGCACCGCGACGGTTTCCGGGAGCGGGGCGGGAACGGGCAGCGCGTCGAGGTCCTGACGCACGATGAAATCGGTGACTTCCCGCATCTTGCGTGAGAAGTCGGCGGCGCCCGGCGCATCCAGCCATTGCCCATACTCGGCCAGCATGGCGGTGCAGCCGCTCGCGACGCTGACAACCGCATCCAGGGCTTCCATGTCGAAAGCGGCCAGATTGCGCTGCGCCCGGCGTTCGAAGCCTGCGCGATCACCGCGGGCGTGGTGGAGTGCCCCGCAACAACCTTGCCCGCCCGGTATCACCACGGCAAAGCCGAGCAACGTGAGCACCTTTACGGCGGCGGACAGGGCTTCGCCGTCCACTGCCTCGCCGGTGCAGCCGAGAAAAAGGCCCACCCGGCCGCGCACGGTGCCGCTCGCCGTCGCCGTGGGGTGGTGGAAACGGTGGTGCGGGCGCGCCTGCGCCAGGGCGGACAGTCGCCGTGCCAGGGCCGATACGGGTCGGGCCAGCGCCGCGGCGGGCGAGGCGCCAAGCCGCACGGCAGCGCGCAGAAAGGCCGGGTTGGACACCGCGCCCAGGGCGGCGCGACCGGCGGCATCGAGCCCGCGCTGCGCGGCAAGCAGGCGGCGGGTCTCCCCCAGGATGCTGGCGTAACGTACCTCCGACGGACACATGGCCTCGCAGGCGCGGCAGGCCAGGCAGTGGTCGAGGTGGGCGGCGAGGTCGTCGTCAGCCTGCAACTGCCCGCGGGCGAGGGCCTGCGCCAGGGCGATGCGCCCGCGCGGCGATTCGGCCTCGCTGCCGGTGCGCTGGAAGGTGGGGCAATGGGGCAGGCACATGCCGCACATCACGCAGCGATCCGCATCGCGCAGCAGGGCTTCGGAGGAAGAGAGGGGAGCGTTCACAGACCGCGCAGGATAGCAGGCGCGCGCGCGGGCTCAAAGCCGAGTGAGTGAGTCGGAAGTGCGCATCGCATATAATCGCGCTTTGCCCTCATGACGCCGCCTCATGTCCTACTACCGTTACCACGTCTTTTTCTGCACCAACCGCCGCGAGGAAGGCGGCTGCTGCGCCAGTTTCCACGCGCAGGAGATGCGCGATTACGCGAAGGAAAAAGTGAAGAAGCTCGGCCTTGCCGGGAAGGGCGGGGTGCGCGTCAACACGGCGGGCTGCATGGACCGCTGCGCCGAGGGCCCCGTGCTCGTGGTTTACCCGGAAGCGGTCTGGTACACCTACGTGGACAAGGACGACATCGACGAGATCATTTCGGAGCACCTGCAGCACGGCCGCGTGGTCGAACGCCTGCGACTCTGATCGGCCGAGGTATTCGTGGACGACTTCTACCTGCAGGAGCTGCGCCGACGCCATCGCTATGACGGCCTCGAAGAAGACATTTGCATTGGCGAGGAACTCCTCATCCAGGGGCCCGCAGGCGCCATCGAGGTGCTGACCTCCGGCCCGGCACGCTTCGATCCCGGGCTCCCCATCGCCATCATCTGCCATCCCCATCCCCTGCACGGCGGCAGCCTCAATAACAAGGTCGTCCACGTCATGGCTGAGTCGTTCAACGCCATGGGGCTCATGAGTGTCAGCTTCAATTTCCGCGGCGTGGGCCGCAGCCAGGGGCGTTTCGCCAACGGCGAGGGCGAGGTGCGCGATCTCCTTGCCGTGGTGGACTGGTTTCGCGGGCGCTATCCGGAGGCCGGCGTGTGGCTGGCGGGCTTTTCCTTCGGCGCCTACGTGGCCGCACGGGCGCACCGCATGGCCGGTGCGCAGCGCCTGCTCCTGGTGGCGCCGCCGGTGAGCCTGTTCGATTTCTCGCAGGTGGATGAGATCACCATTCCATGGATGGTGATCCAGGGCGGGCGCGACGAAGTCATCGAGCCGCAGGCGGTCGCGGCGTGGGTGCATGCCCAGCGCCTGCGGCCCGACTATCGCTGGATGGCCGACGCCGATCACTTCTTTCACGGCCGCATGAATCGCCTGCGCGAGACCATCACCGAGGCCTGGGAACCCGAGGTCGACCGCCTGCGCGAGGCGGCACAGGACGCCTGATGGTCACCGTCGTCGAGGCCCGCGGCCTGACCAAGCGCTACGGCGGCCTCACCGTCGTGGACGGCATCGATCTGGACGTGCGCGCCGGCGAGTGCTTCGGCCTGCTGGGGCCGAACGGTGCCGGCAAGACCACGACCCTGCGCATGATGCTGGGCATGACCCCGCCCGACGGCGGCAGCCTGCATGTGCTCGGCCATCCGATCCCGGCGCGGGCGCGCGAGATGCGCGCGCAGCTCGGCGTGGTGCCGCAGCAGGACAGCCTCGATCCGGATTTTTCCGTGCTCGAGAACCTGCGCACCTATGCGAGGTATTTCGGCCTGCGCGGACCCGAGGTGGAGGCCCGCATCCAGGAACTGCTTTCCTTCGCAAATCTTTCCCAGCGCGCAGGGGCGCGCATCGACGAACTGTCCGGTGGCATGAAGCGACGGCTGTCGCTTGCCCGCGCGCTGGTAAACAGTCCGCAACTGGTGATTCTCGACGAGCCCACCACCGGTCTGGATCCCCAGGCGCGCCAGCTCATCTGGCAGCGCCTGCGCATGCTCATCGTCCAGAAGCGCACCCTGATCCTCACCACGCACTACATGGACGAGGCGCAGCGCCTTTGCGATCGCATCGCCATCATGGACCACGGCCGCATCCTGGACGTGGACGCGCCGGCCGCACTCATCCGGCGGCACATCGAACCCCATGTGGTGGAAGTCCACGGCCCCGAGGTGGATGCATGGCTGGCATCGGAGGGCAGGGCGCTTGCGGCCCGCTCCGAAAAGGTCGGCGAAACGCTGTTCTGCTATACCGATGACCACCGCGCCCTGATGGAGAGCCTGAGCCGTCATCCCGCGCTCCAATACCTGCATAGGCCGGCCAACCTGGAAGACGTGTTTCTCAAACTCACCGGACGGGACCTGCGCGAATGAGCGCCCACTTTCCGCACGCCGGCTCGCTTGCGGCGGCCCTGTTCAGCCTGCGCTGGGTCGCCGTGTGGCGTCGCCATGCCCGCGTGTGGCGCAAGCTGGCTGGCCCGGCCCTGCTCGGCAACATCGGCGAACCACTCTTGTATCTGCTCGCCCTCGGTTACGGCCTCGGCGCGTTCGTGGGCGAGTTGCAGGGCATGGGCTACGTCACCTTCCTTGCGTCGGGGTTCGTTTGCGCCAGCGCCATGAATACCGCCACCTTCGAGGGGCTGTATTCCGCCTACACCCGCATGGCGGTGCAGGAGACCTGGAACGCCATGCTCTATACGCCGCTCGCGCTGGAGGATGTGGTGATCGGCGAGGCCGCCTGGGCGGCGAGCAAGAGTCTGCTGAGCGCCACGGCCATTCTTCTGGTGGCGGCGGCGCTGG
>JBFXES010000092.1:0-10868 GCA_050179875.1 Thiohalomonadaceae bacterium
GTCATGCAGCCCCAGACCCGCGAGTTCTACAACCTGGAAAAACTCTGGGGCGAGGAAGCACCGGCGGGGGAAAGGCATTAACACGGGGGACACGGGGAAAACCATTGTGAATTTCGAATGGGGTCGTGTGGCCTCTTGTGGGAGCGGCCTTAGGCCGCGATATCACGGTCGGAAAGGCAATCGCGGCCTGAGTACCCCTGCGGGGCATAAAGCCGCTCTACAGAAAATATCCTTCCCCCGTGTCCCCCGTGTCCCCCGTGTCCCCCGTGTTTGCTCTTCTTCTTCACCATGCGGATCCATTTGATTGCGGTCGGTGAGCGCATGCCGGCCTGGGTGCAGGCGGGGTATGCGGAATATGCGAAGCGGCTGCCGCCGGAGTGCGCGCTGCGGCTGGTGGAGATCGCTCCCGGCAAGCGCACCAAGGGCGCGGACGTGGCGCGGCTCGTGGCGGAGGAGGGTGAGCGCATCCTGGCCGCCATTCCCAAGGGCGCGCTGGTGGTGGCGTTGGAGGTGAAGGGCCAGCCCTGGAGCACCGAGGACCTTTCCCGGCGTCTGGGCGAGTGGATGCAGGGCGGGCGCGACGTGGCCCTGCTGGTGGGCGGACCGGACGGCCTCGACGCACGCTGCCGCGCACGCGCCGACCTGCAATGGTCCCTGTCGCCCTTGACCCTGCCCCACCCCCTGGTGCGCGTGGTGCTCGCCGAACAGATCTACCGCGCCCACAGCCTCCTGCGCGGCCATCCTTATCACCGCTGACCCCGGCGGGTTACCATTCGATCGTGAAGAAAGAATAAACACGGGGAACACGGGGAACACGGGGAACACGGGGAACACGGGGAACACGGGCAAGGATTTCCTGTAGGAGTGGCTTTATGCCCCTCAGGGGGGCGCAGGCTGCGATTTGCCTTCCCGATTGCAGCTATCACGGCCTGAGGTCACTCCTACGCGAAGCTGCACGGGCTCATTCCTTCAATTCACAATGGATTTCCCCCGTGTTCCCCGTGTTCCCCGTGTTTTGTCTTCAAAAGGGCTTTCGGGATGGAACCGTTCGTGCTTTATCTGGCCTCGGCTTCGCCCAGGCGGCGGGAGCTGCTGGCGCAGGTGGGGATCGCCGCGCGGGTGGAGGTGGCCGACATTGCGGAGGACCGCCATCCGGGCGAGGCGCCGGAGGTGTATGTGCTGCGCCTTGCCCTGGCGAAGGCCCGGGCGGTGCGCGCGCGCCTGCCTGCCGACGATTCCCATCCGGTGCTGGCCGCCGATACCACGGTGGTGCTCGACGACGAGGTGCTGGGCAAGCCCGCCAATCGCGAGGAAGGCCTCGCCATGCTGTCGCGGCTGTCCGGGCGCACCCATCATGTGTACACGGGCGTTGCGCTGGTCGGCGCCGACGGCGAGGCACACAGCCGCCTGTCCGTGAGCGCGGTCAGTTTTCGCGCCCTCAGCGCCGCCGAATGCGCGGCCTACTGGGCCAGCGGCGAGCCGGCGGACAAGGCCGGCGGCTACGGTATACAGGGTCGCGCGGCGCTGTTCATCGAGCGGCTGGAAGGCAGCTATTCCGGGGTGATGGGCCTGCCCCTGTTCGAAACCGCGGAACTGTTGCGCGAGAGCGGCATCGACGTGACCGCAGACTGGGGAAGAGAAAAGAACGTATGAGCGAGGAACTGCTGGTCAACGTCACGCCGCGCGAGACGCGCGTGGCCTTCATCGAGAACGGTGTGCTGCAGGAAGTGCACATCGAGCGCACGCGCAAGCGCGGGCTGGTGGGCAACATCTACAAGGGCCGCATCTCGCGCGTGCTGCCGGGCATGCAGGCCGCCTTCGTGGACATCGGCCTGGAGCGCACCGCGTTCCTGCACGCCTCCGACATCCTGGTGCCGGAGCACGCCAGCCGCACGGTGACCGAGGAGGGCGAGCACCGGCCCAACGGGCGGGTGGAGAGCATCACCCAGCTGGTGCGCGACGGCCAGGAGATCCTGGTGCAGGTGGTGAAGGACCCGCTCGGTACCAAGGGGGCGCGCCTCAGCACACACCTGGCCATTCCTGCACGCTTCCTGGTGTTCATGCCGGGCATCAATCACATCGGCGTGTCCCAGAAGATCGAGAACGAGGAAGAACGCCAGCGCCTGCGCGGCATCGTGCAGGAGCACCTGGAGGAATATCCGCCCGGCGGCTACATCGTGCGCACCGCCGCCGAGGGGATCGAGGCCGAGGCCATCGCCAAGGACATGGCCTTCCTCGCCAAGCTCTGGACCGCCATCCGCGAACGCGCCGCCACCGAAAAGTCCGGCACGCTGATCCACGAGGACCTGCCGCTGGTGATGCGCACCATGCGCGACCTGGTGGGCACGCGGGTGGAGAAAATCCGCATCGACTCGCGCGAGACCTACCAGAAGGTGGCCAAGTTCGCCGGCAAGTTCATCCCGGAGATCGCCCCCTGCATCGAGCACTACTCGGGCGAGCGGCCCATCTTCGACATCTACGGCGTGGAGGACGAGATCTCCCGCGCCCTGGAGCGCAAGGTGCAGCTCAAATCGGGCGGCTACCTCATCATCGACCAGACCGAGGCCATGACCACCATCGACGTGAACACCGGCGCGTTCGTGGGCCATCGCAACCTGGAAGAGACCATCTTCAAGACCAACCTGGAGGCCACGCAGGCCATCGCGCGGCAGCTGCGGCTGCGCAACCTGGGCGGCATCATCATCATCGACTTCATCGACATGACCGACGCCGAGCACCGCCGCCAGGTGCTGCGCAGCCTGGAGAAGGCGCTGGAACGGGATCACGCCAAGACGCACATCAGCGAGGTCTCGTCGCTCGGCCTGGTGCAGATGACCCGCAAGCGCACCCGCGAGAGCCTGGAACACATCCTGTGTTCGCCCTGTCCCACCTGCAACGGCCGCGGCACCCTCAAGACGCCGGAGACGGTGTGCTACGAGATCTTCCGCGAGATCCTGCGCGAATCGCGCCAGTTCGAGGCGCGCCAGTTGCTGGTGCTCGCCTCGCAGGAGGTGGTGGAAATGCTGCTGGACGAGGAGTCCAACTCGGTGGCCGAACTGGAGGAGTTCGTGGGCCGTCCCATCAAGTTCCAGGTGGAGGGCATGTACACCCGCGAACAGTTTGACGTGGTGCTCATGTAATCCTTGCGTTAAACGGTTCCGTTCAGGGGGCCGCGCATGTGTCACGATGGCGGCCAGGAGGCCCCTTGAAACCGCTCACTCCCTTGCAACGCGCCCGCAGGCTGCTCGAGTACGGCATCGCCGCCGTGCTGGTGCTCGCCGCCGTGCTGCTCACCGCCATGCGCCTGGTGCTGCCCCACGCGGCGGATTACCGCGCCCAGGTGGAGGCCTGGGTGAGCGCCTATCTGGGTCAGCCCGTGCGCATCGAGCGCATGGACGCGCGCCTGCTGGTGCTCTCGCCCACGCTCGTCCTGGACGGGGTGGAACTCCTGGAACCGTCCGGCGCGCGGCCGCTCGCGCGGCTTGCCTCCCTGCACATAGGCATCGCCCCCCTGGACAGCCTGCGCACCCGCTCCCTGGTGATGAGCGAGCTCACCGTGGTGGGCGCGCGCCTCGCGGTGGAGCGTCGCAAGGACGGCAGCCTGCAGATCGAAGGCATCTCCCTGCAGGGCGCCGCCGAACAGAGCGACGATCCCCTGGCCGTGGGCCGCTGGCTGCTGACCCAGCACCGGCTCACCCTGCGCGAGAGCAGCCTGCTCTGGCGTGACCGCGTGACCGGGCGCGAACGCGCCTTCGAGCAGGTCACCCTCGAACTGCGCAATGACGGCAACCGTCACCGCCTCGACGCCGCCCTGCACCTGTCGGAAGACCTGGGCAGCACCCTGCACATCGCCGCCGACCTGCGCGGCGACCTGCTGCATCTGCCCAGCGTGAAGGGCGATCTCTACGCCGCCGTGGAGCGAGGGCGCCCCGCGGGCGTGCTTGCGCTGCTGCCGTTCGCCGGTCTGCCGCGCGCCTCGGGCGAGGTGACGGCCCGGGCGTGGGGACGCTGGGACGGGCGGCTGCGCGCCGTGGAAGGCGAATTCCGCGTGGAAAATCTTTCGGTGAGCGGGCCGGAAGGCCCCTTCATCGTGGATCAGATGGGCGCGCGCTTCGCCTGGCGCCACGAGGCCGGCGAGAACGCCTTCGACGTGGACGACCTCATGGTGGTGCGGGCCGGCCGGCGCTGGGAGCCGGCGCGGCTGCGCCTGCGCTACACCGCCGCGCCCGGCACCGGCCTGGGACCGCTGCACCTGCAGGCGAGCTTCCTGCGCCTGGAGGACCTGGCGGCCGCCGCCGAGTTGTTCCCGCTGCCGCCAGAAGGCCGGCGCCAGCTGCGCGAGGCGGCCGTCGCGGGCGACCTGCGCGACGTGCGCCTGGCCTGGAACGGCAGCGCCTGGAGCGGCGCCGCGACCTTCCGGGACCTGGCCCTGGCGCCCGCCGGCAAGCGGCCCGGCGTGGAAGGGCTGGACGGCCGCGCCTGGTACGGCGACGGCGAGGCGGGCGTGACGCTGGCCACGCGCGACGCACACCTCCTGCTGCCAAGGCTGTTCCGCGATCCGCTGCCCTTCACCGAACTCTCCGGCGTGGCCCGGTTGCACCGCGACGGCCCGGCCTGGCGCCTGGCCGTTCCCGCCGTCAGCGCCCGCAACGACGACATCAGCGCGCGCGCTTCCCTGGTGCTGACCCTGCCCGATGCCGGCAGCCCGCACCTGGACCTGGTGGGCGACTACCGGGACGGCCGCGCCACCAGCGTCTACCGCTACCTGCCCGCCCACATCATGCCCGCGGCCACGGTGAAGTGGCTGGATCGGGCCTTCAAGGAGGGCCGGGTGGCGCGCGGCCAGGTGTTGTTCCACGGACGCCTGGCGGACTTCCCCTTCGACGACGACAGCGGCCGCTTCGAGGTGCGCTTCGATGCCGAGGACGTACTGCTCGACTACATGCCCCACTGGCCGCGCCTGCACGACATTGACGGCGAAGTGGTGTTCGACGGCCGCGGCATGCGCATTGAGGCGCGCTCGGCGCGCGTCATGAACAGCGCCGTGGACGCCACCGTGGTCACCATTCCCGACCTGCGCCGCGCGCGCCTGTTTGTGAAGGGCAGGGCGGAAGGCCCGTTTGCCGACCTGCTCGACTACCTGCGCGCCACGGGACTCGCCGGCCCCTTCGACGAGGCCCTCGCCCGTTTCGCTGCGGGCGGGCGCTCCGTGCTGTCCCTGGATTTCGAGCAACCGCTCAGCGCCCGCGACGAACGGCCCGCGCGCGTGGGCGGCGCCGTGCAGTTCCTGGACGCCACGCTGCGCGTGGCCGAGGGCGTGGAATTCCACGGCATCCGCGGCACCCTGGAGTTCGAGGACAAGGCCTGGCGCGCCGATGCCCTCACCGGCCGCCTGTTCGGCGAACCGGTGAGCGCGATGGTGGAACCGCGCGGCGAGGTCACCCTCATCAGCCTCGCGGGTACCGCCCTGGGCGAGTCCCTGGCCGCGCGCTTCCCTTCGCCGCTCACCGCGCGCCTGGACGGCCGCGCCGGCTGGAACGGCCGCATCACCCTGGGACGTGGCGAGACCGCGGAGACTACGCTGGTGGTGGAAAGTACCCTCGAAGGCATGGCCGTCCCGTTGCCGCCGCCGCTGGGCAAGCCGCACGCGGACAGCCTGCCGCTCACCGTCACCGCCTTCCTTTCCGGCGAGCGCGCCGGCCAGGCCGAGGCCGTCCTGGCCGGGCGCGGCAGCGCCGTCTGGGAACTCGCCGGCGGCGAGCTGGCGCGCCTGGGCGTGCATCTGGGCGAGGGACACGCCTCGCTGCCGGAAGGACGCGCCGTGCGCATTACCGGCCGGCTGCCCGCCCTGGTGCCGGCGCAATGGTCCGGCATGCCGGGCGCGGCCGCGAAACGGCCCGAGGGCGCCGCCGCGCCGCTGCCCGTGCAGGTGGAGCTGGAAGAACTGGGACTGGTGCTCGATGACGGGGCCGATGCCGGCGTAAAGGCGAAGAGCGCCGGCGGCTGGGGCGAGGCCTCGCTGCCGCCGCTCACGTTTCGCGTGGAGAAATTGAGCGTGGACGGCAAGGCCCTGGGCCGGCTCGAATTCAACACCGTGCCGGGACCGGGCCAGATGGTGCTGCGCGAGTTCAGCCTGCGCGGTCCGCTGCTGGAGGTCACCGGGACCGGGCACTGGCGGCGCGGCCCGGCGCCGCGTACCCAGGTGGATCTCGCCGTGTTCTCGCCCGATCTCGGCAAGCTGGCGCGCAGCTTCGGCTTCGCCAGCGCCATCGGCAAGGGCCGCATGAACGCGGAATTGAAGTTCGCCTGGCCCGGTGCGCCGCAGGCCTACGAGATGGCGCGCCTGGACGGCAGCGTCAGCGTGAAGATCCGCGAGGGCGTGCTGGAGGAGGTGGATCCGGGCGCCGGGCGCCTGCTCGGCCTGTTGAGCCTGGAGGCGCTGCCGCGCCGATTGCTCCTGGATTTCCGCGACCTGTTCGAGAAGGGCGTGCGCTTCCGCACCCTCCAGGGTTCGTTCCGCATCGAGAATGGCAACGCCTACACCAGCAACCTGCGCGTGGACACCTTGCCCGCCGGCGTGTTCGTGAGCGGACGCACCGGACTGGCCGCGCGTGACTACGACCACACCATCACCGTGATCCCGGAGGTCTCCGGCACGCTGCCGGTGGCCGGCGGCCTCGCCCTGGGCCCGCAGGTGGGCGCGGTGCTGCTGTTGTTCCAGAGCATCTTCAAGGACAAGATCGACGAAGCCGCCCTGTTCCGCTACACCGTCACGGGAACATGGGAGAAACCGGTGGTCAAGCGTATCCAATAGCGCTGAATTGCGCGGAAAACGCCAGGCATGTGCGCCGCGCCGTTTTCCCCCGCGCCGTGTTGTGAACCGCTCTGCAAATCCCGCCCGAAGCCGCCCCGTCTCGTCGCACAAACGGAGTTAGTGCTATGCTGCCTTGCATGCGGATCGGCGTCTTTCTCCTCGCGTTTTTTGCTGCGGTTGCGGTCCGCGCGGACGACGGACTCCACATCACGCTCGCCGATTTGGCGCAACCGCGCGACAGCCTTGCGTTGAGCCGGCATCCCGTCCTGCGCGCCGCCGTAACGCCGCTTCTGCAGGATGCGGAAGTCCGGCTCCAGTTGCGCCATCCCGGCGGCGACGAAGGCAGCCTGCGCGCGGGTGAATTGCGCGCCTGGCTGGTGGCGCTCGGCATCGAGGCCGAACGCATCATGCTGCAGCCCGGGAGCAGCGCGCCGGACCGCATCGATCTCGACATCACATCGCGTTAGAAAATAAAAAAGGGTCCTTTCGATGAGCCGCCTTGCCGCCATCCAGATGGCCTCCGGTCCCAACGTCCATGCCAATCTCTACGAGGCCGAGCGCCTCATTGCGCGCGCCCGTGCCGCAGGCGCGGAATTGGTGGTGCTGCCGGAAAACTTCGCCCACATGGGCATGACCGAACAGGACAAGCTCCACGTCAAGGAGAACGACGGCCACGGGCCGATCCAGGATTTCCTCGCCGAGCAGGCGCGCCAGCACGGGATCTGGATCGTGGGCGGCACCGTGCCCATCGCCGCCAGGGATCCCTCCAAGGTGCGCGCCGCCTGTCTGCTGTTCGATGATCGCGGCCGGCGTGTGGCGCGTTATGACAAGGTGCACCTCTTCGACGTGCATCTGGAAGAGACGGACGAGAACTACACCGAATCGGAAACCATCGAGCCGGGCGATCAGGTGGTGGTGGTCGACACGCCCTTCGGCAAGCTCGGCCTGGCGGTGTGCTACGACCTGCGCTTTCCCGAACTGTTCCGCAACATGGTGAAAATGGGCGTGGAGATCATCACCCTGCCGTCCGCCTTCACCGCCATCACCGGCAAGGCCCATTGGGAGTCCCTGGTGCGCGCGCGCGCCATCGATAACCTCAGCTACGTGGTCGCAGCGGCGCAGGGCGGTTATCACGTCAACGGCCGCGAGACCCACGGCCACAGCATGATCGTCGACCCCTGGGGCATCGTGCTCGACCGCCTGCCGCGCGGCTCCGGCATCATCAGCGCCGACGTGGACCTCGAGCGCCTCGCCGGCATCCGCCGCAACTTCCCCGCACTGGAGCACCGCCGTATTGCGTGCACGCTGCCGTAGTCTCTGTGGAAAAAGGCCATTAACCACGGGGGACACGGGGAACACGGGGGAAACGCAACAACGGTTCCTTGCCTGTAATCGAATTCCCCGTGTTCCCCGTGTTCCCCGTGGTTATTTCTTTTTCTTGCGCTCATCCGCCCAAGCGGAACATGGGTTGTGCGGACGGCTTGGTGTGGAAGGTGTGGCGCTCGGGTTTGTGCGCGATGCCGGCGAGGATGGCCTTGGTCAGTTGAGGGTCGGTGGCGCCGTCGCGCATGAGCCGGCCCAGGGGCACGGCCGCCTCATGGCCGAGGCACAGCACCAGATCGCCTGTGGCGGTGAGGCGCACCCGGTTGCAGGTCGCGCAGAAGTGCTGCGACTGGGCGCTGATGACCCCGACGCGCGCCGATCCGTCACCCAGCCGGTAGTAGCGTGCCGGGCCCGCGCCGTGGTCCGTGGTCGTGGGCACCAGGTCGGTGCCGCAGTGCTCGCGCACACGCGCCAGGATGTCCGCCGCGGGAAGGTAGTGGCGCGCGCTCACCGTGTCGCTCCCGTTCAGCGGCATGGTCTCGATGAAACGCAGGTCCAGTCCCCGCGGCAGGCAGTAGTCGAGAAAGCGCCCGATCTCGCCGTCGTTCACGCCCTTCATAACCACGGTGTTCACCTTCACGGGCGCGAGCCCTGCCGCCACGGCGGTCTCGATCCCTTTCAGCACCCGGCCCAGCGCATCGCGGCCGGTGACCGCATGGAACACCTCGGGGATCAGGGAATCGAGCGAGACGTTGACGCGATCGAGCCCGGCATCCCTGAGCTGCCAGGCACGCTCGTGGAGCAGATGCCCGTTGGTGGACAGCGAAACGTCGTCGACGCCGGGCGTGCGCCTCACACCTGAGACGATGGCCTCGATGTCGCGGCGCACCAGCGGCTCGCCGCCCGTGATGCGCACGCGTTTCACGCCCAGCGCGGCGAACAGGCCGATGAGCCGCGTCAGTTCGTCGTCCGTCAGCACATCCTCGCGGGTTGCACAGGGCACGTGACCTTCGGGCATGCAATAGAAGCAGCGGTAATTGCAGCGGTCGGTCACCGACACGCGCAGGTATTCGATGCGTCTGCCGAAGCCGTCGAACATGGAGCGCCTTTCGCGGCGTCCTGCGCCGCGTCCGCTTGCGAATGTCTCAGTGTTCGCCCTTGGTTCGGCGGATCCCGGCCAGGCGGTTGCCCTGCTTTTGCGGTCCGCCCATGGGGAACAGGTCGTGCAAGTGGCGGTTGTTGCCGCGTTCCGGTCCCCACACCTTGGCGAAGTGTTTGATCATGTCGCGCACCTGCGCCTGGATGCCGTGTCTTTCGTGGTAGGCGCGGATGAAGTGGATGACCTCCCAGTGCTCGTCCGTCAGCACCAGTCCCTCCTGTGCGGCGAGCGCCCGCGCGAAGTCTTCGCTCCAGTCATCCAGGTCCTGGATGTAACCCTCCTGGTCAGTAAGCACCGGCCTGCCGTTCACCATCAGCTGGCGTTCGAATATGGCGTAGGGATTCGTCTTCATGCCCAGTCTCTCCCGTGTGTTCTACGCAGGTTGAAAAAAAGAGCCGCGGGGCTGTGGTGCACCCGCGGCAAGAGAGGAGCCGGAGTCAGTAGGCGGTCACGCGCTTGTGCCGCACCACCTGATAGGCGCGCCCCAGGTAGCCGAGGGGAACGCTCCAGATGTGCACGAGGCGGGTGAACGGAAACAGCAGGAACACCGTCATGCCGAAGAACAGGTGCACCTTGAAGACGGTGTCCACCGGCGCCAGCAGTGCCGGATCGGCACGGAAGGTGACGACGCTCTGGGCCCACTCGGCGAGGGCGATCATGACCTCGGCCTCGCCGTGCGCGGCGTGCCCCAGCGAGACCGGCAGGGTGGAAAGGCCCAGCAGCAGCGTGCAGAGCAGCCAGCTCAGGATGAAGATGTCCATCTTCCTGCTCACCGCGCGCACGCGCGGATTGGTGAGCCGGCGCAGCCAGAGCATCACGCCGCCCACCAGGCAGAGGGTGCCGAACACCGAACCCGCTGCGATGGCGACGTACTGGTGCGCCAGATCGGACACACCCAGGGCGAGAAAGACGCTGTGCGGCGTGAGCAGTCCCACCAGGTGTCCGAAAAAGATGGCGAGTATGCCGACGTGGAAGAGATTGCTGGCAAGGCGCATGTTGCCCCGCGCCAGCAACTGGCTCGAATCGGTTTTCCAGGTGTATTGCTCCCGATCGAAGCGGACCCAGCTGCCGACCAGGAACACCGTGCCGGCGAGATAGGGATAAACCCCGTAGAGGAAGTCGTGCAGGTTCATGGCTCTCTCCTAGGCTGCGCTACGCGCCAGGTGGCCGTGGCGTTCCACGGTGCGGACCAGCGGCGCATAGGGTGACTGCTTTTTTTCCAGGCTCGCGGCGATGCCTGCGAGCACCTTGGCCGGCTGCGCGAGGAACATGCGCGCCTCGAACTCCTCCAGCGTGGCGGCGTATTCCAGGATGAGCGGCAGGTAATCGGGCAGCTCGCCCGGACGCGCCTCCAGTCCCTGGGACTTGTAGAACTCGCCCAGTTCCACCAGGGCGGGGCCGCGCTCGCGGCTGTCGCCGAAGGTGTGATGGGTGAGATGGAGGCTGTGCTCGGCCGTCAGGTCGAAGGTCTCCACGTAGCCGGCCTGGAGTTCGAGCAAGGGCTTGCTGCGCATCCAGTCGATGACCCGCAGCAGTTCGCGCTGCTCCGTGGCGCCAAGGCCGGGTTCCGAG
>JBFXES010000093.1:0-10831 GCA_050179875.1 Thiohalomonadaceae bacterium
TGATGAGTTGAGCGGGATTCCGCATTCCTATCCTCCTGGTTGGCTCAACCGGCACTTTCGTGCCGTGCGTCGTTCAAGATATGTGTGATGTTATTGTTGGGCTATCTCTCGGAGGGGATAGCGTCCTCCCGAGAGTGACACGCGCTAAGAATACCTAACGACGACCCGATGGCAAGCGTCGTTCCTTTCGGGGTTTTATCAGCATATTAGCTGCGTCTTATACCGAAAGACCCTTCACCGAAACGCGTCGATGAGAGAGTGACACGAAAGAGGGGATTTATTCCATGCCCGGTTTCGATGTCACCGCAGGATCACGAAGCTGCTGCAACCGGGCCTCCACGCGCGCCAGGTCGTAGAAGTCCACGCCCTGCTCGCGCCGCGCCAGCTCCAGTTGCTCTATGGCCTGATTCTTTTCATCGAGGAGTATGTAACGCTCGGCGAGCGCGAGACGTGCGGCGGCCGCATTTCCGGAGGCATGTTCGGCCTCGGAGAGCACGCCGAGCAGCGTTGGCGACGCCCGGTAGTTGCGCACGAAGGCGCGCAATGACTTAACCGATTCCTGCGGGCGTCCGCTGTCCATGAGCAGCCGCGCCTGTGCGACACAGAGTGCTTCGTCGCCGGGATAAAAGTCCCGCGCCTTGCGCAGGGTGAGCTCGGCATCGCGTCTGTTGCCGGCGGCCATGTCGATTTCGGCCTTCACCCGTAGCACGCGCGACTGCACTTCCGGTGGTGGATCCATGCGCAGGAGTTCGCTCCTGGCTTCCTGAAGGCGGCCGGCGCGCCAGAGGGCGAGGGCATAGCCGTAGCGCGTGGCGGTGGCCGAAGCGTTGCTCCCGGCTTCCAGCGATGCGGCCAGCTGGCGCGCGAGCGAGGCGGGATCCGGCGCCAGGCGTGCGCGGATCTCCATTTTTATGAACTCGAAGGCCTCGGCCCTGGCCGGCGCGACCGTACCGATCTCGCTGGCGCGGCTGCGTGCGTCCGCGATGCGGGAGACCGTGACAGGGTGGGTGCGCAGGAATTCCAGCTCGCTGGCTTCACCGCCGGCGAGGCGGGTTTCCTGGTACAGACGCTCGAAGAAGGACGCCATGGCGCCGGGCGCGAAGCCGGCGTCGCTCAGGATGTGCATGCCGATGCGGTCGGCCTCCTGCTCGTGGGCGCGCGAGAAATCCAGCTGGGCCTGGCTGGCGGTGGCGAGCGAACTGGCGATGGCGGCCTGGCCCAGCTCGGGGTTCTGGCTCCCGAGTACGATGGCGGCGATGATCGCCGCCGTCATCGGCAGGTTGGAGCGGTTCATCTGCTCGATGCGGCGCGCGATGTGCTGCTGCGTCACATGGGCGATTTCATGGGCCATGACACTGGCCAACTCACTTTCGGAGCGTGCGGCGAGGATGAGGCCGGCATTCACGCCGATGAAGCCGCCCGGCAGGGCGAAGGCGTTGATGGTCGGATCGTCCACGAGAAAGAACGAGAACGGCTGTTGCGCGCCGGAGGCGGAGGCAAGGCGGGCGCCAAGGTCCTCCAGATAACCGGTAAGTGCCGGTTCCTCCACCACTTTTCCTGCGCGGCGCAGTTGCCGGACGATGTCGCGGCCGATGCGTTCCTCTTCCGCGGGGGTGATCACGGCCGAGCCCGTGCCCATGTCGGGCAACTGGATCTCGCCGCGTGCGACCGGCACCGTGAGGACCGAGGAGGCCAGGAGGGCCAGGCAGAGAGTGATCCGCAAGTGGGCGTTCCTCTTGAAGATTGTCGTTCCGGAGTGACCTGGGTCGGGCTGCCGGGACCGAGTTGAATCAGCCGCAGGTAACTCTGTAATATTAGCGTCTAGTGAAATGCTTATTTATCGGAGCCTCCACACATGTTCAATATAAAGGAAGTCGACGCGGGAGACGTGCACCACAAGCTCACTGTCGCAGGCGGAATCCGCCTGGTGGACGTGCGTTCGCCGGCCGAGGTGGCCCAGGGCGCCATCCCGGGCGCGGTGAACATACCGCTGCACCTGCTGCCCATGCGCATGGAGGAGTTCAGTGGCGACACGGAAACCGTGATCTATTGCCGTAGTGGTGCGCGCTCGGCGCAGGCCTGTGCCTTCCTCCAGGCCCAGGGAATCCAGAATGTCTTCAATCTTCGCGGCGGCATCATCGCCTGGGTCCAGAGCGGTCTCGCGGTCGCCTGAGTTCTCGTTGGCGGCCGGAAAACCCTTGGTGGCTCAAGGCTATCACCAATGGGAGGGTTGCGCGGGCCATGGATCACATATAAGTTCACCAGTGAATTCTTAATTTCACGCGCTGGATCCGTCAGGTTCCGGCGTTTTTGTTACGTACAGAAGGAGAACCGAGATGGCAAACTTCGATCAAGAACTCGACGCTTCCGGCCTGAACTGCCCGCTGCCGATCCTGCGTGCCAAGAAGACCCTTGCAGGTCTGCAGTCCGGCCAGGTGCTGCGCATCGTGGCCACCGATCCCGGTTCGGTGAAGGATTTCGAGGCCTTTTCCAAGCAGACCGGCAACCCGCTGCTGGAATCCGGTGAGGAAGGCGGCAAGTTCGTTTTCCTGATCAAGAAGGCCTGATCGGTTACCACAGCGCGGGAGGTGTCCGATGTCTAAGAAGCTGGCCATCATTGCCACGAAGGGCACGCTGGATTGGGCGTACCCGCCGTTCATTCTGGCGTCCACCGCTGCTGCACTCGGTTATGACGTGGAGGTGTTCTTCACGTTCTACGGCCTGCAGCTGGTGAAGAAGGATCTGGATCTGAAGGTCTCGCCGCTCGGCAACCCGGGCATGCCCATGCCCATGGGCATGGACAAGTGGTTCCCTGTCCTGGGTACCGCGATCCCCGGCATGGAGACCGTCATGACCTCCATGATGAAGAGCAAGATGAAGGCCAAGGGTGTTGCCAGCATCGAAGAGCTTCGCGAGCTCTGCCAGGAAGCGGGCGTCCGCTTCGTTGCCTGCCAGATGACCGTGGACCTGTTCGACATGGAGCCCTCGCAGTTCATCGACGGCCTCGAGTTCGGTGGCGCCGCCACCTTCTTCGAGTTCGCCGGCGATTCCGACATCTGCCTTTACATCTGACAAACGTTCATTAGTTGTCAGCAGGAAGACCCCCACCTCGAGTGGGGGTTTTTCATTTTGGGGTCCTAACATCGAAAATAAACATAATGGCGCGCTTATATAAGCGAGCTCTAACTACCCATTACGGAGTAGTGACCAGCCCCAAGCATTCCTACTACTTTCCCTTACGGGTCATTATTAGAAAGACCCCATTCCGATAGCGACAATTCCTAACTAGGCTTTCTGAGTCGAGCGCTTTCGCCACAAGAGGAGAGGTCATGGAAAGAGTTTCAAAAGGTTTGCTTGCAGTTGCCGTAAGCACCGCCCTGGGTGCGCCTTTGGCCGCTCACGCCACCAACGGCATGAATCTGGAAGGGTATGGTCCCATCGCCACCGGGATGGGTGGCGCGTCCATGGCCTATGACAACGGCACGGCGGCGGTGATGAACAATCCTGCGACGTTGGGTCTGATGGAAGATGGCAACCGCCTGGATTTTGCCATCGGTGCGCTGCGTCCGGATGTTTCTGCGTCCCACCCGATGTCGCCGACTGACTGGGATTCCGATGGGGATGCCTACTACATGCCTGCTTTCGGTTGGGCACACAAGGCAGGTCAACTCACTTACGGCTTTGCTGCGTTTGCCCAAGGTGGCATGGGCACGGAGTACTCCGGGGGCGGGTCCGGTACGGCGTTCACGCAAATGACCCTGAGGGGGGCCGGAGCGGACCCGTCCCTCGTTGCCGATTGGGACGAGCGCTCCGAAGTTGGTGTGATGCGTCTCATCATTCCGCTCGCCTTCAATGTCAACGAACAACTGACTGTAGGCGGTAGCATCGATTGGGTCCGCGCGACGATGGACCTTCAAATGGCCATGCCCGCGTCCGTCATGGGCGACATGCTGATGAACCCGAATTCCACCGTCGGCACCATCGATGGTTCGCTTACCACTGCACTCATGACCATGACTGGTGGCAATCCGAATAATCTCTACGGCGGCTATTTCGACTTTTCGGATAGTAGCGATTTCAGCGGGGAGACCGAAGGCAGTGGTTTGGCCGGCAAGTTGGGCGTCACCTTCAAGGTGAACGAGAGCCTGACGGTTGGCGCCACCTACCACAGTGAAACGGATATGGGCGATCTGACCGGAAGTGCAGACATGCAGGTCGCCTTCACGCCGGATGGTAATCCCGCTAACGCAATGGTTCAGACCGTACCCGGCAAGATCAAAATCAAGAACTTCCAGTGGCCGTCTACGTTCGGCGTTGGTGTCGCTTTCCAGCCTTCTGAACGCCTGATGGTTGCCGCTGACGTGAAGCGCATCAACTGGTCCGATGTCATGAAGGACTTCAAGATGGTCTTCACTGCGGACGGAGGCATGGGTGACCTGAACGCAACCATGTTCCAGGACTGGGATGATCAGACCGTCTACCAGTTCGGTGCAGCATTTAAGGCAACCGATACCATCACCCTTCGCGCCGGTGCCAATATTGCCGAAAACCCAATCCCGGACAGAACCGTCCATTATCTGTTCCCGGCGATCGTCGAGAATCATTACACGGTTGGCATCGGTTACGACATCCCGAGCAACGGCGAAATCAACTTTGCGGTCGCCTACGCGCCGGAAGTCGAGGTCACGGGTAGTAATCCGACGTCGAATGGCGACTTGGACATTTCCCATTCCCAGCTCAACTACCAGCTGATGTACAGCCACCGCTTCTAACCGCGGCTATAAAGAACGGGGGTGCTTCGGCACCCCCGCTTCACTAAGAACGAATACCACAGAAGGAGGAGCAACATGGACGCTCGCAGGACGAGTTGGGTGCTGGGTCTGTGCCTGTTGGTGGCAACTGCTGCAGCACAGGCGGCGGACAAGTACAAGCCCTTCGTGCTCGCGTACAAGGGCACGGGTGAGATGACGGTAGCAGCGGAAACCGTGGGGACGAAGCTGGCACAGGCCGGTTTCCAGGTGGTGGGCAGCTACAGTCCGTTTCCGGAGGCCACCATTCTCGCCATCACCAATGACGAACTGAAACAGGAAGCGGCCAAGTCGGAGTTCGGTGGTTACGCAGCCGCGCAGCGCGTCGCCATCACCAAGGTGGGCGAAGAGGTGCAGGTGGCCTACACCAATCCCACCTACATGGCCCACGCCTATCGCCTGGAAGGCGACCTGAAAACCGTGAGCGACAAGCTCGCGGCAGTGCTCGGCCACGAGGGCGAGTACGGTCCCGAGAAGGCCATGAGCGCGAAGGAATTGCGCAAATACCACTACATGTTCGGCATGGAGTATTTCGACGATCCGAGCCTGCTGGCCGAGCACGACAGCTACGAAGCGGCCGTGCAGACGGTGGAGGCAAAGTTGGCTGAGGGCGTGTCGGGCGTGAGCAAAATCTACCGCGTCGACATCCCGGGCAAGCAGGAGACCGTGTTCGGCGTGGCCCTGCGCGGCGGCGACAAGGCCAAGTACCAGGACGACGCCTACATCATGAGCGAAATCGACTTCAAGCCGGTCCGCTCCACGGCCCACCTGCCTTACGAGATGCTGGTTTCCGGCAACAAGGTCTACGCCCTGTATGCCCGTTTCCGCATCGCCATCAACTTTCCGGACCTGTCCATGATGGGCAAGAACAGCTTCATGAACATCATGCAGTCCCCGGCCGCCATCGAACGCGCCCTCACCCTGGCCGCAGGCGGCACCCCCAGGCAGTCCTGGGAATAGCGACAAGGCCAAGAAGCCCGACCCAGGGCCGGGAACGCAGCACGGGACGGAACCCCACCGTAACCCCGCTTCTGGCGGGGTTTTTTCTTTTTCCCAGCTCGGGAAGAGAAAAGCATTAACCACGGGGGACACGGGGGACACGGGGAAGTCGATTTTTCGTCGCCGCGGTGGCGCGGTGTCCGACGATCGCGGCCTGAGGCCGCTCCTGCAGGCAGGGGTAACCCGTGATGGATTTCCCCCGTGTTCCCCGTGTCCCCCGTGGTTAATGCTTTTTGTCTTTACGTCCGCCGTCCCCCCGGGGGGCCGCATGCAAAAAGAGCCCGGATCGGGTAACATTCCCCGTCTTTCGCGGACCCCTTCCCGCCCCCAATTCCGAGCCGATCCCAGGAGTGCCGATGTACACCAAAGACATGCATATCGCCGGTTTCGACCCCGAGCTGTTCAGCGCCATGGAGCAGGAGCGGGTCCGCCAGGAAGAGCACATCGAGCTCATTGCCTCGGAGAACTATGCCAGCCCGCGCGTGCTGGAGGCCCAGGGTTCCGTGCTCACCAACAAGTACGCCGAGGGCTACCCGGGCAAGCGCTACTACGGTGGCTGCGAATTCGTGGACATCGCCGAGCAACTGGCCATCGACCGCGTGAAGCAGCTGTTCGGCGCCGACTACGCCAACGTCCAGCCCCATTCCGGCTCGCAGGCCAACGCGGCCGTGTACATGGCCCTGCTGAACCCGGGCGACACCGTGCTGGGCATGAGCCTGGCCCACGGCGGTCACCTGACCCACGGCGCCAAAGTGAATTTCTCCGGCAAGATCTACAACAGCGTGCAATACGGCCTGAACCCGGACACCGGCGAGATCGACTACGCACAAGTCGAGTCCCTGGCCCTGGAGCACAAGCCGAAGATGATCGTGGCCGGTTTCTCCGCCTATTCCCGCGTGGTGGACTGGCAGCGCTTCCGCGACATCGCCGACAAGGTGGGCGCCTACCTGATGGTGGACATGGCCCACGTGGCCGGTCTCATCGCCGCCGGCGTGTACCCGAGCCCGGTGCAGATCGCGGACGTGACCACCTCTACCACCCACAAGACCCTGCGCGGTCCGCGCGGCGGCATCATCCTGGCCAAGGCCAACCCGGACATCGAGAAGAAGCTCAACTCCCTGGTGTTTCCGGGCACCCAAGGCGGTCCGCTCATGCACGTCATCGCCGCCAAGGCCGTGGCCTTCAAGGAGGCCCTGCAGCCGGAGTTCAAGACCTATCAGGCCCAGGTGGTCGCCAATGCCCGCGCCATGGCCAAGGTGTTCATGGACCGTGGCTTCGACATCGTCTCCGGCGGTACCGACAACCACCTGTTCCTGGTGAGTTTCATCCGCCAGGGCCTCACCGGCAAGGACGTGGACGCCTGGCTGGGCGCCTCCTACATCACCGTGAACAAGAACGCGGTGCCCAACGACCCGCAGTCGCCCTTCGTCACCAGCGGCATCCGCATCGGCACCCCGGCGGTGACCACCCGCGGCTTCAAGGAGGCCGAGTGCCGCGACCTCGCCGGCTGGATCTGTGACGTCATCGACGCCCGCGGCAGCGAGGACGCCATCGCCGCCGCCAAGGCCAAGGTGCTCGACCTCTGCAAGCGCTTCCCGGTCTATGGTTGATTGACTAAGTCCGCAAACAACGCAAATGAACGCCAATGGTGCTGATGCATGTTTGTACCCACGTGTGTTGCGGACCGGCCGCGTAGCCATGGCCTGTTTCCATCACTGGGCACGTCAATGGCATTTGCGTTCATTGGCGGTCATTTGCGGACTTTAAACAAACATGCGTTGTCCTTTTTGCGGAGCGCCGGACACCAAGGTCATCGACTCGCGCCTCGCCAACGAGGGCGACATGGTGCGCCGACGTCGTGAGTGCCTCACCTGCAGCGAACGCTTCACCACCTTCGAATCCGCCGAACTGGTGATGCCGCGCATCGTCAAGCGCAACGGCGTCCGCGAACCCTTCAACGAGGACAAGCTGCGCGGCGGTCTGCTCCGGGCCATCGAGAAGCGGCCGGTGAGCATGGAAACCATCGAGGCCGCCGTCGGGCGCATCAAGCACAAGCTGCGCGCCACGGGCGATCGCGAGGTCCAGTCGCGCCTGCTGGGTGAATGGGTGATGGACGAACTGCGCGCCATGGATGATGTGGCCTACGTGCGCTTCGCCTCGGTTTACCGGCGCTTCCAGGACGTGAACGCGTTCCGCGAGGAGATCGAGCGCCTGCAAAGCGAGCCGTCCGCCGAGGTGAAGCGCAACCAGATTCCGCTCATCGACGGCGACGAAAAAGCCGGTTCATGACGTATTTCACCGCCGACGATCATGCCTTCATGGCGCGCGCCCTCCAACTGGCGGAGCGCGGCCTGGAGACCACCAGTCCCAACCCTCGCGTCGGCTGCGTGCTGGTGCGCGACGGGCACGTGGTGGGCGAAGGCTGGCACGAATTCGCCGGCGGACCCCACGCAGAGGTGGTCGCCCTGCGTGAAGCAGGGGATGCAGCGCGCGGCGCCACCGCCTATGTCACGCTCGAACCGTGTTCCCATCATGGCCGTACCCCGCCCTGCGCCGACGCCCTGCTCGCCGCCGGCGTCGCCCGCGTGGTGGCCGCCATGGAAGACCCCAACCCCAAGGTCGCCGGCAACGGTCTGGCGCGGCTGCGCGCCGCGGGCGTGCAGGTGACCGGCGGCCTCATGGCCGCGCAGGCGGAGGCGCTCAATCCCGGCTTCGTGAAGCGCATGCGCAGCGGCCTGCCGTACGTGCGCGTGAAATCGGCCATGAGCCTGGACGGTCGCACGGCCATGGCGAGCGGCGAGAGCAAATGGATCACCTCCGAGGCTGCGCGCCTGGACGTGCAACACCTGCGTGCGCGCAGCTGCGCCATCGTCACCGGCGTGGGTACGGTGCTGGCGGACGATCCGGCCATGACCGTGCGCCTGCCCGGTCGCCGCCGCCAGCCGGTGCGCGTGGTAGTGGATGCGCAACTGCGCACGCCGCCGACCGCGCGCATCCTGCAGGGCGGCGCCTGGCTCGCGACCCTGGTGCGCGACACCGACGAGGCCCTCGTCGCGGCGGGCGCCACGCTGCTGCCCGTGCCTGCCAAGGCCGGGCGCGTGGACCTGGAGGCCCTGCTGCGCAGGCTGGCGGAGCAGGAGATCAACGAGGTGCTGGTGGAGGCCGGGGCGGTGCTCGCGGGCGCCTTCGTCAGCGAGGGGCTGGTGGATGAATTGGTGATCTATCTGGCCCCCAAGCTCATGGGGCATGGGGCGCGGGGCCTGTTCGAACTGCCTGGACTCAATTCCATGGCCCAGGCGCTGCCGCTCACCATCAGCGACATGCGCGCCGTAGGCACCGACTGGCGCGTGACCGCTCGGGTGACAAGCCCGCGATGAGGGGCATATGATGCGGATTGGATTTACGAGGCCTCGATAGACGTGTTTACCGGAATCATCCAGGCAATCGGCGAGGTGGCGGCGCTGGAACCCCGCGGTGCGGACGTGCGCCTGCGCATGCGCACCGGCAAGCTGGACCTCGGCGACGTGCGCCTGGGCGACAGCATCGCCGTGAACGGGGTCTGCCTCACGGCCGTCGAACTGCCCGGGGACGGCTTCTGGGCGGACGTGTCGGGTGAGACCCTGGCGCGCACCAATTTCTCCGACCTGCGGGTCGGCAGCCGTGCCAACCTCGAAAAGGCGCTCACGCCCACCTCGCGGCTGGGCGGGCACCTGGTGAGCGGTCACGTGGATGGCGTCGGCACCGTGGTGCGGCGCTGGGAAGACGGGCGCTCCGTGCGCTTTGCCATCCGTGCGCCCGACGAGCTGGCCAAGTACATCGCCGAGAAGGGCTCCATTTGCGTGGACGGCATCAGCCTGACCGTCAACGCCGTGCAGGGCGCGGAATTCGAACTGAACATCGTGCCCCATACCCTCAGTGAGACCACCATGGGCGAGTTCACGGTAGGCCGGCGCGTGAATCTCGAAGTGGACGTCATCGCACGCTACCTGGAACGCCTGCTGCTCGGCGAGCGCGCGGCGCAAGCGAACGCGCCCGGGATCACCCTCGATTTCCTTGCCGAAAACGGCTTCCTGAAGAAGTGACCCGCTGACACCCATGGCCTTCAACACCATCGAAGAAATCATCGAGGACATCCGTCAGGGTAAGATGGTGATCCTCGTGGACGACGAGGATCGCGAGAACGAAGGCGATCTGCTCATGGCCGCCTCCCTGGTGCGCCCGGAGGACATCAACTTCATGGCGCGCTACGGCCGCGGCCTGGTGTGCCTCACCCTCACCCGCGAACGTTGCGAGCAGCTGCGGCTGCCGCTCATGGTGACGGACAACAACGAAAAGCACTCCACGGCGTTCACGCTTTCTATCGAGGCGGCGCGCGGCGTGACCACTGGCATCTCGGCCTACGATCGCGCCCATACCGTGCGCACCGCCGTGGCGCCCAATGCGCGCCCTGAAGACCTGGTGCAACCCGGCCACATCTTCCCGCTCATGGCCCGTCCCGGTGGCGTGCTCACCCGCGCCGGGCATACCGAGGCCGGATGCGATCTGGCGCGCCTGGCGGGTTTCGAACCGGCGGCCGTGATTGTCGAGATCCTCAACGAGGACGGCAGCATGGCGCGCCGTCCCGATCTGGAAATCTTCGCCGCACAGCACGGCCTCAAGATCGGCACCATCGCCGACCTCATCGAATACCGGCTGCGCAACGAGCCCACGGTGGAACGCGTGGCCGAATGCAACATGCCCACGGAATACGGCGATTTCCGCCTGGTGGCCTACCGTGACCTCATCGATCGCAGCCTGCACCTGGCGTTGGTGCACGGCACGATCTCGCCCGAGGAAGCCGTGCCCGTGCGCGTGCACATGCAGAACACGCTGTGCGACAGCTTCGGCAATCTGCGCAGCGATTGCGGCTGGCCGCTGGCGCGCGCGCTGGATTACCTGGGACGCCAGCCGAGCGGCGTGGCCGTGATCCTGCGCCAGCCGGAGACCACCGAAGGCCTGCTGCGGCACATCCAGGACTACGCCCT
>JBFXES010000094.1:0-10818 GCA_050179875.1 Thiohalomonadaceae bacterium
GGCCTCAGGCCGCGATTGCGGCGGCCGACCGACCTGTCGCGGCCTGAGGCCGCTCCTACAGGCGGGAAGAACAACATTGATTAATTCCCCCGTGTTCCCCGTGTCCCCCGTGGTTGAATCTTTTCTCTTCACCCCACCGCGTCCAGCACGCGCCGGCGGAACTTGACGCCCAGGTCGCGGGCGATGCGTTCGCAGGCGGGGATGTCCACGCCTTCCAGGCCGTCGATGGCGGTGAGGGTGACCTCCATGCCGGCGTCGCGGGCGCGGGCGGCGAAATCGAGCACGGCGGCGTAGGCGCCGTCGCGCTTGGGGCGGGTATGCCGCACGTAGGTGGCCTCGTCCTGGGCATTGAGGGAGATGGACACGGCATCCACCACCTCCGCCATCTCGGGTGTAACGTCACGGCCGTGCACCAGGTTCGCCAGCCCGTCGGTATTCACGCGCACCCGTTTGCCCGCCCGCTTCATGGCCCGGGCGACGGCCAGGAGCACGTCCAGGCGCAGGGTGGGCTCGCCCAGGCCGCAGAACACGATCTCCCGGTAAGGCGCGGGATCGCCGATTGCCTCAAGCAGTTCCTCGGTCGAAGGCTCGCGGCGCAGGCGCAGATCATACCCCTGCACGTCCCATTCGCCGTTGAATTTCGGGCAAAAAGCACAGCGCAGGGTGCAGTGCCAGGTGACGTTCAGGTAGAGGTTGCCGTGCAGCTCGTAGGTGAGCGTGGGCTCGGGCGGCAGGGCGGGACGGGTCGAATGCATCAAATGGGCCTGAATGTTATAGGGAATCCGGGTATGGCGCCCGGGTACGCGGCTTCATGTATGATATCGCCTCCTTTTTGCCCGCAGGTGTGGAATGTTCAATATCCCTTTCCCCCGTCTGAAGATTCGCGGACGCGAATTGTTGCCCGTCATCCAGGGAGGAATGGGAGTCGGCGTCTCCGCACACCGGCTCGTCGGTGCGGTGGCCAAGGAAGGTGCCGTGGGCACCATCGCCAGCATCGATCTGCGCGTGCACCATCCCGATCTGATGGAACGCACCCACCGCACCAAGGACCGCAACGTCATCGATGCGGCCAACCTGGAGGCGCTGGATCGCGAGATCAAGGCCGCCCGCGACATCGCGCCCGAAGGCTTCATCGCCGTTAACGTCATGAAGGCCGTGGATCGCCACGCCGACATGGTGAAGCAGTCCTGCGAAAGCGGCGCCAACGCCATCATCATGGGCGCCGGCCTGCCGCTCGACCTGCCCGAGATGGTCAAGGGCTACGAGGACAAGGTGGCGCTCATCCCCATCCTGTCCGAGGAACGCGGCGTGCGCGCCGTGCTCAAGCGCTGGATGCGCAAGGGCGTGCTGCCCGACGCCATCGTCATCGAGCATCCGCGCTACGCGGGCGGTCACCTGGGCGCGCCCAAGCCCGAGGACATCAACGACCCCAAGTTCGACTTCAAGCGCGTGCTGGCGGAGATCCGCCAGGTGTTCGAACAACTGAAGATCGACCACATTCCCCTCATCCCGGCCGGCGGCATCAACTCCTTCCAGAAGATCAAGGAGCTGTTCGGCATGGGCGCCAACGGCGTGCAGATCGGCACGCCCTTCGCGGTCACCGAAGAAGGTGACGCCCACATCAACTTCAAGAAGGTGTTGATGGAGGCACGCGCCGAAGACATCGTCACCTTCATGAGCACCGCCGGCCTGCCCTGCCGTGCCGTGCTCACGCCCTGGCTGAAGAAATACCTGGCACGCGAGGAAAAGGTGCGCGCCCGCGCCACGCCGGAGAAGGGCACCTGCGCGGTGCATTTCGAATGCCTCACCTACTGCGGCCTCAAGGACGGCGACGGCGCCGCGGGCCAGTTCTGTATCGACACGCAACTGGAGGCCGCGGTTCACGGCAACGTAGAAAAAGGCCTGTTCTTCCGCGGCTCCGAGGCCCTGCCCTTCGGCAACCAGATGCGCTCGGTGCACGACCTGCTCTATTTCCTGCTCACCGGCAGGGACCCGCGCGAGGAAGCGCTCGCCTCGGCCTGAAGATGAAGTCCGCAAATGGACGCCAAGGTTACTTGGCGTAAATACTTTTTGCGAAGGCCAGCAGCCAGGGAGAACCCACCAATGAACGCGACAATTTGCGTTCATTGGCGTTCATTTGCGGACTTTCCCCGTGATACCGCTGCCCCGCAACTAGACCGCAGCGGCGCGCTGCCAGGAATTCTCGTTTCTCACCACCTCGTAACGCGCCCAGCGCGCGAATTCCTCGCGGGTGCACACCCCCGAGTCGCCGCGCCCCTCGCCCGCCACCACGCGGTACACCACGCGTCCGCCGGCCTCCCCGCCCAGGTCGCTCACCACCTTGCGCACCTGCCAGCGCTCGCCGAACTGGCCGTTGGAATAGCAGCCGCCGGGCGCCACCGCACGTGCATCCTGGCATTCGGCGCGGGCGTGCTGCTGGGCCAGTGAAAACAGCCGTTTCAGGTCGTCCTCGCTCACGTCGATGTAGGAGTCCATCTGGCGCAACGCCCATTCCAGGTCGGCCGTCGCCAGACCCTCGGGCTCGCGCGGCTCCGCCTTCGGGCGCGGCGCCAGCCAGGCCGGATAGCGACGCCAGGGAAACGGCGCGTTGAAGGCGACGCCGTAAGCCAGCAGCACCACCGCATTGAGCAGCACGGGCGTGAGCACGAACTGGAAACCGAGAGACTGCACCGCCTCGCCGCCCAACACGGCGGTCAGGGCGGTAGCACCGCCAGGCGGGTGCATGCAGCGCAAATAGTGCATGGCGGCGATGGCGAGGCCCGCCGCCAGGGGCGCAGCAACCAGGGCATCATCGATCCCCATGGCGCAGGCCACGCCGATGAGTGCGGAAACTCCGTGCCCGCCCAGTACGGACCAGGGCTGGGACAGGGTGCCGTGGGGCACGGCGAAGATCAGCACCGCGGTGGCGCCCATGGAGGCCACCATGGCGACGGCGCCCTGGGCGTCCAGCATCCCGCGGCTGATGGCCAGCACCCCCATCAAGGCCACAAAACCGCCTACGGCCGAGATGATGCGCTCGCCATGGCTGACCGCGATGCGTTCGGCGCCGAGCCAGCCCAGCAGGCGTTCAAGCAACAGGTGCATGCCTCCCCCCCTTCTTTCCCGGGAATCTTCAAGGTAGCGGTACGTATGGGCGGGCGCCCTATCCCTTCGGTGGAGGCCCTTGCAGCCCGTCATCAGCGGGCGCCGCTTGCGCGGCACGGCGGATCCGGTGATAGCGCCACAGCGCGCCGGCGAGGTTGAAGCCGAGCGCGGCGGCGGCCACGGCCAGCGTCATCCCCGCGGGCCGCGCCGCTGCCGGCCAGAGCGTGGCGACGCACAGCAGGACCACGGCAAGGAGGTGGAGACGAAACTGCCAGCGCGCCGCACGTTCGTCGATGATGTGCTTCATGGGCGGAATGCGGCCGCGCAGGGCCGGGTAATCGCGCAACTGGTTGTTCAGGTGCAGCCACACCAGGAATGGGACGATCTTGTAAAGCATGCCGCTCACCACCGACATGGCGAACCCCACCAGGAACAGCACACCCGTGAGGAGTTCGACGCCGGGCCAGGGCGCGGCCCAGAGCAGCACGGCCGCCAGCAGGCTGCACATGCCCAGGCGCCAGAACGCCACGGTCACGTCGGGCAGGCGGCGGCGCCGCCGGTGCTGCACGTAAAGGGTGCTGGCGGCGAATACCGCCAGCGCCAAGGCGGGGATCCAGGCCAGCGCGGGCAGCACACCCCGCGCCAGCGACCACAGCACCAGGCCGGCGAACAGCACGGGCCCCAACCAGCGCACCAGCACGCCGGGATAGTCGGGGGTGATCTGGAACATGGGCACCACCTGGTAGGCCACACCCATCACCAGCAGGCCGATCCAGCCGGCCAGCCCCCAGGCGACGTGCACGTCCGTGAGCCCGCGCGCCACGCCCGCCCCGGCATGTCCCGCCGCGAGATGCAGCCCGAGCCCGACGGTCACGGCCAGCGCCGCGAAGGCCGCGCGCATGGCGAACGAGGTGCCTGCAATGGCCGTGGCGCGCCACAGGACCGGGCCGGCCACCAGGAGAAATCCCGCCAGCGCCAGGGCCAGCAGCCCCATGGCCCCGTGCAGCAGCGGCGCCTGTGACGTGGCGAGACCCGCCGCCAGGAGCACGGTGCCGGTCGCGAGCGGCAGGAAGACCGCAGCCGATACGGCGCGCGGCCGCGGCAAAGGGGCGCCCAGCAGCACCGGCAACAACTGCTGGATGGCGCCTGCCATGACCAGGCCCAGGAACCCCAGGGTGAGCAGGTGGGTGGCGCCGAGCACGGCGGGGAACCAGCGGTTGGCGAACCCCTCCGGTGCGACGGCGAGCCAGATCCCCGCCGTCACCGCGAACCACGGCGCGGCCAGCAGGTACGGGGCCGGGACGGAAAGCGGTGGGGTTTGATCGAGTGAAAGATGGGCCACGTTCATTGAACATCGGCGGCCAGCGCCGCCCGGACTGCCGCTTCCGCGATCGCATCGCCTTCACGCCAGATGAACACCTCTACCGCCGTGTGCCGGCCCGGGCGCTGCACGAACGAAAAGCCGCGCTCGCGCAGGTTGGCGGGCAACAGGCAGGGATCGCGCCGATGCAGCATGAGCAGGTAATCGCCCTGCGGCAGCGCTTCGGCGGCGGCCAGCGTCTGCACCAGCGGCTCGGGCGGTTCCAGCTCGCTGACGTCGAACAGTCGTTCGCTCACGGGATCGCCTGCATGCGCGCGATCACCTCGCCGGCGTCAGCGAGCATGCGATCGCTCATGGGATAGAGGATGCGCTCCTCCTTGGCGTTGTGCTGCTGCATCAGCACCAGCAGCGTGTCGGCCACGGCGAGGAACTCGTCGGCCTGCCCCCGGGACAGCGCAGCGGCCATATCCGCAAACAGTCCGCGCATCTGCTCGTGCTCGTGGCGCATCACGGCGGTGGGCCCGGCCGTGCTACCGGTGGCGTCTTCGAAGGTGGGAAACAGTACCTGTTCCTCCATGGCGAAGTGGTGATTCATGGCCTCGGCAAAGGCGCCGAAAGCATTGTTTGCAGCGGCCACGTCCGCATTGGCGGCGAGACGTTCCGCCTGCAGATACAGTTCATCGCAGCGCGCGTGATCCTGGTGCAAAAAATCGGTGATACGGCCCATGGTCTTCTCCGTAACTCGAATGGCGACAGCTTGCCGTCTAGTGTCTGAACCGACCTTGATTTCAGTCAACCCGGGAAAGCGGGGCCACGGAGGGCCACGGAGAAGCGAAATGCTTTCTCTGAGTTCATTCGTTCCGCAATGCATGCCAAAACCTGGGGGAATTCACAGGTGTAATGCCGCCCGGATTTTCGCTCCCCTCACCCTGTCCCTCGGCAACCGCTCCACAGCAGCACGAAGGAAATCTTGAGATTGGTATTTCGATGGTTTCCCCGTGTTCCTTGTGTCCCCCGTGGTTAATGCTTTTTAACCCTTACGTCCGCTTGCGCTCACCCCTGCTCGTGCATGTCGCAGGGCGCGCGGTATTGCTCGGGGACGTTGGGTGGGCACTTGCCGCATTCGCGGTTGCCGGGCACGGCGAAATCCATCTTGCGCGGGTATGGCAGGTCGAGGGCATTCATGATGGCCACGAATTCTTCGAGGGTTTTGCCGCCGCCCAGGCGCGGATTACGTTTTTTCTCCTGGCCGATGCTGGAGACGAAACGGCCTTCGTAGTCGTGGCCGGGGTAGACCAGGGTCTCGTCGGGCAGCGTGAACAGGCGTTCGTGAATGGCCTTGTACAAGGCGGCCGGATCGCCCGACTGGAAATCGGTGCGGCCGCAGGCGTCGATGAGCAGCACGTCGCCGGTGAAGGCCATCTTCTGCGTGCCGTTGTCCACCAGGTAACAGAAATGATGGGAGGTGTGGCCGGGCGCGAACACGGCCTCGATGGACACGTCGCCCACGTCGAACACCTCGCCGTCGCGCAGACGCACGTCGGCGCACGCCGGCGCCTCTGGCTCGGGGTAGACGATGCCGCAACCGGTGAGCGCCTTCAGCCGGGCCGCCCCGGTGAGGTGATCGGCGTGGATGTGGGTGTCCAGGGTGAACGCCAGGGTCAGGTGTTCGGCGCGCAACACCGCGAGATCGCGCTCTACCGTATCCAGCACCGGATCGATGAGCACCGCCTGGCGCGTGCGCGGGCAACCGAGCAGATAGGTGTAGGTGCTCGAATCCGGCTCGAACAATTGCCTGAAGATCATCGTGCCGCCCTCCCCTGGAAGAAGGTCCGCAAATGAACGCAAATGACGCAACTATTTGAAGGGTCGTGAGGGCGAAGCTCAACCCCGAACGCTTACTTCATCTTGCGTTCATTCGCGTTCATTTGCGGACTTCAAACGTAAGGATAGCCGCGGCTAGGTCCCGGCGATGCGGTCGAAGTAGCGCGCGCGGTACAGCAGGCGCTTGCGGCCGGGCACGTCGTTGAAGCCGGCGCGGTCGTGCAGGACGTTGTTGCATAGCAGGCCCGCGCCGTCGGGGAGCTTGGCGCGGAACACGTAGGGCGAATCGCTGTCGAGCACCTGTTCGAGAAATGCGACGGCGGCGCGGCTCGCCGCATCGTCCTTCCACGCGATGTTGCGCTTGCGCGCGGTGTAGCGCATGTGCAGCTTGCCCAGCTTGTCGAGCGAGAACACCGGGCCGGTCACTTCGGGGCGCGCGACGCCGTCCTCGTCCAGGCGCGCGGGAATGGTCATGACGTCGGGCGCCATGAGGGCGCGGATCAGTTCCGGGTCGTGCTCGCGCACCAGGATGTAGGCGATTTCGTGATCGAGCAGCGCGTTCTCGCCGCCTTCGGCGGCATTGGTCACGCAATGCAGCACCATGGCGCGGATCTTCTCCTCGCCGACGGTGTAGTAGCCGTCGGTGTGCCACTTGATGGGGCGGTTGGTGTACGGAATGAAGCCGGGATGCTCGCCCTCGGGATTCACGGTGATGGAGGAGATGGCATCCTCGTCGGCGAGGAAATTGTGGTCCAGGCGTTCGAGCCCGAAGCGAGTGCCGATGGTGCGCGGAATGGCCTTGTCCGGGTCGTTGGCGCGCGGAGTCAGGTAGATGGCCATGTTTGTCTTGCGCACCCGCGCGAGCGCAGCCGCGTGCTCGGCCTCACTCAGATTCAAGGGGTCGTTGAACTCCACGAAGAGTTCTTCGACGCGTTGCGGATATCCGGCGAGTTTTTCGTCGCGCCAGCGGCAATAGGCGTCGGTGTTGTCCGGATGAAAGGGCGAATCGACGGGCGTCATGGCAGCGGACCGGCAGGGAAACGGGGCATCCAAGTTACACCGATGCGCTGCCGGATCCAACCTGCGCAGAGCGCTGAGCGCGGGAGACACGGGGGGATGTTTACCCCCGTGTTCCCCGTGGTTTCCGGATTTGTTTCAATCCACCCAGCCGCGACGGAACTGTTTGCGCTGCTCGGGCGTGAGACGATCGTAGATCTGGTTGCGCATTTCGATGCGCGAGCGAATCATCTCCCGGCGCACATCGGCCATCTGGTCGTAGATCTTGGTGATGGCGTTGGCGTCCCATTTTTCGCGCTGATACTGATCGCGCAACTGGGCCTGTTGATCGGCGAGCTTGCCCAGCAGGTCGTGCTGGCGCTTGCGATGCTGGTCCACGATCTGGTTGATGGCCTTGCGCTGGTCGTCGTTGAGGTCGAGACCGGCCAGCCCCATGCCCCAGCCGTAGCCGTAGCCGTAGCCGTAGCCCGGGCCCATACCCCCCATCATGCCGGGGCCCATGCCGTAGCCCATGCCCATGCCGCCCATCATGGGGTGCCCCATGCCATAACCGGGCCCCATGCCGCCCATCATGCCGATACCACCCATCATGCCGGGTCCCATGCCGTAACCGGGGCAATCGCCGGGGCCGGGCTGTGCCCATGCGCTGCCCGCGGTCAGGGCAAGGAGCAGGCCGGCGCATGCGTTGATCCATGTGCGAACGTTATTCACGATTGATCTCCTTCTCGGTTTGCGACTCCTTCAGTGTATTCCCGGAATCACGGCGTGCGGGCGCGCCGGTCGATTTCGAGCCAGGCCGCGTAGACCTCCGCCGACCACAGGGACTGGATCCAGGCGATGAGCGCATCGATGTCCTCCTCCGACAGCTTGCCGCCCCATCCGGGCATGCGGCCCTGCCCGGGCAGGCTGCCGCGGCGGATCATGGTGCGCAGGTCCTGCAAGGGGTGATGCCAGGCGTGCGCCGTGTCGTCCAGCGGCGGCGGCGGGAAATAGCCCTCGGCGTCGCGCCGGCGCCAGTCAGGCGTGCCCTCGGCACGGGCGCCGTGGCAGCTGGCGCAATGTCGTCCGAACAGCGCACCGCCGCGGGCGATCAGGGCCGGGTCCTTGAGGCGGGCCACCTCGGCGGGGTGCCCGCCGGGTTCGCGGTCGCAGCCCGCGGCGAACGCGAGCGTCAGCAGAATGAAAGCAATGCGCTTCATGGGTGTTTCCCCGTCACTTCGTAAGCGCCATGAACAGCCGGGGCAGGCGCTCAGGCAGGCGCTCGATGCGATCGACCACGGTGAAATTCGCGGCGCCGAAAATGTCGGCCACGTAGTCATCCGCCGCCGGATCGAGGGTGATGCAATAGCTTGCCACGCCTCGCGCCGCCAGTTCCTCCACGGCCTTCTTCGCATCCGCGCGCAGGTAGGCGGGATCGTCCACGTCGATGTCGTGGGGCTCGCCGTCGGAGAGCACCAGCAGCAGCCTGCGTTCCTTGCGCCTTGCGGCGAGGTAGTGGCCGGCCACGCGCAGCGCCGCGCCCATGCGCGTGGAGAGTCCACCCTGCATGGCGGCAAGTCGCGCCTTGGGCACGTCGCCCCAGGGTTCGTTGAAACCCTTGAAGTGCAGGAAGTGCACCTCGTGGCGGGTGTTGGAGGCGAAGCCGGCAATGGCGAATTCGTCGCCCAGGGCCTCGATGGACCAACCCAGCAGGGATGCGGCCTCCTGCGACAGTTGCAGGATGGAGTGCTCGGCGCCGGAGGGCACCGTGTTGATGGATTCCGACAGATCGAGCAACAGCGTGACGGCGATGTCGCGTCCGGCGGTCACGTGCCGCATGTGGATGCGGGGATCGGGGGTGATGCCCGCGCACTGATCCACCATGGCGCGCAGGGCCACGTCCAGGTCCAGTTCCGTGCCGTCCTCCTGGTGGCGGATGCGCGTCTGCTGCTGCGGCTTGAGCAGGTCGACGATGCGCTTGAGCTGTTTCGCCAGGCCCGCGCGGCGCGCCAGCAGGTCATCGATGCGGCCGGGGTCGCCGGCCGGCGCGATGTGTTCCTGCACGGTGACGAAGTCGTGCTTGTAGCGCTGCTCGTCCGCGTCCCACTCGCGCAGATGGCGCACCTGCAGCGGCGCTTGTTCGCTCTCTTCTTCGCGGGGATTGGCGACGTTGTGGTCGGAGTGAAAGTCGTCCTCGTCATCGGTGTCTTCCAGGAAGATCCACATGAAGCGGTTGTCGTCGCGGTAGGACACCTCGGTATCGTCGAACCACACCTTGGGCGAGCGGAAGTCCGGGTGGTGCACGGCGACGATGTACGCGGCGGCAAGTTCCGGGACCAGGTGCACGTCGTGGGGATCACGGGCCATGCGCGCATGAAAGCGCGCGACGAAATCGTGCAGCACCGGGTCCGCATAGGTGTGGTCAGGATCGAGCAGCGCGCGGGAGAGCATGGCGAGCTTGTGGCGGATGCACGACCAGCCCGGCGGGCAGGCGCCTTCCACGGGTAGCGGATGCAACGCCAGCCACAGCTTGCGCAAACCGGGATAACGCTGCATGGCCAGCCATTCCACGCGCGCGTCCTCGAAGGTCTCCATGGCCAGCTGCTGGTAGCGGTTGAAGTTGTCGGCGACGAAGGGCCGCGTCCACAGGCGATGGGCCGCCAGATGGGCGAGCAGCGCGCGATAACGATCGATGCCGCGCACGCCGGCGTGATCGTGGTAGACGTCGGGAACGTGGAAGCCCTTCCTGTCCAGATGCGGACGCTGCGCGCGCAGGATGTCGAAGGTGGCCGAGAAGGGATGACACGCCTCTTCCGATTCCCACAGGGCGCGCAAGGTGTGCGCGATGCGCGCTTCATGGTCGATGAACAGGGTGCCGTGGCGCAGGCGCTGCAAGGCGGCGCGGCCGTCCGGGGTTTGCAGGCTGAACCAGTCGGCATAGCGCCATGGCTGGTTTTGGTAGGCCTTGATGCCCTGGGACACCCAGGTGTCGAGCGCGCCCACGGTCAGGCTGCCGAGCAGGTGCTCCACCTGTGACAGCAAGGGCACGAGACCCTCGCTCACGCCCTGGGCCATGCGGCTCACGATGGCGAACCAGTCATTCAGCAAATCGCGCCCGCGCAGGCGCGCGGCCACGGCGGGCAGGGTCGACAGGAACGGATGGATGGCCTTGGCGTTTCCCGTGCGGGAAAGCAGGTGCGCCATGGCGACCACGTCGTCGAGCACCTCCTCGCCACAATGGCGCGCCACCTCGGGCATGCCTTCGAGAAACAGGACCGGCAATTCCTGCCCCCGGCCCAGGCCGCAGATAGCGCTGGCGCCGTCGAGATAATTCTCCAGGCCGGTGGGCGAAAACACCGCCATAGCCTCGGCCATGGCCGCCGGAAAGATCTCGTCGATGCGCGCCACGTTGCAGCGCAGGCGCTGGCGGTGGATGGCGGGATCCATGCTTTTCATGCGTTTGAATCGCGGAGGACGCGGAGGCGCGGAGGGCGCGGAGATGAATGGAGCCCAGGTCTCGAACCCGGGGTGTACCGGGGCTTGCACCGAGCGCATTCGCGGAAGGTTTCTCC
>JBFXES010000095.1:0-10799 GCA_050179875.1 Thiohalomonadaceae bacterium
GAGCGGGCTCTCCGTGGTGGACGTGTACACCAGCGATCGCTTTCTTTCCTTCCTGCCCCTTTCCCATGCGCTGGAACGTACCGCCGGCTATTACCTGCCCATGGCCGCCGGCGCGCAGGTGGTGTTCGCGCGCTCGGTGGCGGTGCTGGCGGAAGACCTCGCCAGCCAGCGTCCCACCCTGCTCATCGCCGTGCCGCGCATCTTCGAGCGCGTGCACGGGCGCATCGAAGCACAGCTCGCCAGGGCGTCGCACGCGCGGCGACGGTTGTTCGAGACCACGGTGCGCATCGGCTGGTCGCGCTTCCTGCACGCCCAGGGCCGCGGCCCGTGGCGCCCCTCGCACATGCTGTGGCCGCTGCTCGATGCGCTGGTGGCGCGCAAGGTGCGTGCGCGGCTCGGCGGGCGTCTGCGCCTGGTGGTCAGCGGCGGCGCGCCGCTCGCCGCGGAAGTGGCGCGCGTGTTCATCGGCCTGGGCGTGCCGGTGCTGCAAGGCTACGGACTCACCGAGACCGCGCCCCAACTGAGCGTGAACCTGCCCCACGACAACGACCCGGCCAGCGTCGGCCCACCCCTGCCGGGCGTGGAGATCCGTCTGGGCGAGAACGACGAACTGCTGGTGCGCAGCCCGGGCATGACGCGGGGCTACTGGAACAATCCCGAGGCGAGCGCACAGCTGTTGCGCGGGGGCTGGCTGCACACGGGCGATCAGGCGCGGTTGGAGCACGGCCGCATCTACATCACCGGACGCATCAAGGACGTGCTGGTGCTTTCCAATGGCGAGAAGGTACCGCCCGAGGAAATGGAACTGGCCATGGCCCTGGACCCGCTCATCGAGCAGGTGCTGGTGGTGGGCGAGGGATGTCCTTACCTTGCCGCCCTCGCGGTGCTGAACGAGGAAACCTGGCAGGGGGTCGCGCGGCGCCTCGAACTGGACCCGGATGCGCCGGAGAGCCTGGTCGACCGGCGCGTGGCGCAGGACGTGCTGCATCGCATGAACGCCCGCCTGCACGCCTTCCCTGCCTGGGCGAAGATCCGGCGCGTGCATCTCACGCGCACGGCGTGGAGCGTGGACAACGGCCTGCTCACGCCCACGCTCAAGAAGAAGCGCGCGGAGCTGCGCAAGCGCTTTGCCGCCGAAATAGCGGCACTCTATGCCGACGGGCCCGCGCAGGAGCGGCACCATCACCGCACGGAACACGCCTGAGGCGGCGCCACCGTATATATTCACATCAGCATCCGACGAGGAGCACCTTCATGAGTGCGAACGCCACCCCGGACCTGCCGTCCCTCAAGACCGTCACCACGGCCGTCTACGCGCTACAGGCGCTCGGCTTCTTCTTCGGCATCACCTTCGTCGTCGCCGTGGTGGTCAACTACATCAAGCGCGAGGACGTGCGCGGCACCTGGCTCGAATCCCACTTCCGCTGGCAGATTCGCACCTTCTGGTACGGCCTGCTGTGGACCGTGCTCGGCACGGTGCTCTACATCGTCATCATCGGCTATTTCATCTGGCTCGCGAACGTGGTGTGGGTGATCTACCGCATTGTCAAGGGTTGGTTGCGGTTGTCCGAGGGCAAGGAGATGTACGTCTGAGAGCGGGGACCTACGTGTTTTGCAGGTCGGGGATCAATCCGTCGATGGCGTCTGCGTAGCGGGTGGCCACGTCGCTGCGCGCCGCCACCGCGGCGCGGGCCCGCTCGCCCAGGGTGACGCGGCGTGCGGGCTGGTCCAGCAGTTCGCGGAAGCAGGCGGCCAGCGCCGCGGTGTCATGCACCTGTACCGCCGCGTCTTCCTGCAACAGCAGGCGCGCCTCCTCGGTGAAGTTGTCCATGTGCGGGCCGAACACCACGGCCCTGCCGAGGCGCGCCGGTTCGAGCACGTTGTGGCCGCCCTTGGGCACCAGCGAGCCGCCCATGTACACCAGTTCCGCGCCCGCCATGAAACCCTCCAGTTCCCCGAAGGTATCGGCGACGTAAACCCGGGTGTGCTCGCTGATAGCGTCGCCGCGGCTGCGTACCGCCACGGACAGCCCGAACGGTTTCAGATCAGCGAGCACTTCGTGCAGGCGTTTCGGATGGCGCGGCGCGACGACCAGCAGGTGTGCGCTGCCGCTTTGTCGCCACGCCTCCACCACCTTGACCTCCTCACCCTCTCGCGTCGAAGCGGCGAGCACGTATGGCCTGCCCAGCGCGATCGGCGTTGCCGCGGCGCGCGCCGGGGCGGCGAATTTCAGGTTGCCGAGCACATGGACTGCGGCGGGTGGCGCGCCGAGCGCAAGGAAGCCGTCCCGATCCTCGGGCGAGCGCGCCAGCACCGCTTTCACACCGGCGAGACAGCGCGCGTAGAGGTCGCGCAGCCACACCGGCGCGCGCAGCGTGCGCGGTGAAACGCGGCCGTTGACGATAACCAGGGGTACGCCGGCCTCGGCGCAGGCGGCGTACAGATTGGGCCAGAGCTCCGTCTCCACCACGATGCCGGCGCGCGGGCGGTAGGCGGCGAGGAAACGCCGCACCGCGCCGGTGCGATCGAAGGGAAGATAGGCATGGGTGAGGCCGTCGCGCACATGGCGCCGCGCCAGCGCGCCACCGGTGGGCGTGGCGGTGGTGAGCAGCACGGGCGTGCGCGGATGGCGCCGGTGAATCTCGGCTATGAGCGGGAGCGCGGCATTCACTTCGCCCACGGAGGCCGCATGCACCCACACGGGATCGTGCGCCGCGCGGGTTGCAGGAAATCCCAGCCGCTCGCGCACGAAACGCCCGTCACGGTGCCGCCGTCCAAGCCAGGCCGCGTGGACCGCCACCAGCGGGAACAGCGCCGCGGCCAGCAGCCGGTATTCGAACAGCAGGGACGAGCGCGGCGACGTCGTCATTTTTTGGGGTAGATGGGCGGCTCGCCGTGGGGGCGGGTCTTGAAGCGCTTGTGCAGCCACAGGTACTGCTCGGGCGTGCGCCGCACCTGGGCTTCGATGGCGCGGTTGATCGCCGTCGCATCCTGCAGGTCGTCGCCGCTGGGAAAATCCGCCAGCGGAGCGCCCACGCGGATCACGTAACCGGCCTCGCCCGGCAGGCGCTCGGAATAGAACGGCAGCACCGGTGCCCCGGAGAGCCGCGCGAGGCGCGCGGTGGTGGTGAGGGTGGCGGTGGGCACGCCGAAGAACGGCGCGAACACCGAGCGCTCGCGCCCGAAATCCTGATCGGGGGCGTACCACACCACCTTGCCCTGTTTGAGCACGCGCACCAGCGCGCGCAGGTCGAGATTGTCGAGGATGCCCGCGTAGACGCGGCGCCGGCCCGCGGCCACGGCGGCATCGTAGAGCGGATTGCGGGCGTGCTTGTACACCGGGTAGATGTCGCGCCGGTGCAGGCCCATGAGGCGGCCGCTGAGCTCGATGGTGGTGTAATGGCCGCCCAGCAGGATGGCGCCCTTGCCCCCCGCCAGGACCGCTTCCAGATGTTCCAGCCCCTCGGCGCGGTGCAGGGCGCGCAAGCGCTCGTCACTGCCCCACCAGGCGAGACCCATCTCGAAAATGGCCATGGCCGAGGAGACGAAGGACTCGCGCACGAGGCGGGTGCGCTCTGCGGGCGTCAGTTCGGGCAGGCACAGATCCACGTTGATCTGCGCTATCCGGCGGCGGCTGCGCGCCAGCAAATACACGAGATTGCCGATGACCCGCGCCAGGCGCAGCTGCCAGCGGTAGGGCAGCGCGCCGCCCACGCGCACCAGCGCCAGGCCAAGCCAGGTGGGCCAATGGCGAGGGGCGAGAAACTGGCTGGGGCGGAAGGTTTCGGTCATGGCGAGGGGATGTGAAAGCGCGCAATTCTAACAGGAGCCCGCGTTCCTGGGGGCGCAGTCGCCGGAGCTCTGGAACCGCGACTCACTTTCTCAAACTCCGCGTCCTCTGCGCCTTCCGTGTTGTCACTGTGGCGCGTTACCCGTCAGGCGAACCTTGCCCCCGCCGCTACACTGGCTGGAATCCCGACGGGATTCAACACAGAGCCGCAAGGACGCAGAGAAAAGGGATTCTCCATGGTTGGCGTTGAAAGCCTGCGTGTTGGCGCCACCGCGCTGGTGTGGAGACCCTGGAGAAACACATCTCTGTGTTCTCCGTGCCTCTGTGTCTCTGCATTGAGTCTCGAATTTCCTCCGCGTCCTCCGCGCCTCCGAGCCCTCCGCGTTGCGCCTCCCGGAGGACTTATGCCGATGGCAGAGCCACACCACGGCGGGCGGCCATGCATGCCCCCAGCTCGCGCAGGTCCTCGGGCGAGAGCACATCCGCCGCGCGCGGCAGCAGCCGCTCGTTCTCCTTGGCTGCGTGCGCCTGATAGCCGGCGACGAAAGCCGCCACGACGCGCGCGAAGGCATCCCCATCGGCAACGGCTTTTTCCGGCTCGGCCAGCAACGGCGCCAGCGCCTGCCAGTGGCGCGAGAGGCCCTCGTGCTCGGACTCCAGTTCCTGCATGAGCGGGATCAGTTCGGGCGCGACGGCGCTGAGCCGCGGAAACAGATCCTGCTCCTCGTCCGCGTGGTGATGCTGTGCGGCGGTCGCAAAATAACGGTGCACGCGCGCCATGGCTTCGCGTGCCTCCGCGTCGGCGCCGTGGCGGGCCAGATGCGGCACCAGGCGCTCCAGGGTGGCGCAGTGGGCCAGGATGCGGCCGTGACAGGCGCGCAGCAGGCCGACGGGATCGGAGAAATCGGGCGCGGCGGCGGGGAAGAGCAAGGTCACTTGATGAGAGCGCTCACGGCCTTGAACTGAGCATGGGAGGCGTCGCGCAGCCACTCGAACAGCACCGATTCGGTATTGGTCACCGTGACCCCGGCCTGGCGCAGGCGGGCCATGGCATTGTGCCGGTTGGCCGGATCGCGGCTGCTCACTGCGTCCTCCACCACGAACACCTCGTGACCGGCGGCATGCAGTTCTAGCGCGGTTTGCAGCACGCAGACGTGGGCCTCCATGCCGGCGACCACCATCTTCCGACGGCCGTGCGCCGCGAGGGCCTCTCGGAAACGGGGCTCGCCGCTGCAGGCGAAGCAGGTCTTCTCGACGATGGCTGCGGTGGCGGGAAAAGCTTCCGCCAGCGCCGGCTCGGTGTATCCCAAACCCTTGGGATATTGCTCCGAGACGATCACCGGCACCTGCAACAGATCGGCCCCGCGCAGCAACGCGGCCGCCTGGCGCAGCACGCGCGCGCGATCCGCATCGGGCATGGCCGCGGCCAGGCGCACCTGGACGTCGACGAGGATCAGCAGGCTCTGGTCGGCGGAAAGCAGCAGCGGGTTGCCTTGGCGCATGGTTGCCTCTGTCAGAGGAAGGTCCGCAAATGAACGCAAATAAACGCAAATGACCGCGAAATGGGGCGGCCCGTGCCCGCCGCTCTCAACCCGGATCCACGGAGAACACGGAAGCTTTTCTCCGTGGTTCTTTCCCTACTGCGCGTTACCCGTCAGCCAGGCGTTCACCAGGGCCACGTCCTCGGGCATGAGGGTGCCGGCGGCCTGCTTGAGCTGCAGGGTGGAGAGCACGTAGTCGTAACGCGCACGGGCGTATTCGCTCTGTGCAGAATAGAGCTGCTGCTGCGCATCCAGCACGTCCACGGCGGTGCGGGTGCCCACTTCGTAGCCCGCCTGGGTGGCGTCGAGGGCGGTCTGGGCCGAAATCACCGCCTGGCGCAGGGCCTCCACCTGGCTGATGCCCGCCTGCACGCGGTTGTAGGCGTCGCGGGTCTGGCGCACGGTGGCGCGGCGCTGCTGATCCAGCTGGGCCAGGGCCTGCTGGTACTGGAATTCGGCCTGGCGGCTGCGCGCGCTAATGAGACCACCCTGATAGAACGGGAAGTTCAGGTTGATGCCCACGACGCTGTTGTCCACCTCAGTGACGAGGCCGGTGTCGCGCTCGGTGCGGCCTACGCTGGCGGTCAGGTCGAGCGTGGGATAGCGCTGGGCGCGCTGACGGCGGATCTCCTCGCGCTGCACGCGGCTGAAGGCTTCGGCGGCGAGCAGTTGCAGGTTCTGGTCCATGGCTGTGCTCACCCACTTCTCCACGTCCGCGGGCTCGGGCACAACCAGCGGCATTTCACCCAGCTTGGCGAGGTTCTCGTATTCCTCGCCGGTGAGCTCGCGCAACTGTTCGCGTGCGGTGATCAACTGGTTGCGGGCGGCGATCTCCTGCGACACGGACAGGTCGTAGCGTGCCTGGGCTTCGCGCACGTCGGTGATGGCGGTCAGGCCCACCTCGAAGCGCTGGCGGGTCTGGCGCAACTGTTGTTCGAAGGCGGTGCGCTGGGCCTCGGCGAAGCGCAGGTTGTCCTCGGCGGCGAGCACGCCGAAGTAGGCGTTGGCCGCGCGCACGATGAGATCCTGCTGGGCCGCGGTGTACTGGGCGTCGGCCTGGGCGATGCTGGCATCGGCCTGCCTGAACTGCACGTAGTAGTCGTGGTGGTAGATGGGCTGGATCAGGCTCAGGTTGTATTCGGTGGTGTCGGTGTCCACCGAGCCCGTCGCCGCGGCGGGAACGTCGCTCTCGGTATCCGTGGAGGCCTTGCTGTACAGCGCGCCTACGCTGAGTTTGGGCATGATGTTGGAACGCGCCAGCGGGCGGGCCTGCAGCGCAGCGCCGTGGGCGGCTGCCGCATTGGCGATCTGCGGATCGGCCTCCTGGGCCCGGCGGTACACGTCCAGGAGATCGGCCGCCCCGGCAGGGGCAGAGAGCGCCAGCATCAGGGCGGAGGCGAGCAGGGTGTTGCGCATCTTCATACGGTTTCGATTCCCATCCACAGGGCTGACCGAGCGGTCAGTTAATTAATAGGCGCTAATATACGGTCCGGCAGCCGGGCTTTTCAACGCCATAACTATGCAGCAATACCGGTTTCTTGCCCGGAAATCGCTCAGAAAACGAAGCGCTGGGGCTGCGGGGCGTGCACCAGGGGAGGCAACAGGGTCTCGAACAACCCTTCGCTGCGCCACTCGTTTTCCGCCATGCGGGTGACGAGGATGGCCTCCATGCTGGGGGCTTCGCCCACGACGACGAACAGCCGTCCGCCCACGGCCAGGCTTTCGCGGATGCGCTGGAAGCCGTCGGTGAGCAGGGGCAGGGAGCCGGTGATGGCAATGGCGTCGTAGGGTTCATGGGCATCCCAGCCGTTGACGGCGTTGCCGGTCTCCAGGGTCACGTTGCGGATGCCGTGGGCGGCCAAGCGCTGGCGCGCGCCCGCGGTGAACTCGGCGTGGAGGTCCACGGAGTAAACGTGGCCTTCGTTGGCGAGCAGGGCCATCAGGGCGGTGGCGTAGCCGGTGCCGGTGCCCACTTCGAGCACGCGGTCGCGGGCCTGGATGTCCAGCGCCTGCAGCATGCGGCCCACCAGCTTCGGCGCCATGAGCACCTGGTCCTGGCCGATGGGGAGTTCCAGATCGGTGTAGGCGAGGTTGCGGTACTGGGCGGGCACGAAGTCTTCGCGCGGGACATGTTGCATGGCGTCCAGCACACGGTCATTCAACACGTCCCAAGGGCGTACCTGCTGGGCGATCATGTTGCGGCGCGCCAGCTCGAAATTGACGTCGGGCATGAGCTTCTGCATGTGTATAGACCCCGTTAGGAGGCCCAAGGGTAAGCGCTTTGCGCGGGCCAGGCAAGGCGCGACGGGCCTGCGCAATGCGAAGAAGTGCAAGCGTTACTCCCTGTTTTTCTGGGTTTTTCAGCAGTTTCCAGGCGCTTGCGAATCCGAGCACCATACTATACTTTAACGCCAGACCAGCTAGGGGTGCCTGAGGCCTGCGGCCTCGGCTGAGAAAGACCCTTTGAACCTGAACCGGTTAGTACCGGCGTAGGGAAGCGGTGCCGCACCCTGCGCGCCCTTTCGCCGCCTCTGACCGACCACGAGAGGTGTGCCATGAGCGCCGTTCCCGAACAATTCCTCAGCGAGACCGCACAAGTCGACGCGGGCTCCATCCAGCCGTTTCCCGCCTCGCGCAAGATCTACGTGCAGGGTTCGCGCCCGGACATCCGCGTGCCCATGCGCGAGATCACCCTGACGGACACCGTCACCAGCGCCGGGCGCGAACAGAACCCTCCGCTCACCATCTACGACACCTCGGGGCCGTACACCGATCCGGAGGTCACCATCGACATCCGCAAGGGCCTCCCCGACATCCGCTCGCGCTGGATCGAGGAGCGCGGCGATACCGAAGTGCTTGCGCATCTCAGCTCCGACTACGGCCGCCGGCGCGAAGCCGATGCCGGACTCGATCATCTGCGTTTCGCCGGCCACAGGCGCCAGCCGCGCCGTGCCCGTGCGGGCATGAACGTGACCCAGATGCACTACGCGAAGAAGGGCATCGTCACGCCCGAGATGGAGTACGTGGCCATCCGCGAGAATCTGCGCCTGGAGATGTACCGCGACTTTCTCAAGGACCAGCACCCGGGCGAGAGCTTCGGCGCGAACATCCCCAAGGAAATCACCCCCGAGTTCGTGCGTGACGAGGTAGCGCGCGGCCGCGCCATCATCCCTGCCAACATCAACCACGTGGAACTGGAGCCGATGATCATCGGCCGCAACTTCCTGGTGAAGATCAACGGCAACCTGGGCAATTCCGCGCTGGGCTCCTCCATCGAGGAGGAAGTGGCCAAGATGACCTGGGGTATCCGCTGGGGCGCGGACACCATCATGGACCTGTCCACGGGCAAGAACATCCACGAGACGCGCGAATGGATCATCCGCAACTCGCCGGTGCCCATCGGCACCGTGCCCATTTACCAGGCCCTGGAGAAGGTGGGCGGCAAGGCCGAGGAACTCACCTGGGAGATCGTGCGCGATACGCTCATCGAGCAGGCCGAGCAGGGCGTGGACTACTTCACCATCCACGCCGGCGTGTTGCTGCGCTACGTGCCGCTCACGGCCAGGCGCCTTACGGGCATCGTTTCCCGCGGCGGCTCCATCATGGCCAAGTGGTGCCTGGCCCACCACAAGGAGAATTTCCTCTACACCCATTTCGAGGAAATCTGCGAGATCATGAAGGCCTACGACGTGGCCTTCTCTTTGGGCGACGGCCTGCGCCCGGGCTCCATCTACGACGCCAACGACGCGGCGCAGTTCGGCGAGCTGGAGACCCTGGGCGAGCTCACCAGGATCGCCTGGAAGCATGACGTGCAGACCATGATCGAGGGCCCGGGTCACGTGCCCATGCACATGATCAAGGAGAACATGGACAAGCAGTTGCGCGAATGCGGCGAGGCCCCGTTCTACACGCTTGGCCCCCTGGTCACCGACATCGCCCCGGGCTACGACCACATCACCTCGGCCATGGGCGCCGCCATGATCGGCTGGTTCGGTACCGCCATGCTGTGCTACGTCACGCCCAAGGAACACCTGGGCCTGCCCAACAAGGACGACGTCAAGGAAGGCATCATCACCTACAAGATCGCCGCCCATGCCGCCGACCTGGCCAAGGGCCACCCCGGCGCGCAGATCCGCGACAACGCCATGAGCAAGGCGCGCTTCGAGTTCCGCTGGGAAGACCAGTTCAACATCGGCCTCGATCCGGATCGCGCCCGCGCCTACCACGACGCCACCCTGCCCAAGGAGGCGCACAAGGTGGCGCATTTCTGCTCCATGTGCGGTCCAAGCTTCTGTTCCATGAAGATCACGCAGGACGTGCGCGATTACGCGAAGGAGCACGGCCTCGAAACGGAAGAGGCCCTGCACAAGGGCATGCAGGAAAAAGCGGCGGAGTTCGTGAAAAACGGCGCCGAGGTGTACCGCAAGGCCTGAAAGATTTTGTAGGAGCGGCCTCAGGCTGCGATGCTTCACGCCGCGGCGAAATCGCGGCCTGAGGCCGCTCCTACACAATACGGGAGAGGTGGTGGCAATGGCCGAGAAGAAGAAACCCATGGACACCGGCCGCCTCGATCGCGTGGTGGCCGAGGCGCGCCGCGAGGCCGACAAACGCATGGCGGGTTATCGCGAGCAGTCGCTGCGCATCCACCCCTGGATCTGCGCCCGTTGCGGACGCGAGTTCACGCGCCAGAACCTGCATGAACTGACCGTCCACCACAAGGACCACAACCACGACAACAACCCGCCGGACGGCAGCAATTGGGAAAACCTCTGCCTGTACTGCCACGACAACGAGCATCAGCGCTACGTGGACCAGGTGCGTGGCTACGGCGGCGGCAGTTCGTCGGGGGAAAGCGCGCCGGCCACGTTCAATCCCTTTGCCAATCTCAAGGACATGCTGTCCAGAAAGGACTCGTAGGAGCCCACATCGTGGGCGAATGCCTTTCTGCACCCGCCCGGCGGTAATCGGGCCCATGTTCGCCGACGGTGTCGGCTCCTACGACGCATCGAGGACCGCCGTAGGAGCCCACATCGTGGGCGAATGCCGTTCTTCACCGCCCGGCGGTAATCGGGCCCATGTTCGCCGACGGTGTCGGCTCCTACGACGCATCGAGAACCGCCGTAGGAGCCCACATCGTGGGCGAATGCCTTTCTGCACCCGCCCGGCGGTAATCGGACCCATGTTCGCCGACGGTGTCGGCTCCTACGACGCATCGAGGACCGCCGTAGGAGCCCACATCGTGGGCGAATGCCTTTGTACACCGCCCGGCGGTAATCGGGCCCATGTTCGCCGACGGTGTCGGCTCCTACGACACATCGAGAACCGCCGTAGGAGCCCACACCGTGGGCGAATGCCGTTCTTCACCGCCTGGCGGTAATCGGGCCCATGTTCGCCGACGGTGTCGGCTCCTACGACGCATCGAGAACCGCCGTAGGAGCCCACATCGTGGGCGAATGCCTTTCTGCACC
>JBFXES010000096.1:0-10799 GCA_050179875.1 Thiohalomonadaceae bacterium
GAGGTCAGGAACGAACTGCGCAGCGTGCAGCGCGCACCCTACAACGGTGACAAGCCGTATGTGGGCGCGCCGTATTTCACCGTGAACGACCGGCGGCCCGCGCCCGGACAGGTGGCGTCCACGGAGGACGCAACCCTCGCCGAGGCGGTGCAGGCGCAGTTGCAGTGGAGCGCCTTTCTCGACGCCACGGACGTGCGCGTGTCGGTGAACCGGGGCGTGGCCACGCTCACCGGGAGGGTCCCCACGCGCTTCCAGGCGGCGATGGCCACACAGGAGGCCTATGAAGGGGGCGCACGCCTGGTCAAGAACCTGCTTTCGATCGGGGAACGTTAGTCCCCGTCAGTCCGCTAACCACAAGCGCAGCCGCAGGCCCGGGCCGGTGGTGTAACCCACTTCACGAAAGCGTATGCGGCCCGCGCCGTCGATGATGAAGGTGGTCGGCACCGCACGCACGCCGTAACGTGCGGCCAGCGCGCCGTCGGGATCGTTGAGCACCGGAAACTCCAGTCCGTTTTCGCGCATATGCGCGGCCACCTCGTGCGCGCCGCCCGACTGCATGGCCACGGTGAGCACCGGGTGATCGGCGGCAACGGCCGCGATGGTCTCATCCTCCAGGCTGCACACCGGACACCAGGTGGCCCAGAAGTGCACCACCACGGGCCGGCCGCGCCAGTGCGCGAGATCCAGCGGCTCGCCGTGCAGGCCGGCGCCGGCAAGCGGCAGCGCCATGCCGCTCGCCAGATCACGCACCTGCCAGAAGCCTACCGCCAGCACCAGAGCGAACAGGGCCAGGGCCTGCCACAGGAGGCGCAGCCATTTGCGCGTCATCACCGGGATTGATTTCCTCATTGCCAAACCGGTTATGCTAATCGAAAAGCGACAAGCACAAGGACAGCATGGATCTCTTCCTGCGCCTCGCGGTCGCGCTCGGCATCGGTCTTCTCATCGGCCTTGAACGGGGCTGGCGCAGTCGCGAAGCATCGGAAGGCCAGCGCATCGCAGGCATACGCACCTTTCCCCTCATCAGCCTCTACGGCGCCCTTTCCGCGGTGCTTGCGGAGGAATACGGCGCTTCGGTGCTGGCCTTCGCGCTGGCGGGACTGGCCGCGCTGGTGGTGGGTGCGCAGTTGCTGCGCTCGGCGCCGCAGCAGGATTACGGCATCACCACCTCGGTGGCGTCGTTCCTGACCTTCACCCTGGGCGCCGCCACGGCCGCGGGGCATCTCACTGCCAGCGTGGCGGTGGCGGTGGTCACCGCCTTCCTGCTCGGCCTGAAGCTGGAGATCCACACCTGGGTGCGGCACGTGGAGAAACACGAGCTGCTCGCCACCATCAAGCTGCTGCTCATCAGTTTCGTCCTGCTGCCGGTGCTGCCGGACGAGGGCTTCGGCCCGTGGGAGGTGTTGAACCCGTACCGGATCTGGTGGTTCGTGGTGCTCATCACCGGCATCGGCTTCATTGGCTACTTCGCCATGAAACTCGCGGGCGAGCGCTTCGGCGTCATGCTCACCGGCCTGGTGGGCGGCCTCGCCTCCTCCACGGCGGTGGCGCTCAGCTTCGCGCGCCTGGGGCGCGATCATGCCCGCGCCAAGGCCATACTCGCCGCAGGCGTGGTGCTCGCCTCCACCACCATGTTCCCGCGCATCCTGGTAGAAGTGGCCGTGGTGAATCCCGCGCTGCTGTCACGCGTCGCGCCGGCGGTGCTCGCGATGACCCTGGCGGCCATACTCGCCACCGGCTGGCTGTGGCGACGCGGCCGCGGCGATGCCGCCGCGCATCGGGTCGTCGCCCTGCCGAATCCTTTCGAGCTGGTGCCAGCGCTGAAGTTCGCCGCGGTGCTGGTGCTGCTCATGCTCGCCTCGCGCGCGGCGGTGGAGTGGTTCGGCGACAAGGGTGTGTATGGGCTGGCGCTGCTGTCGGGCGCGGCCGACGTGGACGCGATCACGCTGTCGCTCTCGCAACTGGCCCGGAGCGGACTGGAGCAGGACGCCGCCGTGCGTGGCATCGTCTTCGCGGCCATCAGCAATTCCATCGCCAAGGCCACGCTGGTCACCTACATCGGCGGGCGCCCCATGGGCCGCGCCGTGGCCGCCGCCTTTGCATTCGTGGGTGCGACGGGGCTCGCCGCGCTCGCGCTCCAGTCCGTGTTCGCCGGGGTGTGAGCGGCCTCAGGCGACGGCAGTGGCGTATTCGGTCTCCGACACGTAGCCGCGCCCGTCCAGCAAGGCGAGCCTCACCGACTTGCCCTGCTCCCGGCGCTTGAGCGAACGCAGCACGAAATCGTTACGGTCGGGTTTCATCTCGAAAGCGCCCGCAAACAGGCGCGCACCCGCAGTGCGCAGCCGCGCCTGGCTCGCGCTGCGGTCGGGCACGTATATGCCCAGTGCCGTCGCACCCAGCTTGTCCGCGCTGGCGGCGAAACGCCCCACCGAATCCATGGCGAGGGCATCCGATTCCAGGTTGAACATCACCTCGGGGTTGAGAAAACCGATGCGCTCCACCGGGCCGGTGAGGCGGCGGAGTTCGCTGAACAAGGCGCCATAATCGGCGCCGAGGCCGAGGGCGCGGCTCAGGGTGGGGCGATAGAAGACATAGGACAGGCGGTCGTCATCCATGGCCTCGCAGAAATCGAAACCGTAGTTGGCGAACTGCAACAGGCGCCACTGCAGGTTGTCGAAGGCGACCACGGCCACGCGCGCGCCGCGCTTGAGGGCGTGATCGAGAAAATGCGCCAGCGCCACGTCGGCGGCCGTCGCATCGGGGGCCTCCAGCAGATTGAAACTGCCTGACACCAGCCCCGACAGCGCCTCGTCGGCAGGCCGGATGCCGAAAGGCGTGAACACGTGGGCACTGTCCTGCACCGCAGCCATGGCGCGCACCTCGCTCCTTGAACAGGGTAAGCGTAGTCACCCTTTCCATGAGAACAAGCGGGTACAGCCATGAGGGCGCGTGCGTCAGGCGGCCCCGGTGCTGCGGAACGGGTCGGCCGGGCGCAGCAAACCGGCCAGATACGGCGCCGATTTCACGATCTGCTCGATGAGCCGGCGCGTCATGCTGAGCACGTCCAGTTCGGCCACCATCTCGCGCACCGGCAGCAGGCCATTGGCGCCCGCGCGCAGCAAAGCGGCCTTGAGCGCCTGGTATTCCGCTTCCATCTCGCCCAGGACGGCGGCGGCCGTGGCCTCGTCGTAGCCGGCTTCGGCCGGATCGGCCAGGTCCACCAGGCGCGCGCACAGGGCGCGGAAGGCAGTGAGGCGCGCGGCCAGCGCCGCATCCCTGACGGGCGCCAGCCTGGGACGCAGGGCCGAGATCTTCAGGGACAGCTCGGCGATGTTGGTGTAATAGCGCGCCACGCGCAGGGCATTGGGCAGGGCTTCCACCACCTCGGCAGGCTGATTGCCGGCCACCACCTGGGCGCCGAACGCCCCCATGGCCTCTACCAGTCCGTCGATGGCGGCCTTGTCCTCCTCCAGCCCCGCGGCGGGCGCCGTCTCCGCGCTGAGCGCGCCGCGCGCCATGGCGCGCGCCAAGGCGCCGGTGCGCGCCAGCTCCAGGGCGAGTGCGTCCACCGCCAGGGCCGGGGTCGCGACCACGGTGCGGTCGAGGTGGCGGGGCCGGGCGGCGTCCGCCTCCTGGAAGCGAGCCTCCAGCGCCGCCACCAGGCGCGGCGTGAACGGCCAGAGAATGGCCACCCCGAGCACGTTGAACACCGAATGGAACAGCGCCAGTTCCGTGGGCGCGCCGCCCGACAGGCCGGCCGCGCGCGCCGAGGCGTCCACCAGCGCGATGAGCACCGGGAACAGGAGCACGGCCACTCCCGCGGTGATGAAATTGAACGAGACGTGGATGGCCGCCGCGCGCTTGGCGTTGGCGGTGGCGCCGATGGCGGCGAGCACGGCCGTGGAGGTGGTGCCCACGTTGGCGCCAATCACCGCCGCGGCGGCATTGGCAAAAGGCAGCACGCCGCCCGCCGAGGCCGTGAGCACGATGGCGAGCGAGGCGCTGGAGGACTGCATCAGTACCGTGAGCAGGAAGCCCATGGCGAGGAAGCCGAGCAGCGCCAGCGGACCGGTGGCGTTGAACAGCTCCATGGGCAGCTCCTGCCCCAGGGTTTCGAAGGTCTCGGAAAGGATGCCGATGCCCATTAAGAAGACGCCGAAGCCGGCCAGGGCCTGCCCCAGCGCGGCGCGGCGGCCGGTGGTGAGCGCCAGGCCCATGCCCAGGCCGACCAGCGGCAGGGACACCGCCGCCACGTCAATCTTGAAACCCACCAGGGCCACCAGCCAGCCGATCATGGTGGAGCCCACGTTGGAGCCGTAGATCACCGTCACCACCTGGCCCAGGTTCACCAGCCCAGCATTGATGAAGCCCAGCACCGCCACGGTAACCGAGGTGGACGACTGCACCAGCGCGGTGATGAAGATGCCGGAGACCAGGCCGCGCAAGCGCGTGCGGGTGGCGTTGGCGAGGATGCGTCGCAGGGTGTCGCCGGCGGCCAGCTTGAGGCCGTCGGTGAGCAGCCGCATGCCCAGCAGGAAGAGGCCGGTGCCTCCGAGGAAGGCGCCCAGCGCGGTCAACATGGCTCAGTCCGATGCCGGGCACGCCCGGCGCAAACCGATTGCAGGATCACACGGGCCCTTTCACGCCCAGGGAGCGGGTTGCCGGGTCAAGGCCACGGCGACGATGTAACCGATGGTGCCCACCGCCGCGATCAGGGCGGCCCGTCGCACACCCTCCGTACGGCCGCGCAAGGCGAGGCTCCCGCATGCGATGTAGCCGAGCAGCGCCATGAGCTTGGCCCCGAGCCAGGGCTGGGCGAACGGAGACACGTGCCCCTGGACGGCGAGCGTCAACCCGGAGGCCAGCAACACGCTATCGTTCACGTGCGGCAGACGCCTCACCCAGGCACGCCCGAGGCGCTCCGGCGCGGTTGCGCGCCACCAGGCGCGCACCATGAACCCGGTGAAGGACAACGTTACCGTGGCCAGGTGCAGGGATTTGACGAGCGCGTACCATTCCGGGGTCATGGCTCGCAGCGTAAACGGGAGCCCACGGCGGCGGCAAGCGGGGAAGAGAACGGTAAGAAATCCGGAACAAGGAGCAACGATGGCCGGCAAGGACACTCCCGAACAGCAGCGCCGCAGCGAAGAACGCCGGAGGGAGGAACGGCGCAGGCAGTCGGCGCCGGTGTTCATGGACACACGCGCGCCGGGCGATCGCCGCGCCGGCGAGCGGCGCGGACAGGATGATGGCACCGCGCCCGCGGAATCAGGGAATGGGCGAGGCGGCGACAACGGGTGACGTATCCGTGGTGCCGCTTTGCACCAGCGCCTTGATGCTGAGCGAGTCCAGCCCCGGCTGTGACTCGGCCGCCCGTGTCAGGAGCTGGTTCACCGCGGTGACGTCCAGCCGGAACGCCTCCGCCGCGTATTCCTCCTCGCCCGCGCTGCGCAGGACATGGAGGACTTCCTGCACGCCGATGGTGTCGGGATCGCGCGCCGGCACGAACACGGGATTGTCCACCGGCCCGGCGCACACCAGGAGGCCGCCGCGCATCAGCACCTGCAGCAGATCGTCCACCGCGTCCCCGGGCAGCTTGAGGCGCGCCACCAGCGCGTCCGTGGCCCAGGGTTCGCCGCCGTGCATGTAGCGCTCCGTGACCAGGTACATGACCGTGAGCCCCGTCTGCTCGGTCAGGCGCGGACTCAGGACAAAACGGCCGCGTCCCAGGCGGATCTGCTGGGGATGCTGGTGGAAGTACGCGACCTGCGAACCGAACAGCAGGATGAACCAGCTCAGGTACAGCCACACCATGAACAGCAGCACGATGGCGAAGCTGGAATAGATGACGTTCTGCATGGAGCCGGCGGCGAAGGACGCGAACACATAGCCCGTGGTCTGCCACAGCACGCCGGCCACCGTGCCGCCCACCAGGGCCGAGCGCCAGCGTACGCGCGTGTTGGGGATGAACACGTACATGAACGAGAACGCGCCGATGACGATGGCGTAAGGCAGCAGCCGCCCCAGGCTCAGCACCATGGGGCCGATGGTCTCGTGCTGGAGCAGCCATCGCACCACCTCGAAGTTCATGACCGAGGCGGTGACGGCGATGGCCGAGAACACCAGCACCGGGCCGATGAGGATGACGCTCAGGTAATCGCTGAAGCGGCGCGAGAACGGCCGCGGATTGCGCACGCGCCAGACGAAATTGAACGACTCCTCGGTCTTCTGGATGAGGCTGATGACGGTGTAGAACAGGAACAGCAGACCGATGGCGCCCAGCAGGCCCACGCGCACGTTTTCCACGAAGCCGATGATGCGCGTGGTCAGCTCCATGCCCTTGGGGCCGAGCGGCGCCAGGAACTGGCCGAGCAGGGGCGCGATCTGGTTGTGCACGCCGAAGGCCTTGAGCACCGAAAAGCTCACCGCGAGCAGCGGCACCAGTGACAGCAGCGTGGTGTACACCAGACTCATGGCGCGCAGCGTGAGATCGCCCTGCACCACTTCGCGCGCTAGCACGAAGGTCACGCGCGCGATCTGCACCAGCACGCGCCGCGGGCCGCTGAGCGTTGCCGGTTCCAGCTGCCACACCCCGCGCAGGAAAAAGTCGCGGATCTTTTCCGTCGTCAGCATCCCCTCCGTCCTTTCACACTACATGCGCCGCAGCGTCCACAAGGGCGGCTGCCTGAGCACGGCGCGCGTGCCCGCCACCCCTCCCGCACCCCCGCCCTGGGCGCCGCCGGCGGCGCCCGCCAGCCACACCCATGCATCGAATCCATAACCGAAGTCGAACACCACCGTGGCGAGCACGAAGCCCAGCGCCGTGGCGGCGGCCGCCGCCAGCAGACCTGAAAGCGCGCCCAGCACCAGGAATTCCGTCCACAGCGCACCGCGGATGTGCGCCGCGCGCGCGCCCAGGGTGCGCAGCACCGCGGCTTCGCGCAGGCGTTCCTCGCGCGTGGACTGCACGGCGGCGAACAACACCGCCAGGCCCGCCGCCAGGGTAAAGGCGAACACGAACTCCACCGCGTGGCTCACCCGATCCATGATGTCACGCACGCGGGTCATGAGGGCGTCCACGTCGATGACGGTGACGTTGGGGAAGGCGCGCACCAGCTCGGCCAGCATGGGCTTGGCCTGCGAAGGCAGGTGGAAGCTGGTGATGTAACTGGCCGGGTGCGCCTCCAGCACGCCGGGCGGTCCCAGCACGAAGAAATTCACGTTGAAGGAATCCCATTCCAGCGTGCGCAGGCTGGTGACGCGCCCGGCCACGCGCTGTCCCGCCACGCTGAACACCAGGCGATCGCCCAGACGGATGCCCAGCGTCTCCGCCAGCCCCTGCTCCACGGACCATTCGCCGCCGCCGGTGGACGTCCACCACGCGCCCTGCACCACCGTGTTCTCGGGGGGCAGCTCACGGCTCCAGGACAGGTTGAATTCGCGCCGCACCAGGCGCTGGGCGCGCGTCTCCTCGTAGTCGGCGGCGCTGACCTCGCGCTCGTTGATGGCCACCAGGCGTCCGCGCACCATGGGATACAACTGCGGCTCGGCCACGCCACGCGCCTTGAAGAAGGCCCGCAGTTCCTGCACCTGATCCGGCTGCACGTTCACCAGGAAATGATTGGGTGCATCGGCGGGCAGGCGCGCGCGCCACTGTTCGAGCAGGTCGGTGCGTACCAGGGTGAGCACCAGCAGCACCATGATGCCTATGCCGAAGGCCACCACCTGCGCCGTGGTGGCCCGCGCGCGGCGCGTGAGCGCCGCCAGCCCGAAGCGCCAGGCCACGCCGCCGGTGCGGCGCAGGCCGCGCAAGACCGCGATCAGCGCCATCGCCGCCAGCGCCAGCACGGCCAGGGTGAGCAGGGCGCCGCCCAGCACGGTGCCGGCCAGCAGGGGATCGCGCGATTGCCAGAGCATGAGCAGGGACAGCGCGCCGATGGCGGCGCCGTAGGCCACGTGCGCCCGCGGCGGCAGGGGCACGACGTCGCGCCGCAACACCCGCAGCGGCGGCACCCGGCGCATGGCGAGCACGGGCGGCAGGGCGAAACCCGCCAGGGTCACCGTCGCCGTGACCAGCCCGAACAGGGCGGGCAGCGCCGAGGGCGGGGGCAGGCCGTCGCCCAGCAAACCGCCGAACAGACGCACGATGACTGCGTGAGCGCCGTAGCCAAGAGCCGCACCGAGCAGCGCCGCGGCCAGGGCGAGCCACAAGAGTTGCAACATGAATACCGCCGTGAGAAAGCCCTGGCGGGCGCCCAGGCAGCGCATCACTGCCGCGCCGTCCAGTTCGCGCTCGGCATAGCGCGTGGCCGCCACCGCCACGGCCACGCCGGCGAGCATCACGCTCACCAGCGCGGCGAGGCCCAGGTAGCGTTCGGCGCGCTCCAGGGCGGCGTTGAGTTCGGGGCGCGCGTCGCGCACACCCATGAGGCGCTCGGACGGCCCGAGCGAGGGTTGCACCGCATCGCGAAAGCCCGCCAGATTTCGCTCGGGGCCCGCGAGCAGCAGGCGATAGTTCACCAGGCTGCCGGTCTGGATGAGTCTGGTGGCCGGCACGTCCGCCAGGTTCATGAGCAGGCGCGGCGCGATGTTGAACACCTCGCCGCCGCGGTCCGGCTCATAGGCGAGCACGGCGTCCACCGTGAGCTGCAGTTCTCCCAGCATGAGCGCATCGCCGACCCGCAGGCCCAGGGCCTGCAACAGACGCGGCTCCAGCCAGGCGCGCCCCGGGGCCGGCCCGGTCGCGGCCACGCGCTCGGGGCCGAAGGGAACGTCGGCGATGCGCAAGGCGCCGCGCAGCGGATAACCCGCGTCCACGGCCTTCACCTCGGACAACTCCAGGCGTTCGCCCGCCACCGCCACGGAGCGGAACGACCAGGCCTCCGCGCGCGTCAGGCCGTGAGCGTCGGCGGCGGCGATCCATTCGCGCCGCAGCGGCCGGGTGCTTTCCAGCACCCGGTCGGCCGCGAGCATTTCGCCGGCCTGGTGGTCCATGGCGCGGCGCACCCGGTCGGTGAAGAAACCCACCGAGGTCACGCTCGCCACCGCCACCACCAGCGCTACCAGCAGCACGCGCAACTCGCCGGCGCGCAGGGCGCGCCGCAGCATGCGCAGGGAAAAGGCGACGGGGTGGCCGGTCATGCCAGCCTGCCTGCTTCGAGCACCAGTTGGCGACCGCAGCGGGCGGCCAGCGGCACGTCATGGGTCACCAGCACCAGGGTGGTGCCATGTTCGGCGTTCAGCTCGAACAACAGGTCGATGATGCGCGCGCCGGTGCGCGTATCCAGGTTGCCGGTGGGCTCGTCCGCGAGCAGCAGGGACGGACCGGTGGCGAAGGCGCGCGCGATGGCCACGCGCTGCTGCTCGCCGCCGGAGAGCTGGTGCGGGTAATGGGCGCGGCGCGGGGTGAGGCCCACGCGCTCCAGCAAGGCCTCGGCCTCGCTGCGGGCCTGGCCCCTGCCCGCCAGTTCCAGCGGCAGCATGACGTTTTCCAGCGCCGTCAGGCTGGGCAGCAGCTGGAAGGACTGGAACACGAAGCCGAGCATGCGCGCGCGCAGCGCCGCGCGGCCGTCCTCGTCCAGGCCGGCGAGATCGCAGCCGTCCAGCAGCACCTGGCCTGCGCTGGGGAGATCCAGCCCCGCGAGCAGGCCGAGCAGGGTCGACTTGCCGGAACCGGACGCGCCCACGATGGCCACGGCCTCGCCGGGTTCGATGCACAGGTTCACATCGTCCAGAATGGTGAGCGGTCCTTCCGGACTGTTCACTTGCTTGGAGAGCCCGCGGGCTTCCACAATCGCCGTCATGCTGACACGTTCCTTCCGACAACTGGTCGTTGCGCTGGGGCTGCTATTGTACGCAGCCGCCCTCGCCGCCGCGCCCCGCACTCTGGTGGTGCTGGGAGACAGCCTCAGTTCCGCCTACGGCATGGACGTCGCCCAGGGCTGGGTGCGCCTGCTGGCCAAACGCATCCAGCAGGAGGGTTACGACTGGCGCGTCATCAATGCCAGCGTGAGCGGCGAGACCACCGGCGGGGGCCTGACGCGCCTGCACTCCGTGCTGGCCACCCAGAATCCCTCGCTGGTCATCATCGCCCTGGGCGGCAACGACGGCTTGCGCGGCCTGCCCGTGGAGCAGATGCAGGCCAATCTCCTCGCCATGGTGGACGCCGCCCGCGCCGGCGGGGTGAAGGTGTTGCTGGTGGGCCTGCGCATCCCGCCCAATTACGGGCCGGCCTACACCCGGCGCTTCGAGGAGGCGTACCGCGAAGTGGCGCGCCAGCGCGGCGTGCCTCTGGTGCCGTACCTGCTGCGCGGCGTGGACGAAAACGCGTCGCTCATGCAGGCCGATCGCATCCACGCGGCGCCCGAAGCCCAGCCCATCATGCTCGACAACGTGTGGCCCGCACTGCGGCCGCTGTTGCGCTAGCAAGAAAGGCGCGCTCGCGCACCGCGTGTCCGACTTTCAAGTGAAGGTCGCCTTGATCCCGTCCACCACGTATTGCACCGCCAATGCGGCCAGCACCACGCCCAGCACACGGCTCACCATGTTGGTGCCGGTCTCGCCCAGTACCTGGTAGAGCCGCTCGGCGACCAGGAGCATGGCCCAGGTAATGCCCAGCACCAGCAGGATGATACCGAGCATCAGGCTGGACACGGCCGCGCCCCCGGGCTGACCCGTCATGAGCAGCACCGTGGTGAGCGCCCCCGGCCCGGCGATGAGCGGGAAGGCCAGCGGAAACACGGAAATGTCATGGCGCACCACCGCCTCGGCGGTTTCGCCCGAGGTGGTGGAACGCAGTC